>CALCJM010000099.1 GCA_937967505.1 uncultured Pirellulaceae bacterium | reverse complement strand
GAGCGACGGGATATTCTGGATCGCAACGCTATGTAAAGGTTGTTGCGATTTCTCTTCGAACACATCTTTGAGTTCCGCCGATACTTTGCCCGAATCGTACCCGCCGCTTTGAGCGTAGTATTTTTCCGCATTGTTGGTGAGGTCTGTCCACGATTGATCCTCTCCCGAACCCGATGGCATGGTCAGCACTTCGTTACTTTTGGTGATTAAGTAAAACCGATCGGCCGCGTCGGTTTCCGAAGGTAGGACGTAACCGATCGCCAGACGGTAGGACTTGTTTTGATCGGGGACGTTAATGAACCAGTTGCTCGCACCACCGCGGATTGGAATTTCTTCTGCCAACTCTTCAAATGAATTGGTGTTCCCGCGACTGGTAATCTCCAGCAAACGCAATACGGGTTTTGCTTTATGCCAATAGTTACCCATGGCGATTTTGATTCGGGCAACGGTGGCGGCGGTAATTTCCCAGTACCCCTGTAACCAGAAAGAGTCACGCACGATTAACACAATGCGGTCACGTTTGGGGGCCTCTCGACCGGGGTTACTGATCTCACGAAACGCAATATTGCGAAGTTTCTCCTGTTCGGCACGCTGCCGCCGCAGTCGTCTGGCGATGGCCGATTCGGTCCTTTTGCCGTTAGCGGATGGCTTTTCGGCCGGCCGGGTTGTGGCAGAGATTAGTGGGGATTGATTTCGATCAATCCGGGAATTGGGTCTGGTTTCAGCTTTAGCTGCCGCACGCTTCTTATTTTGTTTGTCTCTGTCTTTTGCCAGTTTAAAAAGTGCTTTGACGAGCTGGGGCTTCCTCATTGAGTGCCATCCTTGAACACCTTTCTTTTTGGCCATTTGGGCCAGATCACGTGATGTTTTTTCTTGAAGAGATGCTTCGGTAATCAAATTTGCCTCCCGACGCTTGAGCGCGTCAGCAATAAGTCTGCAATTCGGCATAATGCGTCCGCGCAACCGCCAAAATGGGGATTTGTGTACCAGGGAGCCAGCGTCCATACGACTCCGCTGTCGAGCACGGATTGTTCCGCTGAGGGGTCAGGGGAGCAAACCAGAGCTCAAAAGGCGACGAATTCCATCATTTACAGTGAGAAAAGAACACGATTCTTGTGCTGTTGGCCTACACAATTAACAGATAAGGGGTCTATGTTCCGCCGTTCCCACCGGCACCGAGTGTAACCGAACATTCGTATTAAAGCAAATTTCGCGACCGGTTTTTTAAGAGATAAGTGGTTTAGGACCCCCTGTATGGGGCGGTTAACTCTGGTTGTTTTTTTCAGAGGACCGCTTGGTGCGAGGGCTGGGCAAGGTTGAGCGCGCATCACACCGAAGGTGTGATCAGCAACATAGACCGGGGCCGCATGGTGTAAGTCACAAGTGGAGGCGATTCCGATGGGCTCAATTCTGGTGTCGCGATTACACCAAGCATGGCGTCGGAGGACACGATCCCATCGTAGAAAATAACGGGAATTTTTTCGTGACCAAGTAACCAAGATTTGCCTTGCAGAGTCTTGGATGGAAGACGCTACTTTCTTGCGCTGTGAACGGAGGCATGGCCTCCGTTTTATTGTATTCCCGGGCAGAATCGGGAATGCCAGAATTAATCTTGCGGCACCGGAACAGGGGGGCGGCAGGAGACGTACTAGGATTTTTCGGCAAAACGTTTTTGGGCGCGAGCGATAGCTACCGCCTTTTGCTTGACTTCGTTCAGTTCCGGTTTGTCTGCTGGCAGGGCCAATGCTTCTTTCAGGGCCTCCTCTGCCGCCGTCAGTGTGACATCGGCCGCAGGAATTGATTGTCCGGGTAGGACCGACAGAACACCATTTTCAATTTGAGCGAACCCGCCGTCAACGAAGAAACGTTCCTCTTTGCCCCCGTCGCGAATTCTCAGTTCTCCTGCTCCCAATCGTCCGATCATTGGAGCAGCGCCCGGAAGGAAGCCCGCTTCGCCATCGATCAACGGCAATGCGACAAACTCAGCCTGCTGGTCGAGCGTCGTCTTTTCTGGGGTGACGATTACGATTTGTAATTTTCCGGCCATCAAAAACCCGGGTGGGAGAAAGTAAAATTCGCGTTTAGGTGACGTAAGCGGACATGAGTGTCCGTTTACATCCGGTCAATCTCGAACGAACACGAATGTCCATTCTGTGTGGCATTCAGCTGCCCTATGATTTCTTCGCCAGTTCTTTGGCCTGCTCCTCAGCCTGCTCAATTGAGCCAACGTACATGAATGCGTCTTCGGGCAGGTGGTCCCACTTGCCATCACACAATTCTTCAAAGCTGCGGATGGTGTCTTCCAGAGGAGTGATCTGACCGGCCTTGCCGGTGAACACTTCCGCAACCAAGAACGGCTGTGACAGGAATCGTTCGATACGTCGGGCGCGATGTACGATTAATTTGTCCTCCTCAGACAATTCATCAACACCGAGAATCGCGATGATGTCCTGTAGTTCGCGGTACCGCTGCAGGGTTGTTTGAACGCGGCGAGCGATATTGTAGTGGCGGTCGCCGACGTAGTGCGGATCCAAGATACGCGACGATGAGGCCAGTGGATCCACCGCAGGGTAAATACCTTTTTCCGAAATCGAGCGCTCGAGGTACAGAAACGCATCCAGTTGTCCAAACGCGGTTGCTGGGGCCGGATCGGTAGGGTCGTCCGCCGGAACATAAACGGCCTGAACCGAGGTGATCGCCCCCTTTTTCGTAGAAGCGATACGCTCCTGAAGGGCACCCATTTCGGTGGCTAGGGTGGGCTGGTAACCTACCGCTGATGGCATCCGTCCCAATAAAGCCGACACTTCCGAACCTGCCTGAGAGAAACGGAAGATGTTATCAACAAACAGCAATGTGTCTTTACCGGTCTGATCGCGGAAGTGCTCCGCCATGGTGAGTGCTGACAGGGCGACACGCAAACGGGATCCGGGCGGTTCGTTCATCTGGCCGAACACCATGCACGTTTGCTCGATGACCTTGCGGCCGGTTTGGCCGATCTCGGTCTCCTGCATCTCCAACCACAGGTCGGTGCCCTCACGCGTACGTTCGCCAACACCTGCGAACACGGAATAACCGCCGTGAGAACTGGCGATACGAGCGATCAATTCGGTCAGAATAACAGTTTTGCCCAACCCCGCACCACCAAACAGGCCGGCTTTGCCACCACGTACAAACGGTGTGAGCAAATCCACAACCTTGATCCCTGTTTCAAACAGCTCGGTGTTGGTGGCCAGTTCTTCAACCGCAGGAGCGGCGCGGTGAATTGACCGTGTTTCGGAGGCTTTGACTTCGCCGCGTCCATCGACCGGTTCGCCCAGCATATTGAACACGCGGCCAAGAGTGGCTTCGCCCACTGGGACGGCGACCGAAGCACCGGTGTCGACGCAGTCAGAGCCACGTCGCAAACCCTCGGTCGAGCCCAGTGCAACGCAACGCACGCGTCCACCGCCAAGGTGTTTGGAGACCTCTCCGGTCAACGTACGTGTTTCTTCGCCGTCGTTGATTTCAACTTTCACAGCGTTGTAAATCGCCGGCAATGAGTCATCGCTGAATTCAGCATCAAAGGTCGATCCAATCACCTGAGTGATTCGGCCAGTGTTAGTTGCAGTTGCCATGTGTGGTTCCGATTTAATCGAGATCAAAAATTGTTCTATTGGAGAAAGTTAGTCGGTGAAGGGCTCTGGGGTATACCGGTCAATTCAGGCTGATCGGTTCAATGTATCCCGGCCAGTCTAGGCTGATCGGTTCAATTATCCCGGCCAGTTCAGGCTGATCGGTTCAATATATACCGGTCAGTCTAGGCTGGCCGGTTCAATTATCCCGGCCAGTTCAAATTAGCCGTTAAGTGCTTCCACACCGCCGATGACTTCCATAATTTCGCCAGTAATTTGCGACTGACGGGCGCGATTGTAGGTTCGTGACAGGTTGCGAATCATCTCGTTGGCGTTCTCTGTCGCACTCTTCATCGCCACCATGCGGGCAATCTGCTCGCTGACAGCCGCGTCCAGAAAACATTTGAACAGTTTCACTTTAAAACTGGTCGGCACAACCTCTTCTAGGATACTTTCGGCAGACGGGCGGAATTCGTAAATCGATTCGCCCTTGCCGGCTTTTTCATCGACAGGTGTGTCAGCACCTTCCAGTTTGCCCAACGGCAACAGCGTTTCTGTGACGACCTGTTGACGGGCAACCGTAATAAATTTTGTGTAGGTGACGTCCAAGCGGTCAAGGCGACCGGCGGTGTATTCCTGAAGATACCGTTCGGCGATCTTTTGAACTTCGTCGTACTGTGGTTGGTCGTCGAACTGGGTGAATGATTCGTCGGTTTCGATCTGGCGGAATTTGAAACCCGAGATCCCACGTTTACCGCTGACTTCCAAGCGGACGTGAGGAATGTCGGTCGTTAATTCTTCGCGCGATTTGACTCCCAGTCGCAACGCGTTGCCGTTGTAACCGCCACACAGGCCACGATTTCCGGTCAGCACTAATAGTGTGGCCGATTCTGTTTTGTCATGCGCTTCCAACAGCGGGTGCGACACTTCCAAACCGGCGCGAGCCAAATCGGAAACAACACCGGTGATGCGCTGGGTGTAGTCATTGGCGGCCGTCGCGCGATCCATGGCTTTTTTAAACCGGGCAGTCGCAATCAATTCCATCGTGCGCGTAATCTTTTTGATATTGCGAATCGACTTGCGGCGTTTATCAAGGGCTCTGGCATTTGCCATGAGGTTACTCGGTAATCAATGTGAATGGATCGGGAAAAACAGTGGCGGGCGACTGGCTGGCCATGAAGGAGAGGCCAGCCTGCGGGTACCGCAGTCGGGTTCAACTGAACGGTTCGGCTGAATGATTTTAGCTGAACGATTTATTAAACTCTTCCAACGCTTCGACAACCGCTTTGGTTGCTTCGTCATCGGCTTTCTTCAGGGCAGCACCATTGCCAAGATTAGCATGCATGATGTCCCACGAGGCTTTCTTTTTGGTCTGCATGAATTCGAGGAATTCGTCCTGCCAGCGACCGACCTGGTCGATCGGCACAATATCCAGATAGCCTTTGGTTCCGGCGTAAATCAACATGACCTGGTCGGTCATCGACAACGGGCGGTATTGGGCTTGCTTGAGCAATTCCACCATGCGGTAACCGCGGTCCAGTCGTGCCTGAGTGGCAGGGTCAAGGTCCGTTCCCAACTGGGCGAACGCTTCGAGTTCGCGGAACGAAGCCAGATCCAGACGCAGACTTCCGGCGACGTTCTTCATCGCTTTCACTTGGGCTGCACCACCCACGCGTGACACGGAAATACCGACGTTCATCGCAGGGCGAATACCGGCGAAGAACAGGTCCGGCTGGAGGTAAATCTGTCCGTCGGTGATCGAAATCACATTGGTTGGAATGTAGGCGGAAACCTCACCCTCGAGTGTTTCAATGATCGGTAGTGCGGTAATCGAACCGCCCCCCAATTCTTCGCTGAGTTTGGCCGAACGTTCTAGCAGGCGGCTGTGACAATAGAATACGTCACCTGGGTAGGCCTCACGGCCCGGAGGACGACGCATCAGCAGCGACAATTCGCGATACGCAACAGCCTGTTTCGACAGGTCATCGTAAACCACTAGGCAGTGTTCGCCATTGAACATGAATTCTTCGGCCATCGCCGTACCGGCGTAAGGCGCGATGTATTGCAGCGGGGCCGGTGTACTGGCACCTGACACGATGATCGTCGTATAATCCATCGCGCCGCGTTCTTCCAGTTCGCGGATCACACCCGCGACAGAACTGTCCTTCTGGCCGATGGCGACATAGAAACACTTAACTCCGGAACCTTTTTGGTTCAGAATCGCATCAATCGCGATCGCAGTTTTACCCGTTTTGCGGTCACCAATGATCAACTGGCGTTGGCCGCGTCCGATGGGCGTCATCGCATCAACAGCCTTGAGTCCGGTGGACATGGGTTCGCCCACTGGTTGGCGTTCGGCCACACCGGCGGCGATCACCTCGACAGGTCGGGTTTTGGAGGAGTTAACCGGTCCTTTTCCATCAAGCGGATTGCCCAGCGGATCCAGCACCCGACCGATAACCGCATCACCGACCGGGACTGACAGGAGTCTGCCAAGCGCCTTTACCGATCCGCCCTCGCTGATCTTCAGGTAGTCTCCTAGGATGATGACACCAACACTGGTCTCTTCTAGGTTGAACGCCAGACCAATGATGCCGCCGTCGAATTCGACCATTTCGCCAGCAGCGACGTTGGACAAACCATGAACGCGTGCGATACCATCGCCAACTTCCAGCACGGTACCGACTTCGTTGACGTCGACCTTACTTTCGAACTGCTCGATTTCCTGCTGGATTACCGATGCGATTTCGTCAGCACTAATTTTCATTTGTATCCTCGTGTTCGGGCGAACTGGCTGAACCTCTGTGTGGTTCATTTACCAGATCAATCAAAAATGTTTCTTGATGGACGGTCTAACGTTCAAATCAACTTTCGTTCCAATCAACTCTCACTGGCGAAGCGTTCGAGTTTTTCCCGAATCGCTTCAGTCGCTCTATTGATCGCTCGGCTGCGTACCTGTTGCAACTGGCCAACGACACTGCTGTCGTAAACCGTATCGCCAACCCGCACCACGATGCCGCCGACGATCGACGGGTCGATGAGTGCGTCAAGTTTTACTTGCTTACCCAGCTTTTTCGAAAGCTGGTCGGCAATTTCCTGTTTTGCTGATTCGTCGATGCTTTCGGCGGTCGTCAGGGTCGCCTGAATCTCGCCACTTTTTTCGTCGTGCAGTTTTTTTGCGGCGGCATTGATCGCAGGTAAACAATCAAAACGATCTTTGCCAACCAACACTTTCAGGAAGTTCAGCAACGCAGCGCTGACTTTGCCGCCAAAAATCCTGCCGACCAATTCCGCTTTCTCTTCAGCACCCATCTGTGGCGACTGAAGGGTGTTGACCAGTCCCGGTTGAGCCGTGGTTGCGTCTGCCACAACGTGCAATTCGTCAAGCAAACCTTCGGTTGATCCGGATTTATCTCCGACGTTCAACAGGGCCTTGGCGTAAACCACACCCAGTTGCTGTTGTTCGGTAGTAAACAAATCAGGTTTTGCGTTGTTGCTCATGTTTTTTATGACCCCGCAAATCGTTTGACCGAATCCTCGATCAGTTTTGCGTGATCGTCTTTTTTCAGTGAACGACCGACGATGTTACTGGCCAGCGAAACGGCAGAATCGACTGATGCTTCTGCCAGTTCGCGGACCGCCGCACTTTTGGCCGCCTCGACATCGGCCAGACCTTTCTGGCGGGTCCGGTTGGCCTCTTCGTTGGCTTCGGCCATCAGTTTTTCCTTTGCCGCGGCAGCATCGCTGCGTGCTTCGGCAATGACGGCGGCGGCCTCGTCATGGGCGGCGGCCAGTTTTTCCTGATAGGCCTTGAGGCTGGACTGCGCTTCTTCCTGAGCCCGGGCCGCCGATTCAATATTGTCGGCGATCCCTTTTTCGCGGGCATTGAGGCCCTCGATAATCGGCTTCCAGGCAAACTTGCCCAGCACAAACATCAGGCCCAAAAAGACCAGCAGTGTCCACAGTGCCAAATCAATGGGAGCCGCCAAAGGATTGGCGGGCCCTTCACTGGAGGCCAGCAACAGACACCCGTTAAGTGCAAATTGACTCACGACAAAATCTCCGAAACGTATCGACAGACCCACCATCACGGAAAATGATCGCGGGTAGTTTATCCGGTGGCCTGACTGTTCCAACTAGGGAGCGTGTCCGACCGCGGGTCAACTAAGCAATAAGAGCAACGATCAGCGCGAAGAATGCCGCACCTTCGATCAGAGCAGCCGCGATAATCATGGCAGTCTGGATTCGGTTGGCCACGTCAGGCTGACGCGCAATGCTTTCACAAGCCGAGCTACCGATTTTGCCGATGCCCAAACCAGCACCAATAATCGCCAGACCAGCACCAATAGCAGCAAAACTAGGAATAGTCATTAAAATCTCTCCGACAAACGCTTTAAAGGAAATTTGCTTCAAGCGATTTCGACGATTCGAAACCGCAACTCTTTTTCTAAAACCAGTCCAATTGACACCAGAGGGAAATCTAGTGAGCGTGTTGGGCTGAACCAATAAATAATGACGCCAGGAACGTGAACACGTAAGCCTGCAAAAATGCAACAAACAGCTCCAACGCACTAAATGCGATTGTGCCTAGCACAATGACCGGCGTAAACGGGTAGAACAACAACGTTCCAGCCAGCACCCCGATAAACCCAACAAAGATCGCCAGTACCAAGTGCCCGGCAAACATGTTGGCAAACAGACGAATCGCCAGCACCGCGTGCTTCACGAACAGTCCGAAAATTTCGATAACAAACATCAATGGCAGCAGGATTACCTTCATCACAGGCGGCAAATCCATGCTGGGCACTTGGGCCTTCAGAAAACCGGCGAAACCCATCTTCTGGATGCCCGAACCTGCAACGACGCCAAAGGTCAGCAACGCCAGCACACCCGTGACGGCCAACGATCCGGTCGCCGAGCCCAGATAGGGAATGGCCCCCAGCAGGTTCAGCGAAAGGATAAAGAAAAACATCGTCAACAAGAATGGCAAGAAACGCTGGTAGTCGTGATCGCCAACGGCCGGTCTCACCACATCGTCTCTAATGAATACGACAAATGATTCCAGCAGGTTCCAGATCGCACCCTTGGGACGGTCGCCAGATTGAATTTTTTTACCCAACCACACAAACATCAGTGTCAGCAGTATCGCAGCGACCAGTTCCAGCACCATGAATTTGCTCAGCCGCCCCACAAAAATCGGGGTTTCGGCGGTGCCGATCATCGGTGTTTCTTTGGTGAATCCCGTGATGTTCGGAATGGGGATGCCGTTGTGCTCGTGGCCATGGTCGTCTTCGAAGCTAAGCCCCAACGCTTTAGGACACTCAAAATAGTAAGCATCCTGAACGTGGCCCATTAGGTGGCCAACCTCCAAGTGCTTGGCCATGTTTGCCTGTAGCTGTTCCGTCATTGGCTTGGCGACGAATTCGCCAGCCTCTTGAGCGTGAGAAAGATCGTGGTCGGCTTCGGCGGTCAAGCCACCGTGCTCGTGGGGGGCATCGTGGTCATGATCGTGACCGTCATGGTTTTCATGGCCGTGGCCATCATGGGGCGCTGCGCCAGCTTTCGCATCACTGTGCGAGTGGTCGTGGCCGTGATCGTCTGGATCTTTTGTTTTGTCTTTGTCGTCAAAGTACAACACACGCTACCTCATGCAGAGTCTTGCCGGTTCAACCGGCAGGCATCCAGATAAATTCCGAAAAACAAACCCACGCTGTATAGTGTGATCAGCACGGCGATGAAGGGCACTTCAATCTTCCCCACACGCGTTTTCATCAGCACCAAAACCGCGATCAGAAGCAATCCTGACCGGGTGAAAATCATCAAATTTAGTCGTGTCATCAGTGAATCCTCGCCCTGAGGGTACTCACTGAAAACCTGCCCCAAAATGGTAGTGGTCACTACCAATGCGAACAATAAAAACAGGTCCGATGGGGTGACGACAGAAGGCAGACATTCTGCATATCGCAATCCAAAGAACAACATCAAAACCAAAGTCAAAGCCAAACAAAGCACAAAAATCCGGCTGGCCAAACCACGGATCGATGACTCAAACAACAGCTTCGACATCTCAACTGCTCCGCTGTGTTTTCGGGCAACTTTCAGCGATTTTTGCAGGGCCGACGATGTGGTTCATCGCGGCTCAGCTACGCTCGCTGTTATTTCGCTCAAGTCGTTGGACCAACTTTATCAGTTGCAGTCCGGCCATCCCCATCCCCGCCAGTAAGCCTAAAATCACAAACAGAACTTGGGTCTCTAGGTACCCGTCCAAAAAGTAACCTCCAAGGGCGGGCAGCACAGCGGTGAGGCTGATACTGGTGATTTGCGAGACCAAGTCCATGGCTTTGGCTGTGGCAGATCGGGTATCTTGTGAAGGTTCAGGTGACTGCGGTTGAGTCATTGTGGGCCTCCCAGAGCTAACCGGAACAACTGGCAGTGCCAAGGCTGCGAAGGTGCTGTTTCAATTGCACATCCGTCACGCTGCCGCTGCATTGTTTGATCGATAATCTATCTCGGCAGATTCCCCGCGGCAATGAGCTGAAACTCGACTTTGAGAAAAATTTCACAAAGTTTTCCCGGTCTATAAGCCATTTTTCAGATCGAGCGAGCCAGGGTTCGTTTGGTCATTTGAGGCAATAAACAATCTTCGAACCCAACGGTCACAGTAACATTATTTACGGGGGGGCGTTGGAGCCTACACTCCGTTTGAGGGCGGTTGATCCAGTCGTAGCGGTGACGCGAGGGGAAGAGATGGCACCGGCGCGAAGATTTCCTCAGGGGCAATCCACGCCCTGGCGAGCGTAGCCACGTTGTGGAACTCGTTCGGAGTTCTTAACTCAGCTCAACCCGACCTTGAGCCGTTTCGATCGTCGCCACGATCCGGAAGTCCGGCGCGTGGCCAACATGGATGACCGAGCGGTTGGATGCCAGCAAATCCAACTTGGCGGCCACGGTCTTGTGATCCGGGTGATCGATGCGGAGAGAGGTAAGCTGTCCTCCTGCGGGTAAGGACGCGCATGGGTGTGGCGTCTGGCCCCATTCGATCAAAAACGGAATCGCACCGCCCATCGGTAACGCATACAGGTCTGTCAGTTTCCACTTCAACCAGCCTCCCGAGGGAGTTTGTCGCTGCCCCTGTTCAACGGGGCCAATTCCGGTGTCGGCGCGAATCGCCCGGATGGCAAGTCGATCAATGCCGCTAACCCCCAGTGCCCACGTGGCCAACCAAGGCTGCCGCTGTGCGGTGGTCTGGAGCAGCACCCCGCGCTGCGGCACTGCCAGTGACGGATCGGGAGCGATCACTTCCAGATAGGTCCCCGATCCCAACGACAGCAGCGCGTTGTGAGTACCCCATTGCGGGTGTTGGCCGCCAACGACAGGACGCACTCCCAGCAAACTTTCGATTCTGTCCATGCCCGCTGACAGATCGGCGGCCGAGTAGACAAGGTGATCGACGTGCATGGTGGGCTACTGTTCCATTTTGTACTTTTTCAGCCCCAGTAGCTGGGGAAAGATCCGGCAGAGGAACATTGAATTGGTATAGGCGTACCGTTTCCATAATCGACCGGGTTCCATCGCCAGTCGGAACAGCCATTCGAAACCGGAGCGCTGCATGAACTTGGGCGCCTGCCGCAAACGCCCCGTATGAAAATCGAATGCTGCTCCTACTCCCAACAAAATCAAACCATGGTCCCACTCCGCGGTCAGATCGGGGTAGCGTTGGAGCAAATCATGCATAAAACGCTCCTGCTTGGGAGCACCCAGTCCAACCCAGATAAAATGCGGTCTGGTCTCCTGGAGTTCTTCATATAGACGTTGGTATTCTGCATCCGTCATGGGGCGGAACGGAGGCGTTACTGCACCGACGACGTTTAACCCTGCGAACCGCCGTTTCATCTTCGATTCGAGTTCGGCGGCGACACCATCATTTCCGCCAAAATAGAAATGGCGGTGGTTGGTATCGGCGGTGGTTGCGGACAACTCCAACATCAAATCCGGGCCGTAAACGCGTTCGATACTGTGATGACCTTTAATTCTTCCCACCCAAACCATTGGCACGCCGTCTGGAGTACTTAGGTAAGACCGATTGTAGATTTTTTTTAGGGCAACGTCGCGTTGCGATTCGATAACCCCATGGACGCCAGTGATGGTAACATAGCCAGCGTGCCCAGGTTGTTCGGCACCGTCAACGATTCTTTCGACTGCGTCAGGCAAATCGAGGATCGAGATTCCAACGCCGAGGACGTTCACGCGCTGCGGTGGTGGGGGCTGCGTTGGCTGGGGAGCTAACATAATTTAAGAACGGGTGATTGATTGTTGTTGAAGAGTCCTTTAGGGGCGGTAAGGTTAACGCATCCGGCCTCTTGTCACCAGAATCTAATTCTTGTCAGCGCTGCGAAAAATGATCTTCGCCAGCATCGAAGCGAAGCGCCACAAAAAACAGAGCAGAAACTTGGGATGTGTCTTTTTTTGTAGCTCTTTTAGGGGGGGCGGGAGAGAGGCGTTATGCATGGTGGTCAGGATGGGTCTTAAAGTCTGCATCGGCGCGTGGATTTGGTGTAGGAGTACTGTTGAGCCGGCCAGTCGGCATGACGTTGGTGCTAGAGATCGCGCTTCGAATCGGCTGATTCCCAGTGCTGAATTACGGCCGAGCGATTGATCAAATAGCCAAGCGTTGGGTCGAATGGGACCCCCAATTTGGTTTTGCGGTCACAGATTTCCTCGGATGTTACCCAGGCCAGATCATTGCGACCGTGAATCAGTTCCAGAATGGATGGCCGATAGACTTCGACATTGTAAAATGCGACGTGGTAATGCAATTCTGTCGAAGTGTGCGGCAGGGTTTCGATGAACTCAAGGTTCAGCTGGGCCATCTTGGAGGTCAGAAAGTCATTACGTTCGACATCCAGTTGCCAGGCAACCTCCCGCATGATTGAGTCACGAAACGACTCTCCTTCCAGTCTGTCGCTCATCACAAAATTCAAGGTGCGGGATTTTTTGTGGTACACCGCCAGCCAGCGCAGCATGTTGCCGGTGTCAAAGTTCCGGATGAGTGCGATCGCTTTCCGGTATGGGGGTGGAGAAAACTCTTCCATTGGATGAACCTGCTGAGGCTGTTGAGGCGACCTGGTTTGGGTGACGAAGATCGGCACCAGATTTAACCGCAAGATGCCTGATGCAGCAACTGGCGGTCGTAACTGGTCGTATTCTATTTTTAGACCTTGCTCAAGTGAAATGAAATTGCAGGAAATGTTGCCCAACGCATCATCGCTCGGTTAGCGATCGTACCAATGGGGCGCGCCCGCCGGCGCACACGCACCGGCCCTACTTCTGAAGAGTGGCTTTAGGAAGATCCAGCAACGAATAACGATGCTAAAAAACCTTGCGAAAAACCGGACGACCGAAAAAGATATTCGCCAGTGGCTGACCGCCAATGGATATCGGGAGGCGATCGCCACGCTCACCGAAGTGGAACTGCATGCGGTACAGCGTCCGGGGTGGTTGCAGATCTTCAGATTTCGTGTGAGTGTCAACTGCGGCGACAGCGTTGACGAGTGCTTTGGCGTGGTGCGCGACGACGAGCGCTTACGGGGAGAGAGTAAGACTCAGATCGAATTATTTGACAGTGAAAACCTGCAGCAGGCGCGATTGGCCGTGCTGTCGGAGGAGCTGATTGTGGGCGGCAATCGCGGAAGCGGTGGTTTGATCATGCTGGTGCTGTTTGCGGTGCTGTTCCTGATGTGCGTCGCAGTAATCCTCAATTTGCTCGACGGGGGTTAGAGTGGTTGTTTTTCTATTTGCGTTGGAAAATAGACTGTGTAGCGCCGCCGGGTTTCGTTTGTCAGCCAGAAGGTTAATGTCGAAGGCTGCGTCGTTGGTGAGCTAAAGTATCTTCGGTGAATGTGGATGTTGTAAAATAAGTGGTCAGAAGTAGTCAGGGAGTTGCTGTGAAGAAGCTGTTGACGAAATTTATTGTCGTTTCGATTGTAATGTTGGTGGGGTTGGCGATGCTTAGTTACACATCGGGTGGTCCACCCGCGTTGGGGGTGACCGATGGAAGGCTGGCAGCCTGTCCGGAGAGTCCAAATTGCGTATCGACGCAAACGGATTCCCAATCACACCAGATGGCACCAATTCCGTTTTCCGGTTCTGCCGAAGATGCTCTCGAGCGGTTAAAGAAGGTGATCGACCAGCAATTTTCGCGTGTGCGTTTGATCGACCGACGGGACGGCTATTTACGATACGAGTTCCGTAGTCTGATTTTCCGGTTCGTGGATGACGTTGAATTTTTGGTGGACCCGGATGCGTCGTTGATTCACTTTCGTTCGGCCTCGCGCGTCGGCCATTCTGATCTGGGAGCGAACAAGTCACGTATGCAAAAGGTGGTTGCCGCATTGGAGTAGCGGTGTTTGCTCGATGCGATTTTAGAAGAACGTTATTGAGGAAAAAACTGTTGGGCCGGCGGTGGTTGAAGAGGGGCACCAAAGCCTCCAAGGCCTCCTCGCCCGGTCGGTGCATAGGAGCGTTTTCGACGGGCTTGCGGGTGGCTTTGATAGCTGGTGGCTTCGGCCAACGGCAAGTCAAATTCGCGCGGTCGGGCACCTCCGATCGGCGGTGCCAAGATGTCACTGGGAAAGGGGTCGTTCAGCACCGCGCGGCTGCGTTGCATACCGATTGTGCCCGGTGGACCATCAATGATCGGCAGGTAACAACCGCTTAACAGCAGCACACACGAACAAACGGTTGCCGCGAAGGTATTTTGAATTGCATTTCTGTTCATTGGTGCATCTCCGATCGCCCAGAAGGCATGGTGAGGCATGGTGAGGCATGGATGGGGTATGAGAGGGCTGATTTTCCCCTGCTGAGGTGATTGGCATTGGAGAGTTTACCGTTGACGATGCTGCCAGCTTCGCTCCGACGCTGGCAGCGTCGGCAACGGGCGGTAAATTCCAGACTGCCAGTTACCTGAACATCACTGATTAGAGGAATCTGTCGAATACGGCAATACGTCGTGCAAGCATTGGGATTGCTGCTTGCTACGGTACAAAAATCTCAAGCAGCATGGCACCCTCGCTAGCGTTCACGCTTGTGGCAGGCAGTGATGCCGGCAGCAACGCCGTTTCGCCATGTTTAAGCGGTTGGCCAGACGGGTCTCCTGCCACCGTGACTTCTCCGGCCACAACCGCCAGAATTCGAAACCGTTGATCTCCTCCAAATGATTTCGCCATGGTCAATTCATGCCGACGCATCACGAATTTTTCACACGACACCAGCTCGATAACGCCTGGTTCGACTTCTGTGGCGAGTGCCGGGTTGACCGGCCCGCGTGTGAAATCTGTGGCGGCGATACTTTGTGCGATATGCAGGGGGCGTGATTTTCCATCGTCCCCTACCCTGCCCCAGTCGCAAACCCGAAACGTCGTATCGCTGGCCTGTTGGATTTCAGCGATCAACAGCCCTTTGCCGATCGCGTGCATCGTGCCGGCCGGAATAAACACGCAGTCTCCGACCGATGGTTCAAAACTGTGCATCACCGATTCGGTTGCCCCATCAGCGACGGCGGCGGAAAAACTCTCTTGATCGACGCCCTTTCTTAGTCCGGCGTAAATTTTCGCCCCGGGCTCCGCCGCCATCACATACCACGCCTCGGTTTTGCCCAAATCCGGTGGGGTCAGGGTTGATCCAAATCGGTCGTCGGGGTGGACCTGAATCGAGAGATGCCGGTTGGCGTCCAGGAATTTCAACAGGAGTGGAAAACGGTTCTGAAGGTAATCGGGCACCGTTGCTGCGGAGACCTTGGCCATTACTGCGGCACCCAACAGTGACGCGCCTGCGGTTTCGATCAATTGCCTGAGCGTCTTTCCTGCCAGCGGACCAAACTTGACGACGCTTTGCGTGTCGCCGTGATCGACAATTTCCCAACTCTCGGCGGCTGTCTGGTCACCGATGGGTTTGTTCAGGACAGTTGCCAATCGCCGACCTCCCCAGAGATAGCGGCGGTACAGCGGTTCAAATCGAAACGGATAAAGCGGATTGAGCATGGTTGTAGGGTCGGTTGAGTTAGCGCTGGGGGGCGGTCGGCCGGTTTTGGATCATTGTTGGTTTAACCGGGGCGTGTTAGTATCAGTCAGGTGACGTCCTGCGCGAATGCCAGTTTGCCTACGGTTTTTGTCGCACGAAACAGTTTTTTTCCTTGACGCGCTTTTGATGAACATCGCTGATTCCAACAAAGACCTGTTTGAAGATACCCGGATGTCGTTTGGCGAACATCTGGAGGACCTCCGGAAAGCCCTGTTCAAAGCAGCCATCGGGCTGGCGATTGGGTGTGCCATCGGGTTCACGTTTGCCAATCAAGTGGTCGAATGGTTGAATCGGCCACTGGTCAAGGCGATCGGCGAGTACCGAATAAATCGAGCCACCAAAAAGATGGTTGAGCGTCAGGGGTATGTTCCGGCGGAGCTCCAACCGTGGATGAAAGACGACGGTTTTATTCCTCGTCAGGTCCACATGGACCCCGCACAACTGCTGACCGCATTGCGCGAGG
This sequence comes from uncultured Pirellulaceae bacterium, assembly GCA_937967505.1. GTDB lineage: Bacteria > Planctomycetota > Planctomycetia > Pirellulales > Pirellulaceae > Mariniblastus. The sequence goes on along the minus strand of CALCJM010000099.1, from coordinate 61,667 downwards.
TTGTTCCGGGGTTGGGTTCCACGATTAAGCTTGACCCATACGGGTTCAAGCCTGGTCATCTGCCAGTGGATGCCGTCGTGCCAATTTGTAAGTCACTCTCTACTGACGGCGCGACGCTGCCGCGACAATCCGCACTTTTCCGATTGCTGACTGCGGACCAGCGGCAGCAAATCAAATTGATCGGACAGAAGCAACAGGCCGGTGTTGCCGATCAATTAATGCTGTTGGAGATTTTCAACTCCGCTACGCGGTTGGACGGATTGAGCGCTGATGTGGCATTCGCTGACCTGCTGAGCGCCCCGGCCGCAGATTGGACAACGCTGTTTCAAACGCCGCCGGAGAAACCGCTGGCCCGGATGAAACAGGCGCTGGATGCGATCGAAGTTGGTGATGGGGCCGATGGGGCCGATGGGGCCGATATGGCTGATGCTGGCGGCACCGATCGCGCGAACCTCAACCGGCGGATGAACCGGGCGTTGATTGTGTCGATGTTCCCCGACCAGATGCCGGACCTTAAAATGAATCTGGTGCCAATCGAGATCTGGGAGCCCAATACGTTTGAGCCTCAATCGTTGGCGGCGACCGACGGGTTCTTTATCTGGTTGAAGGCCGGTGTGGTGACGGGACTGTGCATCTCGTTTCCGTGGATTTTCTACTGCATCTGGAACTTTGTGGCAGCTGGGTTGTATCCGAATGAAAAAAAATACGTCCACTACTTTGCTCCGATCAGTACGATTTTGTTCCTTGCAGGCATCGCGATGGCATACTTTTTTGTCTTCGCGCCGGTGCTGAGTTTTCTGTTCAGCTTCAACGAACAACTGGGGATTGCCCCCGAGATGCGGATCAATGACTGGTTGAGTTTTGTATTGTTTCTGCCGTTGGGTTTTGGCGTGGCGTTTCAGCTGCCGCTGGTGATGTTGTTTCTGAACCGAATAAATCTGTTCAGCATCGATGCCTATCTGTCGAAGTGGCGGATCGCGGTGATGTGTATTTTTGTGTTGTCGATGTTGCTGACACCGGCCGATCCGATCAGTATGTTGCTGTTGGCAATTCCGCTGACGGTTTTGTATTTCCTCGGGATTGTGATGTGTCGTTTCATGCCGGGTTACAATCCGAACCCGTTTGGTGACGTGCCGGTCGGTGACGGGTAACAATTTCCCCGGGCCTGGCGGTTTGTTCCGGAGGTAGTATCCAATGCGAATTCTGATCGCCCCACCAAAGCAACCCAACCCGACGCAGGGAAACCATGTGACGGCCTTTCGGTGGGCGCGGTTGCTGGAGGGGCTTGGCCATGAAGTCACTATCGCCAGTCAGCCGGAGCCTGACGATTTAGCCCACGTGCGTCCTGAAGTGCTGATCGCACTCCATGCGACCCACAGCACCACCTTGATCCGGCAGGCGGCGGCGCAATTTCCCGATATGCCGATCGGCGTCATCATGACAGGCACAGATTTGAATGTGGATCTGGCCAGCACAAACCGAGACCGCCCCGGCTACCGAGATGCCATTGAATCGCTTGAAATTGCGACATTTATTGTGTTATTGGAACCCGCGTCGCTGGAGAGGTTGCGGGAGATCGATTCGTGTTTGGGCAGCAAAACTACCGTGATCCCTCAATCGGCTGCGGTGGCCTTTGAGAGTGGTGGCCGGGATGGTGACAACGTTGGGGACGATGCATTGGCGGGTGTTTTCAGTGTTCCCGACACCTTCAAAATTGCGGTCGTTGGGCATTTGCGGGCAATCAAAGATCCGCTGGCTGCGGCGGAGGCAGCCCGGTTGCTTCCGGAGGATTCACGTATTCATATCATTCACTGGGGAGCGGCCCTGGAAGAGGAGATTGCCCAGCAAGCGTCTTTGGAGATGCGGGAGAACAGACGCTACGACTGGATCGGACCGGTCAGCCATGGGCAATCGTTGCAGCAGCTGAACAAGTGTGACCTGATGGTCCTCAGTTCTCATTTCGAGGGAGGGCCGGCGGTGCTTTCGGAATCGATCATTAACGGCGTTCCGATTATTGCGCACAAGATCACCGCCACCTGCGGACTGTTGGGAGGCGACTACCCGGGATTCTATTGCGATGCTAACCGTCAGGAATTGGCCGATTTGCTGCTCAAGTCGGAACGGGACAGTGCGTTCCTAGAACTGTTGATCCAGCGCGGTTTCGAACTGCGAGAAAGGTTTTCTGAAGCTGCGGAAACGAAGGCGATTGAGAATCTGGTAGCAGGTTTGGTGCCGGGTACCAAGTACTGAATACTGGGAGGCAAGCTCGGCAAGCCCGGCAAGGCGGTTCGGACTGCGCTGTGGTCATCACCACGCAGAGTGCTTGGCTGGAGCGGCGATTCAGCGGTGGCGTTTGTGACGTTTCGCCAACGTTGTTAAACAGGGCTGCGCCGCCCGGGTGATCGTTGTCGGCCGGTTGTCGGTTGCGGGCCATCGGTGCGCGTCCCTTTTGCATTTCCTCCTCTGGCACGTTCTCCTTTGGCATTTTCTGTTGGGGGGACCGCTGCCGGGCGCAGGTCGGGCCTGGGTGGGGCGTGCTGACCATCGAGCCGCAACTGCGTTCCAACTGCAATCCGGTATTCGGCATCCGGTAAACCGTAAAATGCGTACCTGCCGCTGGTATCTGTACGTGTTGACAGCGCGTATCCGCTGCTGTCGCAGACCGCCGCGCCGTGTTGGTCCTGTAGATAGACCGGCAGGTTGTAAACGGTGCCGTACCGCTGCGCATCGGTGGCGCTGATCACGTCAATGATCGCCCCTAGATCGCGATCAAGGACCTCCACGTTGTCCCAGATTCCCTCGGGAGCCGATGCGCCACCGATGGGTGTCGAGGAGAAACAAAAACGACAACGAACAGTCTGGCCAATCGATTCAGGAACATCGACCAACAAGCTGTTGGTCCCCTTGTGCAAGCGCCAGTCAATGGTCAGCTGTACCGCATTGGTGAAACTGCCCTGCCCGTTGAAGTCGATCCATGTGTTCAGAAATCCTGCGGTCGCTCCAATCACTTCAACCTCGGCGACATCGCCAGGAGTAAACGGCGTCTTGAACACGATCTCGTCGCGGCTGAAATCAGGGATCAGGCGGGCTTGGATCTCTCGCACGGCCTGATCGTCCAGGCAGGTGGCGTCGGGTTTTTCAAACACATGGTTTGCTGCACCGGCGTGTTCTTTCTGATGGCCAATTTGAGATTGACTGTTGTGAAAACCGGAAATGATCGGCAGGTGTGGTTGGAAGTCAGGGGGGGAGTGGTTCATCGGCCTGCAACGCAATTCGCAACGGGGGGGAGACGGCTTGCTTCTGTACCCTCTTTTATCGAACGCGTGTCTCAAAAAAATTGGGACGACCGGTGGTTGAATGGCTGTCAGGAAAATGACGGCTATAACACAGAATTCGAGCCGGCAATTTCCTCCTGAGGGGGTTCGGATGCGGTCTGTGACGGTTCGCCTGCGTGTCGATCGGGCTGATCTTTTGCGGGAGGCGATCCGTTTAATTCCACCAGGTCTGCCGGTTCGGGCGTGATTGGCTGGCCTGATCCTTTGCCGAAATCGCCCGTTTGTGCATTGTGGATCGCCAGCGCATAGATATCCATTAGTTTTTGAAAATTGTGATCGACCGTGAAATTGTCTTCGAATTCGATCCGGGCATTACGTTTAAGTTGCTGATGTCGTGCGGGATCCGAGATAACCTCAGCCACTTTTTGAATCAGATCTGCGGAATTCCCGCGTTCGAACAGTTTCCCTGTTTCACCATCGCGTACCAGTTCCTGCATGGCACCAAACCGGGATACCACAACCGGCGTGCCGACGGAGTAAGCCTCGATAATCGTCCGACCGAAGGTCTCGTAGTACACCGACGGCATCACCAGGCACCGTGCGCTACCCATTAAGTGCAGGACCTCCTGGAGTGACTTTTGCCCCACCCAGTCAATCATCGGGTTGCGTTTTTCGGCTTCTGCCACCATGTCGGCCAACGGACCGTCACCGACGATCATCAGCTTGCAGGGAGGGTTGTGATCGTTCCACGCGTCCAGCATCACGTTGATGCCTTTTTCAGGTGACAGACGCCCGGCAAAAATAACGTAATCGTCCTGAGGGAAGTTGGGCGGCGGCGGTGTGGGATTGACGCAGTTGTGCTTTACGACGATGCGCTCCGGTTCCACGCCCAGCCCGGAGAGTTTTCGTTTTGAGAACTCCGTCAATGTGTAAAACGCGTGCACTTTGTTTCGCCACGACCGCATCAGTCGGTGCAGGCTGAGCAGGGATGCGACGGTGATGCTGCCGGCAGTACTGGCGCGATAACAGCGATGCTGAATCGCCGGCCACGCAAACGCCTTGCCGACACATTGCTCGCAGACCTTTCCATCGCGCAGCAGATAGGTCCCCGGACAAATCATCCGGAAGTTGTGTAGCGCCTGCACCACCGGAACCGACTCTTTGGCTGCGGCGTAGTACACCGATGGAGAGATTAGCGGGAATGTGTTGGTGCAGTGCATGACATCAGGGCGATGCTGCCGGATCAACTCCCGGACTGCTCGATAGCTTTTTCGGCTCCACAGTGTTGTGAGGGCAACTGAGAAATGATTACGGTTCTGAATCGAGTCATTGTGCTGGATGTATTGGATGACCTCGTGTCCATGGGACTCAAGTTGCGCAACTTCATCTTCAAAGCATTGGTCTTCACCGCCGCGACATTGGTAATAGTTATGGACAACCAGAATCTTCACGAGCCGGAACCTGAATTACAGGTGTCAAAGGAGGGACTATCGTTCCAAGTCTGCTTGGAAGCTTTGGAATAACAAGCCGGAAACACCTGAGTAAAGGAAAACACGGTAACAAACTTCCGTCGGGTCTGGCTGTTCAAAACGGTTGAAAATTGAAATTCTCCCGGAAGGGCACTGTTTTCCCGAAATCGGTTGCCTGTCGATAGTTTTGGGGAACTCGCCGACGCCCGTTTTTTAGCCGGGTGTCATTGCGGTGCGTCGAAACTCCCAGAACGTAAAACCTGTTACCAGAATCCGTCCAACCAGAAGCGCTACTGCCGCTCCCACCGCACCCCACTGAATCCCCAGCATCAAGAACACGGCGATGCCGGCAACCAGCCCAATCACCTGTGCCAATACCGTTTTGCGAGGCAGTGACATGGCGTTGAGGCCATGAAAGGGAGGGATTCCCAGTGCCTGTATATCCATCATCAATACCAACAACAGCATGATTGCCGTAGCATTGGCGATCGGCTGTTGAGCGAGCATGCTCAACAACCATGGACTAAATCCACATAAAAAGACGCTGGTGAAGGCGAGGACCAACAGCATTGATTTTGCCGCCAACGACGCAGCCTGATACAGCTGTTGTCGATTTTCCTCGGCGGCAATTTTGGCGAATCGTGGCGGCAGCATATTGGTCAGCCCCATGACCAACGGGTTCAACAGCGAAGCAACCTGAAAACAGGCCGCGAACGCGCCACCGGCCGATTTGTCTACCGCCAGCGTGATCAACCACTGGATAGATGTCAGCAGCAAATCCGAGAGTGACTGCGATGAAAAAATCCAGCGTCCAATCTTCCAGTTTTGCGACAGTGTTTGCGATAATGTTTGTGGTTGCGACAGTGGGGCGTGAGTATCTGTCTGCGATGCCCCGGTTTCAGGCGGAATCCGAAACTCGTTTCTCCGCCACAGTAACCAAGTTGCATTGGTCAATGCGTAAGCAACCGCCAGCACGATCATGACTGAAGCGGCGTCAATGCTGCCGAACTGGTGCAGCGTCAGCAACCCTCCAACTTGGAGAACCGCTGCAAGGATGGACAGCCACATCGCAGATGCGGTTCTCAGGTGGGCAAATTCGTGGCGTCGGGCAAACTCACGAATCAAAAACATGGGGGCTGCCAACAGTAGTGCCAGCAACATCTGGAAGACCGACCCGTCCCAGCGGTAGACCAGGCTGGCCGCAATGAGTGCCATGGACAGCAAGCAGAACCCCGTTGCCAGCAGCAGTTGGTTGCGGGCATAACGATGCGACAGGGTGGCGTGATCCTGGGTTACCTGTCGAAATTCAATCGTATAGGGGAACGATATCAGGCTGTTCTGCATTCCCGCCAGCAACAGCATCAGGAACCGCCCCATCTGAAACACCCCCAGTGTCTCCAACGGTGCGAAGCTTAACAGCATTAACGTGAACAGAAAATTAATCCCCGAGATCATCGCCTGTTCCGTTAACGCACATAGCGACTCGCGTTTTTTCAGAATACGGTCAAGTAATGACATATGACGTACCTCGGGCCATTTCCGCGGATTGTTCCGGTTTTGGTGGGCTTGATGGGGACATGGCAACAAACACGTAAGGCAGGAGGGAGAACGCGATCACGTTGTCACCCACAAGCGGAGAAAAGCGACAGGAAAACCGTCATCCCACGGTGACTTTGGCTCTGGCTAACAGTAGGCGTCAGAGTAAACTGGAGATCGATTCCACAGTTTATTCATCCCGCAGAATTTTTTGACTGCAAATATTCATGAACGACGCTTTTCTTCAAAACATCACCTTCGCCAGCGTGATGCAATCCCTGTGGCGACAGAAAGCCAAGGCAGTGCTGTTCGCGTTGTTGCTGATGACGTTGGTTGCCGTGGCGCTGATCCTGATTCCCAAAAAATATGAATCGGTTGGGAAGTTGTTCGTGCGACTGGGGCGTGGCGGCGTAACGCTGGACCCCACCGCAACCACAGGCAAAACCATCATGGTGCAGGAATCGCGTGACTCCGAGATCAATTCGATCATTGACGTGCTGCAAAGTCGTGGGGTGTTGGAACTGGTGCTGGAGCAGGACAATCTCGAAGAAGAAATCCTGAAATCCAGTTCGATTTTTGAAGGTATCGAGATCCCCAAGATTCCGTTTGTCTCACCTCCCGATGGCGACGCGCAATACGAGGCGCGGAAACGGCGCGATAGAGCTGTCAAAAAACTCTCGGAATCACTGAACGTTAAAACGCCTCGTAAAGCCGCCACGATCACGATCGCCTGCCATACAGAATCCGCTGAACTCTCTAGGAAGATTGTGGAAGTGTTGATCGAAACCTACATTCAACAACATGTTAAAGCCCGTCAGACCGATGGTTCCTATGACTTTTTTGTGGAGCAACTGACGCGCGAAAAAGAAACGGTAGACAAGTTGAGCAAGCAGGTGGAGGACTTCAAGAACCAGATTGGCGTCATGTCCATCGAAGGGCATCAGGCAGCCCTGCGTCAGAAGATTGCGATGGTCGAAAACGAACTGATTAAAGCGCGTTCCAGAAGAGATGCGTATCGTTCCCAGGTGAGTGAACTGTTGCAACTGGTTTCCACAGAACCGCGGCAGGTGACTTTGGAATCGACCGGAGGCATGGCCAATCAGGCCAGCGACCTAATGCGTGACCGGTTGTACAATCTCGAACTGGAAGAGCGTAACCTGACCGCCAAATACAAGGGCGATCATCCCTCGGTGGTGGCCGTCCGCAAGCAGTTGGTCGAGGCAAAAACGATCATGAAAACCCAAAGTTCTGCCCGAACGCAAACCAAACGCGGGTTGAACAAGAATTTTCAGACACTGGAAATGCGATTGATGGAGGCCAAGGTCAATGCGGCCTCCGCTGCGGCCGAAGTGCTGTCGTATGAAACTGCCCTGAGCGATGCTCAATCCCGTATGCAGGGATTGAATCAGGTTGAAACGAAGCTGGCCGCCATGGGGCGTCAGCTGAGAGTCGCTGAGGCGAATTTTGGAACCTATTCGGAAAAACAGGAAGAGGCCCGAATTAATCTGGCCCTAGACCATGACAATTTCAGCAACGTCAAAGTGGTTCAGCCACCTACGATGCAGGTAAAACATGTCAGCCCGCGTTATGGTCTGATTCTGGCTGCCAGCCTGCTGTTTTCCGTCGTTGGCGCGGTCTGCGTCGCGATATTTGCTGACCAAGTTGACTCCTCGTTGAACACGCAGCAAGATGTCGAAACGACATTGGGGCTGGAAGTGTTGGGGAGTATTCCCAGTTCGGGACGACGACCGCTGCTGGTGCAGTGATCCCCCAATATCAATCAGCAATTTGCTTTTCCGGTTCTCCCTACACCGTTCTCCCCGCACAACAGATAACGTCGCCAACGCCATGATTCAAAATACAGAAACTCCGATGACCGAAGAAGAAGCTGCTGCCACGACGCTGTCGAAAAACGGAAAACGTCTGTGGCCTCGATACGGTGAACTGGTCCAGCAGATCGGTCGCAAGCTTGACCGTGTCCAGAGTTCCTCGGTGATTGCGTGTGCGGGCATGACCTGTGGTCAGGGAGCATCTACGGTCGCAACGAATTTGGCGATTGCGTTTTCGATTACCAGTGAACTGCCCGCGTTGTTGATTAACGCCAACGAACGCCCCACCTCTGCCGAACGTGCACTCGGTGTGAGACCGGAGACCGGACTGGAGCAAGCGGTTGCTGACGGAGTAGAGTTGCCTGACGTGATTGTGCCGACGTTAATGAGGAATCTTGACTATTTGGGATGTGGTCTGAAGCCGCGCGAGTCGTTTTCGCCGTTCCTAGTCTCTCGTTTTCCTGCGATCTTGGAGACACTGAAAAATCGTTATCGAACGGTCGTTGTCGATTTGCCTGCTGTTGATCAACCCTCGGGCAGCGGAGCACTGTTGAATGCCACAGACGGCGTCATTCTGGTAATGCAGCCCGGCCACGTCAAAGCAGGAAAAGCCAAACGCGTCAGACAATCGCTGGAACGCAGCGGAGCCCGGTTGATGGGTGTGGTCATGAATCGTTACGAAGAAAATTAGGCTCTCCGGCACACGCTGCACCCGCGCATCTCTCACCAACATCCTTTTTTGACACGTTCTATGGCAACGGGTTTTTTACAGTCTGTCAATTCCGGCACAACCGCAGCAGGATTTCTGGACGACGACAGCCGTGCCCGGACGCAACGGAGAAATTCCGAACAGTTCTTTATCGTTGCGGCGATGATTGCGGCTTGGGCAGCGTTGGCATTTGTTTTTTCACTGCCTGATCGTGACGAACCGTTAACCGTCGGCGGGCTTGATCTGCTTGGATTGGGGAAGGTCGTTTCGCGTGTTGGCGGGCTGGTGTTTTTGGTGGCGGTAAATCTGATGATGGTTCATCAGATGAAAATTCGCGTGGTTGTGTTCTATATGGCGGGATTCATTGCATTTTTTTGCTGGTCCGTTGCAACGATCACCTGGTCCGCACTTCCGGCAGTCTCCGCCGGACAATTGATGTCGCTGGCGGTGTTGATGATGCTGGGAGCGACGATTGCGCGGGTGGTCGAATCCGATCACGGAGTGCGGATGCTGCTGTTCCATCTCTCGCTGCTGTTGGTCATCCGGGCAACGGTGATGGTTTTGTGTTACGTCGCGATGGGGGCCGACGCGGTTTCGCGCGAGCACAATTCATTCTTTCATTCTACCGATGCGGCGGAAACGGCATCGATCGGAATCGTGGTGCTGGCAACCTCCATGATGGGGTTCCCGACGTTACTGACGCGCACGTTGTTTTATCCGGGGATGATTGTCTTTGGCATGTTGTTCATGATTGCGCAGAACCGGTTGACGATGATCATTACCCCGCCGGTGTTCCTGTTGATTTTTTTGATGAACGGAAATCGACAGGGGCTCGTAAAGCTGGGGTTTTTGTGCAGCCTGATTGTTCCGGCTGTGATGTTGGCTGACCCCGGCCTGGAAGTGTTTTCCAAACTGGTGGGATCCACCGAACAGTATGCGATGCGTTCGGGGGACGACAACACGCTAACGACATTTTCCGGCCGAACCGAACTCTGGGAAGCGATCTGGCAAGAGTATTTGAAATCGCCAATCATGGGGCTCGGATATTTTGTGACCTCGACAACGGGGGAACTGGATGTGTGGTTCGTGCCTCGCAACTACACGGCACACAATCAGCTGTTTCAGGTTCTGGCAACGACCGGGATGATCGGGCTGGTGTTATTCTTCAGTGGGCTGGCCATTCCGTTTCGGCTGGTGATGTCGAAACTGTTTCTGAAGGACTCCCGGGGCCGTGCGGCGCGATCGGTGGCGGTGATCTTTATCTGGCTGGCACTCTGGGGGCTGTTGAACAGCTCTTTCAGTGGACCACTGGGAACATCGAGCATTGCTTTCTGGATCATTGTCGGGTTGGCGGTGGGGCGTTTGCGCAGGCCTCCGGAGGGGCTGGTGCCCGGTCAGATTGCTGCCTGAATCCTGTTTGGGGGCCGGTAATTCCGCAATTCTCAACGTTGAAGGTCCTGAAATTGGCCCGCCAGAACTTCTCCAGCCCCGCGCCGGCCGGTAAACCGGGGCGATAATTGGTGTTTTGGCAGATTCTACCGAGTTTGTGTAGTATTTTTTCGGGAAGATCGCTATTCTGGGTCTTGAGACGATGGTGCTGCTGATTTGCAAAATCAATTCAAATCTTACCTTGTCCTACCAAAAATGTTGCTCCTCCCCCTCAAGAAAGTTTCTGATGAAATCGGGCTCCTGTGAGTCAGATAAAATAAGCCGACAAACCTTGGGACGTTTGCCGAATCAGCAAAACTGCAGATCATGTTGGTGATCGGGTTGGCTGGCGGAATCGCCTGTGGAAAAAGTTTGGTGGCAGCCTGCTTCGAAGAACTTGGTGGCGTCGTAATCGACGCGGACAAGGTCGGTCACGAAGTCTTGGCCATGCCATCGACTGTCGAACAGATCGCTCAAAAATGGGGAGGGCGAGTTGTGGTTGAAGGGGAAATCAATCGCCGCGAGTTGGCGAAAATTGTTTTCCCTCCCGACACCGACTTACCAACCGATGCCCTCAGGTATCTTGAACAACTGACACATCCGGAAATTGGAAAAATAGTCCATCGGCGACTGGAGCGATTCAGGGTTGAAGGGATGGTTCCGGCGGTTGTTCTTGATGCACCTGTAATGTTCAAAGCGAATTGGGATCGTTTTTGTGATCGTATTGTCTTTATTGATGCCGATCTAAAAACGCGATTGCAACGCGCACAGGGACGCGGTTGGTCTGCAACGGAATTGGAACGACGGGAAAGTTATCAGATTCCTTTACAACAAAAGAGGAAGAGGTCGACGGACCTGCTGAATAACTCGGGTTGCATAGACGAATTGAAACAGCAAATCAGACAGCTTTGGAGACAATGGAAACTTCCAGCTTGACGGCGATGGAAATCCCAAATTTAAAAATTCCGGCTTTACCCACCTTATTACTGCCCGGTGAAATGGAGAAAAATTATGGCCTACCAGAAAGATTCCCGGGGGCGCGGAGGAAGCTATCGACCCAATGGTCGACGCCAATCTCAAAAAGTTGAACTTGATCCGGATGTCAGCAAACGACTGAAAGAAATTGAAGTTGGGGGCGAACCGCTTTCGCTTGCCGAAGAAATTTCGCGCGAAGACAAAACCCCCAACTCGAATGTCCTTGTCGATCAGGACGCCGGCGAGCAAATCAATGTCACGACGCTACAGAAAATGTCCCTGGAGGAATTGCAGGAATACGGCAAAAAAGAGGGGCTCGAGCCGGGCGAACTCGACAAACACGAACTGATTGCCGAAATCCTCAAGGGTAAAATCAAAACTCAGGGCATCATGTTTGGCGAAGGCACGCTACAGATTCTGCCTGATGGTTTTGGGTTCCTGCGCAGTCCGGACTATCACTATCTGAGCTGCCCCGACGACATTTATGTCTCGCCCAGTCAAATTCGCAAGTTCAATTTGCGAAACGGAGCCGTGGTGCGTGGCCAAATTCGGCCTCCCAAGGAAAACGAGCGTTATTTCGCGCTGCTGAGGGTCGAGACGATCAACGAAACCTCGCCGGAGAATAATTCCCGACGCATCGATTTTGACGATCTAACCCCGCTCCATCCCAACGAACGTATCGTGATGGAGCATGACCCCAAAGATCTGTCCACACGGGTGATCGACATGATGACGCCGATCGGGTTTGGTCAGCGCGGGTTGATCGTCGCGCCGCCAAGGACCGGTAAAACCGTCCTGATGCAACGCATGGCGCGGGCGACGCTAAAAAACTATCCCAATGCCTACGTCATTATGCTGCTGATTGATGAACGGCCCGAAGAAGTCACCGACATGGAGCGCGAGGTCAAGGGCGATCGCTGCGAAGTGATCAGTTCCACATTTGACGAACCGGCCTCGCGGCATATTCAGGTCACCGAAATGGTTCTGGAAAAAGCCAAACGCATGGTTGAGTGCGGCACAGACGTGGTCATCTTTCTGGATTCTGTCACACGTCTCGGGCGTGCGTGGAACTCCGAGTGTCCACAGTCCGGCAAAACACTCTCCGGTGGCTTGGACGCCAACGCGATGCAGAAACCCAAGTCCTTTTTCGGTTCGGCACGGAAAATCGAGGAGGGGGGCTCGTTGACCATCATGGCAACCGCGCTGATCGACACGGGCAGCCGTATGGATGATGTCATCTTTGAAGAATTTAAAGGCACCGGCAACCTCGAAATTGTCTTGGACCGTTCTCTGGTCGAACGACGAATCTGGCCGGCGATTGACATCGCTGCATCGGGAACCCGCCGCGAAGAGAAATTGTTCGACGAAGACGAATACGACAGAATCTGTCAGGTGCGGAGAATGCTGGTCAGCATGAGCCAGTCCGACGCGATGGACAAGCTGACGACACGTCTGAAGAAAACCAAAACCAACGCTGAATTTCTTATGCAGATTCGTCCGGATTCGGATTGAGTTCGTGGCGGCATAAAATGAAAATGGTGACGCTTCGGTGTTTTCTGCACCGGAGCATTTTTTATTTGGAACTTGAAATCCTTGACGGGCTCAAGCTGTGTTAAAGAATTACTCCGGCGAATCAGCATCGGTCGAAAACAAATCCTTCGCGATTGTCGTGTCGCAGTATTACGACAATATCACCGGTAACATGAAAGATGGTGCCGTGGAGACACTGCTGCGCAATCGCGTCCCCGAGGAGAACATTTCCGTGTTCTGGGTTGCGGGATCGTGGGAACTTCCTCACGCGGCGTTGCGGTTGGTGAAATCCGGGAAGTTTGACGCAATGGTTTGCCTCGGATGTGTCATCAAGGGCGAAACGACGCACGATCATCACATCAACAGCGTGATCAGCAGCAGCATCGGCCAGATCAGCCTGGAGCATGATTTGCCGATCGGTTTTGGCGTGCTGACATGCAATACACTGCAACAGGCCCTAGATCGTTCCGGCGGCAGCGTCGGCAACAAAGGCATCGAATCCACTGAGGCCGTCGTTCAGATGCTCCAGTTGTTCGAGGAAATTGGTAAAATCGACTGATTGCATCGCGCTCTCCCCAATTCTCGTTTGACCCGTGATCCTCTAAACTGGTCAGACTTTCCCGTTTCTCTCCCCGTAAAACACCTTTATGTCACGTCGTCGTCGAGCTCGAGCGATCGTATTGCAAGTCCTCTACCAGGACGACCTTAACCCGACGCAGCCAGCCGAAATCAAAACCCGGTTTATCAACGCGCGCTTGAACGAGGATCCCAAATTGATCGCGTTCGCCAACAGCCTGATCGAGGGGGTGACGCAACACCGCGGCCAAATCGATGAACAGCTCGCTTCCATCGCAGCCAACTGGCGGCTGGGCCGGATGGCGGCCACGGATCGCAATGTCTTGCGTTTGGGAGCCTATGAAATTCTGTTTGGCGAAACGCCGGACCGGGTGGCAATCAATGAAGCCATCGAACTGGCGCGACGTTACGGGACCGATCAGTCATCCCAGTTCGTCAACGGCGTCTTGGACAGATTGATTAAACGCAAGCCAACTGGCACCAGTTAAATTCACCACCGCAACTGTCGTTTTATTCGTCTATTTTCCGTAACTGAAACTCTTACTCGCTGACGACAAGAACCCATGGCACGCTGGAATCCATTCGCCAAATCTGACAAAGCCAAATCAGCCCCTCATCAGGCTGGCTCTCCCAATACGGGGTCGGTATCCGGTGCTGCTGACACACCATCAGACGACTCCGGGCTTAAAAAGAAAGGCTTGTTCGGGGGCATCAAACAGGCGCTTAAGAAAACGGTGCGTGTCCTCAATACAGACATCCGCGACCTAGTCAAAGAAGACGGGAGGTTGGTTGATGATGCGTTTCTGGATGAACTGTTTGCTCATCTGATCAAGACTGACATGGGGAACGGCCCGGCCGGAAAGATTCGCGATTCAATTGCGAAAAAGTACCGGGCACGGGTCGTGAAAATGACCGAATTGATTGACACCGCCAAAGAAACGATCTCCGGCATTATGCAGCAGGAATCGGCCGAGATTCTGATGGCGTCAGCGGGGCCAACCGTGATCATGGTGGTCGGGGTTAACGGCGCAGGAAAGACAACGTCGATTGCCAAATTGGTCAACATGTTTAAAAAACAGGGCAAATCAGTCGTCTTGGGGGCCGGCGATACCTTCCGCGCTGCGGCAGTGGAACAGTTGACCGTTTGGGCGCAACGCATGGGAGCGGAAATCGTTACCGGACGACAGGGAAGCGATCCCGCAAGTGTCGCTTACAAGGCGGTCGATACTGCGGTCAAGACAGGTGCCGATGTTTGTATTGTGGATACCGCCGGGCGGCTGCAGACGCAGGCGAACCTCATGGAAGAACTTGGCCGTATTCGTCGCGTCATGGAAAAGGTATCGGCCGATGCCCCTCATGAAGTCCTGCTGGTGCTTGATTCGACAGCGGGACAAAATGCGATTTCGCAGGCGCGCGGATTCTCTGATACCGCCGGTTGTACCGGAATTGTTCTGGCGAAACTGGATGGATCGGCCAAAGGTGGAGTGGCGATTCCCATTCGCGAAGAGTTTGGTTTGCCGGTTAAGTTCGTCGGGCTTGGCGAGACGCCTGAAGATTTCGCAAAATTTGACGTGGGAAGCTATGTCGATGCGCTGTTTGATGTGAGTGACGAATAGCCCGGAAAAAGCAATGTGCTTGATCCTGTGAAAGAAGCTCCGGGAGCGTCTTGAAAAATGAGCTGTGTCGTGTTTCCCCCGTCCAGCTCCAGCGGCGGAGCCGCGACAGTACAAGCGTTGGTCTATCCTGCTCTCAACACCGACTTGTTATCAAACTGCAAAAGACTTGGATTTGCCTCTGTGCTTTCTGTGATAATTTTCGTGTGCGTTGAAAGCGACAAACTGTCAAAAATTTAACCACAGAGGCCACTGAGGGGGGAACCAAGAATGTGACCAAAAGGTTTGAACTGACGACCGTTGTAACCTTGGTATCACAAACGAAACGCAACAAAGTCCTGTATAATCAAAACAGCTTGTAGGCAAACCTGGGCGCTGGCCAAGTCGATCGGTTTGGGAGACAATGGGGCATGAGCAAATTTATCGATCTGTTTCCTCTGAGCGTCTATCGTGAAACATTGGGAGTTGATCCCGCCTTGCGGAAATCGCTGGCCAAAATTATTTTGGACAAAGAGTCCCGGTCACCGGTCGCAACGGAGCAGGAGTCGGCCTGGCTGGGTGACACTGCGGGCCACGAATTTCTGTTTTCCGAACCGGAATTCGCGCCGCTATTTGAATTGATCGCGCGTTCGGTTCGCGCCTATCTGGGGGATCTGGGGCTGGATGACCAACAACTTCAATTGTACTTCCAGCGTGCGTGGGCGACGGTCAGTCGGCAAGGCCAACGTATCTTCGAACACGCTCACGTGCAATCGCACATCAGTTTTGCCTATTACCTGCAAAAACCCGATGATGGTGGAGGAATTTATTTCAGCGTTGCCAGTCACCCTAACGAACTGGCCCCTGAATTGTTCACGACCACCAAAGAAAGTCTGGGAATTCTGAAACTGCCCGGCGACCGCACGATGAACCGCAAGTACATTGAAACGGCGGAAAACGAGATCCTGATATTCCCGTCAAAAACGCTCCATTCGACGGCTCCCAATATGACTGATCAACCGCGTGTGTCGCTGTCGGCAGATATCGTCGTTGCGCTAAAGGATAGTCGTGGCCATGAAACACTGATGCCTTCGATTGACCACTGGCGACCGTTTTGAGCCGGTCAACTGTGAGGGAGAAATCTGGCACTCTAAGGCGACTGGCAGTTAGGAATTTCCCATCCGTTGGCGACGCTGAGAGCGTCGGAGCGAAGCTGGCAGCATCGCCAACGGTAAGCTATCAACTGTCAATCGCCTAGGTGCTGCGAAGTCCCGAAAGCAACCGCCGAAAAACGGTTTTTTCACTTCGAAGCCACTTGGGGAAAATCAAAAATCCGGATCTGGGGTGTTTGGGCGGAAGTGGCAGCCGCAGCAACCGTGGTGGAGGCGATGCTACATGCCTGTGGCACTGCGGCCGAGGTTTCACTTTTTTTTCCCGGCCGTTTCTTGGTCGGCGGTGGGGCGAACGACTCAGGTGGTGTCGCTGGTCCGGAGGATGGGCTGGACCCTGAATTACAGCCAGACATACCGCAAACCACCAGCAGCGCTGACGCCCAAACGCAGGTCTGCATCAAGAGAGAAATGAATCGCATGGGGCCTAGGGGGGAAGGAGGGGAGGAACGAAAACGGGTAAGGACCAAGCTAAAATTCACTGCTGTCGATGACTTGCCCGTCCGCAATTCCGCAGAAGGCGTCTCTCACTTCAGCCGTGATATTTTCATCAACAAATTGCATTGAGCCATCGCACCGCGCCATGTTGACACCACCGGGATGATTGGATGAGAAAGAAGGATAGGGTTTACCAATAAACTCAACGCCCTCCCCGTCTGCCTCGGTGTACCGGCGATTGATGCCATAGCCGGACGGGAAGTTGCTGGCACCAAACCAAGAAAACCCGATACGGTCATTAGGGCCGGTGATTCCGGCGGCGTAGGTGAAAGGGCGTACTTCGGAAAAGCAAACGGTGTTGCTCGCCCCGTCCGAAATTGTTGCGAACGTCTCGCGCGTGCGTTCGCCAAACGGGCCGCGGAATTCAAATTTATCACTGCTGAGGTCGTTGCTGGAATGGCCGCTGTTGCTGACGTAGTCTGTTGTGCCCAGTGCCAGGTAAGAAGCATATCCTGCGTCCATCGCGGCGTCAGCATTGGTGATTAGGAAAGTTGCGAGGTCCGCCGCCATGTCCACCGAGATTCCTGTCATCGATTGCGATCCGGATGATGGACATTGGAACAGTGGCACATCGAACTGCGCTGCTTCAAAGTCAAGAATTGTGCCACTGCCACTGCCGCTGATTGTGCCCCACCATGCTGCACCGGTCTGTTTCAGGGAGCGGTCCGCCGAGATATACGAATTCAAATTGGTCTGTTCCATGAATGGGAGCAGATAGACCAGCGTGGTGACTCCGGAGCCGTCAACTCTTGCGGGGTCGTAGAGCGGACCGGCACCAATTTCATTGTAAATTGTCCCGGGAGGAAAACTGCGTCTGGCAGATTCATAGTTGTGGCATGCCAAGGCAATCTGTCGAACGTTGTTGGCGCAGGTTGTACGTCGCGCGGCTTGACGTACTGATTGCACTGCCGGCAGCAACATTCCAATCAGAATTCCAATGATGGCAATTACCACCAGTAGTTCCACCAGAGTGAAACCGCATTCCTTCTTTTTCCTCATTCTGTCTCTCCCTGTGTTCGAACGTCTTCTTTAAGGGTTGGGGATATTAGAACATTCCGCTTGCTTGCGTCAACAAGAAACAGCACCTGGTACGGCCATCTACTGTTTTGCCCTGTTTATCCCGCTAATTGGCAGTGGCGTGACGAATTGTCGGGAAGCAGTAACATCCACCAGCGACGTGAATGTGCCGAAGACTCCGGGCTCGGTAGCTTCCTCTTCCTCGGAAACCGGTTTTTGTGAAACCGGGCTGATGTGGTCGGGATTGTCTTCTGTGATAAAATGCATGTAGCCTTGTTCAAAGGCACCATGAAAGCTGGACCGCTCGGTCAATGCGACAGCTTCTACAGGAATCAGATCCTGTTCCATGATTAATCTCCGGATTTCGCTCCACGAGTTTGTCAGGGTGGCCCATGGGAATCGTTCTGCAACCATGCGTCGCGACGTGCCGAAGGTCTCGACTTCGTTTTGTATGGTCTGGACAAAATTGGTGTGTGCCTCATCCGTTTTCCAATACCCGGCAAATGCGTGTTGGCTGGTCAAAAAGATGACCGGATGTAACTCAATCCACTCCACACATGAGGCAAACAGAATCGCCAGATCAACGCAGGTCCCCCGGTCCTCCTCGATCACCTGCCGGGGGGATCGGAGACGCTGTGTGTAGTTGGTGTAACTGGGCGGCGGGCTGACATAGTCAAGGCTGAAATCGTAAACGATTGCCGACCAGATTGCTTTCACCTGATGATCAACGTCATCTGCCTGATAACCGCGAAATCCGGCATGGGGATCGTCTTCGAGACAGCGTAGATACTTCTGTGCCGATTTGATGATCTTGCGAACTGCCGGGTCGCGCGGTTGAACAAATGATGGCAGCCAACCAATATTGGTCTGATCCAACACCCACTGATCGATAGGAGCCAGCGAAACGGTGTGGGTATGCCGGTAGATGGTTTGGTCGTGCCACGTGATGTGGATCAACATGCTGGTTTGCATCGATTCATCAATCGATCGAAACAGCGCTGATGTCAACGGCACAAAAATTCCACCGGCCGGGTTTTTGCCGGTCGCCGCCAGTGATGCGTCGGCCAGATCGATCTGGCAGGTTTCTTCCCCCAAAACTACTGTTGTGAAGTAGGAAAATGCGGCATCACCGACGCTTAAGGTGACCTCGACATTGATGTCTTCCACAAGGTTCACCTGCCGTTGGTGGTCAGGGGTGGAGGACCGAAACCACAAGTGCAGTCGTTCCATCAGGCTGCGGCGATTATGCAGCAGCGAGTAATTCAGTGTTTCGATCGGTTGAACCTCGATCCCGATCAGGTCTTTGATTTTGTCACGCGTCGGGTCAGCAGTTGTCACCCGGGGGGCGAAACTGGAGGCCACCGAAACACTGTTTTCTGACGCTTCTGCATCTTCGTCAAACTCCTGTCCAACGATAGAATTGGCGCTCCAGAGCGTGATGGCGGTGCCGCGTGTTTTGGCCGAAGGGACTTTGATGTTTCGCCACGCAAACTGGAATGCTGCCAAATGGTCGCGCCCGTTGGTCGCCCACGCCCGATAGAACTGTCGATAGAATTCGTAAGCCGCCTGTTCGTCGAATGAGTTGTGAAATCCTACAGCGGCTGTGGCACCGGCGGCGACACAGGCAGGTGCGGTGGTGCTGCCGGAGTACCAACTGTTGATGACCGCCAACGCCGGTTTGTGGGCTGCGGCGGTCAGGCACTCCGCAATGTCAAACGGTGCAATCTTTTGCTCGTGAGATTCCAGATCATTCCACAAAAACACCCCGTCGATAATGTCGGGGCAGAACGTCATTTCATTTGCGAGGTAGCCCCCCATGCGTTGTTCACCAAAATGCGCATCGACTGCCGAAAAATGAACCACTTCAGGAGCCGCCTGGGCGGTGAAACGCGATAGCTGCTCCTGCGACATCGTTTGTGGTGAACACGGGGGCAGCAAAGGTAAAAAACCGGATGCCACCAAATCCATTTCGGCGGCAAAGGAGCGATACTTGTGAAGCGGCTCGGGAGCGGCTCCAACGAAAGCAAACCTGAGTGGATGCTCCACACTGTCTTTATTGGCTTTTCCTGTTTTGGAGCGCTTCTTTTTCTTGACGCCCTTCAGATGCCGGACAACGGTCAGGGAATGTTCGCCGCGAAGTGACTTGGTGCCCGCAGTCAACAGGTGCTCCCACGGAATCGTCCGTGTTTCCTTGCCGTACTCAAGGTCGGAATAGTAACGTGTGCTGACTTCAATGACGCCGCTGGCTGCAATTTGTTCTAACTGCCGCGGCTTGATCTCCAGTTCTTCCAGCGCCCTCAGAGCCTCGTCCCTGACGTTTTGAAGGGCAGCACATTGCTGGTTCCAATGGCGACGGTTACCAAGAATATTGTTCCATTTTGCCGCCAAATGGGTCATCAACCCCGTTTTTCGTATCGTGCATATTTCGCCGTCCTGATTGCGCAGTTTAACGATAGGGTTCATGACATTGAAGAAATTTGATGGAAGATCGGAGAAACGAAGATACCATTATAGTTACAATAAGTTTAAAAAAGACCGAGATTCGGGTTGAGAGCGTTGTCTTGTCGAGATCTTGTAACGAGGGTGCACGACTAAGGTTTGGTTTGTTGGTAACGGGCTTCCAAATTGGACGTTAGGGCGGGTCGGCTACAGTGGTTTTTCTCTGAGCGGAGGAGCGTATTTTGTCGGGATTTTTTAGATTCATTACATTGGGGGGGTAGCGTTGACGCAATGAGTGATTCGGACTCACAAGTACAGGACGCTGACTTGTTGTGCGAGCTGTTTCGGAAGTTATGGGAGGGCGGTGATCGGCCTACCGTTGCCGATTTTGTTCGAATGCACTGCATTGACGTCGATGACAGATTGCTATGTCGGCTTGTCCGGATAGATATATCTTTACGACAACAGCATCGCGCGACGCTCGAACCGGACGGCTACCGTCAATACGGTTCGAAAGCATTTCGTTCGGCCGAAATTTATCTGAATGAAACCAGAGTGTCTGTTTTTGGTGCACTGGAGGAAAACCTGTCCCGACAGACCGGTGCTGATGATGATTTCGAAGTCTGTCATCCGTACGCCGCTGGCGATTGTATCGATAGATATCGGCTGGTTGAGAGGATTGGGATCGGCGGGATGGGAGCCGTATGGAAAGCGGAACAGCAGGAACCGGTGAAGCGGATGGTTGCGTTGAAGCTGATACGATCGGACACCGGCACGCAAAAGGCCATTACCCGGTTTGAGGCGGAGCGTCAGGCGATCGCCATGATGGATCACCAGAACATCGCCAAGATCTATGATGCGGGCACCACGGAATACCGGACCCCCTTTTTTGTCATGGAACTGGTGGCAGGTGAGCGGTTGGATCATTATTGTGACCGAAACGAATTTTCGGTTCGCCAACGGTTGGAGTTGGTGATTCCTGTCTGCAACGCCGTTCAACACGCTCACCAAAAACAGATTATTCATCGGGACCTGAAGCTGTCGAACATTTTGGTCTGCGAGGTTGATGGGCAACCGGTCCCCAAGGTCATTGATTTTGGCTTGGCCAAAGCGTTGGAACGGAACAAGCTAACCAAGAAAACGTTGTGCACGGAGGTAGGCTATGTCGTGGGCACGCTTCAGTACATGAGTCCGGAGCAGTCCGAATCCGGCAATAAGGATGTCGATACCCGCAGTGACCTGTATTCGCTGGGGGCGATGATTTACAAACTGCTGACTGGGGTGGCACCGATCGAAGCCAGCGGTGATGAACTGACGGTCTATCAGGCGTTACAGTGGGTGCGGGAGAAAGATCCGGTATCACCCGCCTCATGGTTTGTGCTGCCCGGTTCCGATCGGGAGAAAGTGGAACAGGCCGCTGCGGCGATGAAAACGACGCCTGAAAAAGCAGCCGCACAGATTGGTGTGGATCTGGATGCGGTGGTGATGAAGGCACTTGAAAAGAACCGCAAACACCGTTATCAGGCGGCGTCTGAACTGGCGGCCGACATACAACGTTTTCTCAATCATGAGTCTGTTCTGGCCAGAGCCGCCACCCCGCTCAGTCGGGCAACCAAATTTATTAAACGAAACCGTGGTTTGGTGGCATCCATCGCAGTCACGACGCTTCTGTTGCTGGGAGGAATCATCGGGACCAGTTACGGATTGTTTTGGGCAATCCAAGAACGTGACCGAGCCAATGCGGAATCCTTACGCGCCCGTCAGGAAACCGAGCGTACCAAGGAAGCTGAACTTGGATTGCGCCAGTCGGAAAAGAAGCTCTCACGCCAGCTGACGGCCATCATCAAAAAATCTGCATGGAGCCAATGGCAGTTGGGCAACGTGTCGTCGGCCTGGCGAACGCTGAAGCAGCTGAACGAATCCGAACAGGACTGGTTGACGCGGTACCTGATGGCAGAGATGAGCTCCAGTGAGCACGTTCTGTATGGCCACGCCCGTCCGGTTTTGGCGATCGATATTGCTTCGGACAACAAAACGGTTTGCTCAGGTGGCGAAGATGATGCAGTAAAATTTTGGAACCTAGAAACGGGAGACCTGATTGGGACATGCATTACAAATGACTCGGTGGCCAGTGTGGAGTTTTCTCCCGATGGTCAGACGCTGGCTTATGCGGATCGCTCCAACCGCGTCGTCCTAGTGGACAGCAAGACATATCAAAGAGTCGCCGAATTCGAGCCCTTTGATCAGGATATCAACTGCATCAGATTTAGCCGTGATGGCAAAGCGCTGTTTGCCGCGAGCATGGGGAAAGACAGTTTCCGGGCTGTTGGTGATCGGGATTACCACAATCAGAAGACGCCTTTGATCTATGTGTTGTCGATTGCGGAGCGGTCGATCCTTCAAACACTCAACGGCCACTCGGAAGAAATCACATCACTAGCAACCGGGCCCGATGGCGATACGCTGGCCAGCGGTTGCATGGCGGGGCAGGTGATTTATTGGCGGAAGGTAGACGGAGAGTTTAAACTGGAGAAAGAAATAAGGGCTCATGAACATGGCGCGCGTGACGTTGCCATTTCAGGTGATGGAAAACTGTTGGCGTCGGCAGGTGATGACCGAACGATCAAGCTGTGGGATTTGGCAACGTGGGAGAATACACGTACTTTTGCCGGACATGAAGGCAGTGTTCAGAGCATTGAGTTTTCCGCTGACAGCAAGCAGGTCTTGTCGGCATCCACGGACGAATCAGCCATTTTGTGGGATATCGACGGACCACGCCAGTACGTTTTTCGGGGGCACTACCAAGGAATCAACGCGGCCGTGCTTTCATCAGACATGCGGATGGTGGTGACTGCGTCCAATGATCATACGCTGCGAACCTGGAATGCTTCCAGCCACGTGACACTGACGACTAACGCGCACGACCGCACCGTTTGGATGATCGACGATTCGCCTGACGGCCGAATGATCGCGTCGGCGGGAGAAGACGGTTTCGTGACGCTGATCAACGCGGTGACCGGACTGGCGCAGAAGCAACGTTTACCGCACCCGGAAGCGGTGTTGTCGTTGGCGTATCTTGATGATGGAACGTTGGCAACGGGGTGTGCTGACGGCAGGTTGCGGGTCTGGAACGTGGATACCCAAGTCGCAGAACAAGTCATTGATGCACATGGTGACTATATCTGGGACGTTGCGGTTGCTCCTGATGGTAAAAGCGTCGTGACCGCCAGCAGCGATCATACCGCGCGGGTTTGGGACAGCTCAACCTGGAAAATGAAACGCGAATTTATCGGGCATGACAAAGGGTTGGCGTCGGCACGTTTTTCGGCCGATGGTAAATTGCTGCTGACGGCCAGTGATGATGAAACGGTCAGATTGTGGGAGGCCCGTACCGGGCGGGAACTCCACAGGTTCGATGACCACACGCATGCGGTCTGGCGGGCCGTTTTTTCACCGGATGATTGCTGGATCGCCAGCAGCAGTTTTCACGGTGAAATTGTGATCTGGGACACCCAAAAAAGAACGCTGGTTAACCGGCTCAAAGCTCACTCCAATCAGATCGCAGGGCTTACGTTTTCCGGCGATGGCAGGTTGCTGGTCAGCTCAAGCGATGACAGTACAACCAAATTTTGGGATTTTGAATCACTGCTGCTAAAGGAGAATCGCAGCGCCGAAGTGATCGCGCTGATCGATCAACCCAACCAGCAGGCAGTGCACGTGTCATTTTCGCGTGATGGAGAGAAACTTCTGACGGGGGGCATGGGGTTGGTCAAGATTCGATCTACCCATGCTCAGATGCGCGACCACTCTTTTTTGATGGAAGAAGCGCGTGAACTGCTCAATCAGGTCAGTTACACTTTGTCGCTGGACCTCATCTCCGATCAGAACGCGCAAGAGGCAATGGTAAAGGCTCGTCTTTGTTGCAAATACTTTCCCTCGTACGATTCCTATACGTTACTTGGCATTTGCC
This sequence comes from uncultured Pirellulaceae bacterium, assembly GCA_937967505.1. Classification (GTDB taxonomy): domain Bacteria; phylum Planctomycetota; class Planctomycetia; order Pirellulales; family Pirellulaceae; genus Mariniblastus. The sequence continues at coordinate 37,655 of CALCJM010000099.1, read as the reverse complement.
AGTTTTTTCTGAAAGAATTAACGGAGTCCAGAGCTTCTTTTGAGGAGGCGCTGCGGCTTCAGAAAATAAGCTATCGTCATCCAGACCTGCATCCGGTGATTGAAGGATATTTGGCCATTCTCTACCTGACGTCCGGTGACATTGCCGCCGGAGAAGAAATGCAGCAGCAGTTTTTTGACAAGTACAAGAAACACCGATGGGAATTGGACGCGCAGGTAAAAAAGCTTCGTGACGAACTGGTGAAAGTTCATCAGGAGACCGTGCTGCCAGATCCCTCAGAGTGATGGTCGATGTTGGGTAAAGTGGCCACGCCTTCCAAGGTATTTGAAGTTGGCAAGACGTATAAGACATATAAGTCGTTGAATGCGTGTGTGCAGCCGTGCATGATCTGGTTGCTAACGTCCATCAGGTTGGCCAATGGCATTTTCGACAATCGACTTCAGACGCGGCGCGGCGATCGCGGCCGCATCAACAACCTCTTCTCCGGAAGTCTCATTCAGCATATCCGGTTTCGCCACGTTGGTGATGATGGACATCGCCATCACTTTTAATCCGTAGCTGGCTGCAACGGCAACTTCCGGAACGGTCGACATGCCCACTGCGTCGGCACCGATTCTTTTTAAATACCGATATTCGGCCCGGGTTTCATAATTCGGCCCCAGCATCGATGCGTAGACCCCCTGGTACAAGGGGAAACCTGATTGTCGGGCGTGCCGCAATGCTCCGGTGATTAATTCGGAATCGTACCGGTCGGTCCTTCGCTGCGGTCGTCCGGATGCGTTGCACTGTCCAAGGGCCGGCGTTGCGCGATACATAAAATCCAGATGGCTGTTGATCAGCATTACGTCGCCGACGCACCAATTTGGGTTCACGCCACCGGCGGCATTACTGATGAACAACCGGGAAACCCCCAGCGCCGCCATCACGTGGACTGGCAACGTTGCCAGGTCCACGTCGTATCCCTCGTATAGATGAAAGCGCCCCTGCATCGCGATCACGCTGGCTCCCGCCAATGTGCCACAGACAAATTGCCCTTTGTGCCCCATTGCCGTGCTGGCGGGAAAATGAGGTACTTCCGGGTAGGGGATTTTCACATCGGCCTTGATGCTGTCGGCGATCTGGCCGGAACCGGTTCCCAGAATAATACCAACAGATGGGGGCGGTTCCCACCGACCGGCAAGGAAACGGTGCGCGTCTTGGATCTGTGTTTTCAGGTCACCCATCGATTTTCCATCGATCGCTATTGATTGCCATCGATCGTCATTGGTCACTGTTGATTGCCAACCATCGGGTTGGGTCAATCCTCTTGTTCAAGGACACCCACGATCAATTTGGTCAGCTTGGGTTCGGCATTTTTGGCGATTGCAATGATCTCCGCCTCGACCGCGGCCTCGAGGGCATCGGGAAGGCACATGTCGGTAACGACTGAAAAACCAATCACACGCATTTGTTCGTGAACGGCAACAATGACCTCCGGCACGGTTGACATGCCAACCACGTCCGCGCCGATCGTGCGAAGGAATCGATATTCGGCGCGGGTCTCTAGGTTGGGGCCGGCCACCGCGACAAATACTCCTTTGTGTGCCACGATGTCGGCGCTGCGAGCGATGCCCAGCGCGCGATCGATCAGTTTGCCACAGAAGGGCGCTGACATATCGGGAAAACGTACGCCCAGCCGGTCATCATTGATCCCGATTAACGGGTTGTCACCCATCAGGTTGATCTGGTCGTCGATCAGCATAATATCGCCGGTGGCATAATTGGGATTCAAGCCCCCGCAAGCGTTGGACACCATCATTAGATCGGCTCCGAGCGCTTTCATGATTCGAACCGGTAACGTGATCTCCTTCAGTGGGTATCCCTCATACATATGCAGGCGTCCCTGCATGGCCACAACGGGCTTGCCCGCCAGAGTCCCGCAGACCAAGCGACCGTGGTGCGATGGTGCGGTGGAAACGGGGAAGTTGGGGATTTCTTCATAGTCCAGCGCGACCGCGACATCGATTTGTTCAACCAGCGGCCCCAACCCTGTTCCCAGAATGATTCCCGCATGGGGAGTGACATCCCATTTGCTGCGGATGTATTGGACGGACTGTTGGATTTTGTCGTACAGGTCAAGCATGTCGTCTTTCGCTTTAAAAGTTGACGCTGGCCATTGACAGGACACAGCGCTGGCCATCGGCAGGCCAAAATCTTAAAAGCAAAAGGGTAACCGATTCTGGTTGGGGGCCTCAAGTGCCCCGGAGTGAGAAGCAGGAAATCAGGGGCAGTTTTCGGGAGCCCACGGTGCCATCAATATCGCACCAATTCGGGATTAACGCGTCTTTTTCGCCGCTCTCGCAGATCCTTTGGTGGGACTGGCCGCAGACTTGCGGTCGGTATTGGCGGCGTGCTGCGCGACGCGTTTGGTTTTCACGTTCACCTTGGGATTGGATTGCTTGACAAAAAAGTTCAACCCGTTGACCATGCGCTGATCTGACGGCTGGAATATATCCGCGATTTCCTGTTCGAGTGTGAAGATGAAGGTCAAACGCCGACCATCGTCCGCACCGACGTGATAGTAAATCCATTTTACCGGAACACCGTCTTCGATGCCCTTGACCGATACCCGCAACGCGCTGTGCCCGTTTGTTGTTTTGATTTTTTTTGCACTGACCAATTTTGCCGTTTTGTCGGCACGAATGATCGCTTCAATTTCTTTACGATACTCCGGTAGTGTCAACGGCTTGCTGGCCGGGCGAGAAGGCAACTGAACCACATTGCACTGAGCCATTAGATCACCGTCATCAATGTAACGCAGGACGGCCGCTTCTTTTTCTGATGCGATCATCTTCCAGCGCGGATCGTATTGCAACGCAAACTTCCCCGCCTCGGACAGCCATTGCAATCGCTGTTTGATACGACGTGACCTGGTCAGTTTTTTCAGATTGGCGGTGGACAGATGTTCGCAGCGCCCGTCGGCCGCGATGCGCACACTGACCCGCGATTTTCCCTCGAAACCAGGTGCGACCTGGCCGGCCTCGCGATTTTCATCAATGTTCAGGCGCACCTGAGTGACCTGGCTGGATTTACGATCAATATCAAATACGGCGCTAACTTTCATGTTGGTTCCCACATCGTTCACCGTCGCATCGACCTGACCAAGCAGATAAATTCTGGCTTGGCTGCGGGTGGCGGTTTTCAGCATCATTTTTGCGTCGCTGAACAAAATCCGGTCAACGGCCAGAAAGTTGGCCAACGCGTTTTTATCGGCCGGCCACTTCTCTCCGGGGGAAACCGATTTTTTCCTCAGCAAACCGGCGTAAGTTAACGGGTCGGCAGGATTCTTGATCAGATTCAATTCAGATTGGTTCAAAAGATCCTGAACGGACGCCATCTGAATGCGCTGGCCCGGTTTCGACTTCAGGCGAGCGACAATCAGGCGGTTTTGCTCCGCCAGAGAGGCCTTGGTTTTGCCTTTTTCAATGTTGAAGTTGCCGTAGGACGAGTTGTAGTAACGGATTGACTGAGGGTCATTGGCGGTACCCGTCAGACGTTGGTGGAAAACCAGATCGGCGACCGTTTTCATTTTCAGACGTTCTGATTTTTCCGCCTGACCAGCGTTATCGACCGTTACCTGCCCCTCGTGTTCGAAACGTGCGTCGATTTTTTGCTGTAGGCCCCGGTTGGTTGAGATCTTGATTTCAATTGTCTCGGCCGCCCCGGCGCGTGCGTTTTGCAGCGACAGCATCGACGCGATGACCAGTGAAAAGATGAGAGAGGAAGCGAGCGTGCGATCAAAAACGGTCTTCATTTTGGATCCAAAAATCGAAGGGGATATTCCGGCGCAGTGCGGTATGTGATGGATACAAGTATGCTTCGTCATTCTCTGGTAGAAACTTGGGCCAAACGCTGGCCTGTACAGGCCTTATACGCAAGCAAAAACGCAAGCAAAACTGCCAGCTTTCATTCCGCCGACTTGATCTGCACAACCAACCCGCCATCGAAACGCGGGTTTCAGCCTGCCAACGCGTGGTAGAATTTGGTCGGGAGGGGAAGTAGCCGAATGCAAATCAGGGACTTGCCCGTTTGTCACGCCGCAATAGTGATACGTGAGAAACAGGTGGTCCAATATGCAAATATCCAATGGCGGTTCCGCTTGGGCATTTGTCGCGGTTTTGTCGCGGGAGGCTGGAAAAACGAATCAGTGAGCGAATTCGCCCGTATCATTTTGAGACAGCTGTCCCGTAATCTGACAAATGTGAGTGCGTGAGGGGAACCTTTGTGACGGCTGATGCGTCCTTGGAGATGGGAAAAACCGTGGAGAAAGCGATATTTGAGAACCGGTTGGGGCGATTGGAACGGTATTTGCTGGACACTTGGTATAGTTGCATAAGCTGCTAACTTACGGTTTTTAAAATTGATTATGTCGTAGTTCGACACATTCATTTAGATCAAAAGCCAGTTTTGAGAGGTAGGTTTAGTTAGCAAGGTTTATGTCGGACAAACGTCAGATAGCGTTCGCTCCGCGAACCTTGGCGTTAGGTGAGCGTACTGGTTCACAGGAGTGTGCTATGAAAGCGTGCTATTTGGACTGGAAGGATCATTGATTCGAAATATTTGTTTGTTCATCGCGTCAAAGGACAGGAAGTCTGTTGGAAACAGAACGAATTGAGAGGCAGGACCCAATGCATACCCAATACAAATGTGAATCTATCGCCGAACTGCGCGATCAGCAGGTTCGATTTGCTCCCCGAGAGAAGAAGATTGAGCAGATCGACAATGCCGAGCAGTTGTTGCGTGAGATTCAAGCTGACAAAACGTACAATTTTGAGTTTGTATGTTTTCGCATTACGGGTTTCCGCATGGATCCTGGGCCCATCGTAATGATTGATGGGTGTGAGTTGCGAAATGATCTGCACAATTTCATTGAAGATCTTTCCGATTCCGCCAATCTGAAGGCTGATGAGTTTGGCCAACCGGTGTTCACTGTCGATGAGCTTAGCAAGCGTTTCAATGTTTCCACCAAAACAATCTCGCGTTGGCGACAGCAGGGACTGGTCAGTCGAAAATTTATTTTCGATGGTGGTCGCAAGCGGGTCGGTTTTTTGCATACCAGCGTTGATCAGTTCTCCAAAACCAACCGTGAAAAAGTGCAGCGTGGCGAGCGTTTCAGCCAGTTGACCAACGAGGACCGGATCGAGATCATCGATCGTGCCCGACGTCTGGCTCGCGCCGGCGGTTGCCCTGCTGAGGTGACTCGCCGGATCGCAAAAAACATGAGTCGAAGTGTCGAGACGATTCGCTACACCATCAAGCAGTTCGATCAGGACAATCCACAGATTGCGGTGTTCCCTGACCAGACCGGGCCGCTGAATTTGGAAATGAAAGAGCGTATCTACGCTGAATTCGTTGCCGGTAAATCGGCCGACGCGATTGCCACGCGGTACTGCCGTACGAAGACGACGATCTATCGCGTGGTCAACGAAGTGCGGGCGCAGATGATTATGGATCTGCCGCTGGATTACATGGACAACGATGAATTTCGTCGCAAATCGGCCGACAAGAAAATCGTTCAGACGCCGATGCCGGAATCGGAAACCGCTCGCCGCAAGACGAAAGCCCCTGCCGGATTGCCGCGATATCTCGCATCCCTGTACGAGGTGCCGTTGCTAAATCGCGAGCAGGAGCAGCACCTGTTCCGCAAGTACAATTTCCTGAAATACCAAGCGACGAAACTGCGAAACAATATGGACAGCACTCGCGCACGTGCTGCCGACATGGACAAGATCGAAGCCCTTTACGGTCAGGCCGTGAGGGTCAAGAACCAAATTGTGCAGTCGAACTTACGACTGGTGGTTTCGATTGCCAAACGGCACGTGATGGCCAGCGAGGATTTCTTTCAGTTGGTCAGCGACGGGAATATGTCATTGATTCGCGCAGTTGAAAAATTCGACTACGCCCGCGGCAACAAGTTCAGTACCTATGCCAGCTGGGCGATTATGAAGAACTTCGCCCGAACCATTCCCGGCGAGTTCCGCCAGAAGGATCGCTTTCGGCCAACTTCAGAGGAGTTGTTTCTGGCGAAGGAAGATCAGCGTTCGGATCAGCGCGTGCTGGAATCGGCGCAGCAACTCCGCGAGCGTCAGGTCAGCCAGATTCTGGATAACCTTGATGATCGGGAGCAGAAGATCATCATCAGCCGCTTCGGGCTGGATTACAGCCAGGAGCCTCAGACGTTGAAAGAGGTGGGAGAACAGTTGGGAGTGACAAAGGAGCGTATTCGCCAGATCGAAGCGCGAGCTTTGGTGAAACTTCGCCAAGCGGCCCAGCAGGAAAAGATCGACTTCGCCGACTTGCTGGATTCGGATAATTAATCACTGTTCCCGATGAAATAGTGAAAAACTGACAGGGCAGCTTGTAATCTCTTACGGAACGCCCCGGCAGATGACCGAAGCTTCTGTAGCGATGTACGAGTAGCGATATACGACCTTGCGTCACGACAAAGCTGAGTGGCATCCAGTGTCATGGTTCCCTGAAATCGATGTAGGGTTGTACCCGGTACTGGTTCTTTCGACCGTTGCCCACCGATTGAGCCGCCATGCCTTGGGATTGTTACGCTGTCTGTTTCAGTTACCTGTCGTTCCGCTACCCGGGCCAGCCGTGGCCTTGATCTGTGCCTCCGCGACGTTCGGTTTCACTGCGGGTGATGAAAGGTCGGTAGCAAACGTTGCTTGACGACCATCTATAATCCCGGGGCACTGCTGCTTGTCCGCGTCGGAATTTTGTGCGTACGTGCAGGCATTCTTCTGCCATGTCAAGACTGCTCGGACTTCCACCAGTACCACGCTACCTCGATGGTCAGGGCGAACCGCAGGGCGATGTGGTTATCGATTTAATCGACAGGAAGAATATTCATGGCTGTCTGGCTGGTTTACGGGTAGCGGAAGGCGGGCAAATTTTCGACAATGCCGGATTGCAGCGTTGGAGGAAGCCTATCGGGAACAGGTGACATCACGCCCGTAGCTAAACAGACGCTTGATAATCTCGAAGTTGAAAAATACAAACGGATTGCACAATGAATACCTCGAACGTCGCCAATGAAGCGGTGAGGCGCCCTATTCAACAACTCTCCACCAGCATGATCAACAAGATCGCTGCCGGAGAAGTGATCGAACGCCCTGCCAGCGTTGTCAAAGAACTGTTGGAGAACAGTGTCGATGCCGGTGCAACTCAAATCGAGGTAGCGCTCGAACAGGGAGGGATCGAACTGATCCGCATTACCGACAACGGGTCGGGGATTCCCCAAGACCAGTTGATGCTGGCCGTCACCAGCCACGCAACCAGTAAAATTGAAACTGCCGATGACCTGTTCAGTGTTGGCACGTTCGGGTTTCGTGGCGAAGCGCTGGCATCGATTACCGAAGTTTCCCGGGCCACCATTCGCTCCCGCACACCCAATTCAGATTGCGGTTTCGAGTTGGTTGTCAATGGCGGACATCACGAACCCGTTCAGCCCTGTGGTTGCCCGGTGGGCACAACGATCGAGGTTCGGCAGTTGTTTTACAACACGCCCGTTCGCCAGAAGTTTATGAAAACCGCGCAGACCGAACGCGGTCACATCGCCGAAGCGTTCACCCGGGTGGCACTGGCTAACCCGCACGTGCAAATGACGCTAATGAATAACGGTAAAATTCAGCATCAACTGACCGCCAGTGATTCGTGGGCCCAGCGCATTACCCAATTCTTCGGACCCGAAATTGGTGAAAACTTGATTCCGGTTTCCAACGAGGACGATCAAGTTTCCATCTCGGGATTTGTGGTCAATCCCTCGGTCAGCCGGTCGAACAACCGGATGCAGTATCTGTTTTTGAACGACCGCTTCATCCGCGATCGATCGCTGCAACATGCACTCAGCGAATCCTACCGCGGATTACTGATGGTGGGGCGTTTTCCAGTGTGTTTTTTGCGCATGCAGATGCCCTACGATCTGGTCGATGTCAACGTCCATCCGGCAAAACTGGAAGTGCGATTTCAGAACGGCGGTGCGGTTTACCGACAGTTATTGGGTACACTACGCAGCAAATTCCTCAGCACCGACCTGACGGCCAAAGGTCAATTAAGCCGTCGCAACCCGGTGCCGGAATCCGGGGCGTCAGAGGCGAATCTGGAGCTCAGGCCGAGCCCAACCGAAAGTCAGGAACGAATACCGTTTGCGCCAACGGCGGTCGAGCGCGACTGGACGTCGGCCCCCCGCCAACCCGGCGGCGGATTACCCGGGCAAGCGGGCGATTTCCGTCCGTTCCCGCCATTGTCACCGGCGGGAATAACATCCGATGTCGGCGGCACGCAGGGCGAATCAAAAGTCGCTCGCGCACTTCCGGCAGGCTACGATCCATTTTCGCATCCGCTGCCGGAGTCGGGGGCGGGCTCAGACGCACAGACGACAGCATCGTCGTCCCCGTCGGCTGCCGAGGGAGAAAATACAGTTGGGAGAATTGCGGGGGGGCGAGATCCACTTTCATCCGTCCCGTCACAGCATGACCCTCCCAGATCATCCGGGGCTCCTCTGGCGATTCAGGTACACAACACGTATCTGGTTCACGAGACTGAAGACGGCATGATTATCACTGATCAACATGCGCTGCACGAGCGTATCATTTACGAACAGATTCGCGAAAAAGTACTTTCCGGGACGCTGGAGAAGCAGCGCATGTTGGTGCCAGAGCCGGTGGCGTTGCGTCCGGCCGAAGCGGCGGCAGTGCTGGAGCAGGCGGAAATGCTCAAGGGATTAGGAATCGAAGTCGAGCCGTTTGGCGGTGACACCGTGTTGGTGGCCAGTTACCCGGCGATGCTGTCCAATCAGAATCCCGCAGAAGTACTCAAGAATGTCATCGACAAACTAATGGGCGAAGCAAAAAATCTCGACCAACGTGATCTTGTTGATGAACTTTTACATATGATTTCCTGCAAAGCGGCCGTTAAAGCCGGTGATAAATTGACTCCGGAGGAAATCGAGGCTTTGCTGGAGCAACGTGAACTGTGCCAGGACGGGCATCATTGTCCACACGGACGGCCAACTTCACTCACGTTTTCCCGTGAAGAGCTCGATAAAAAGTTCAAACGAATTTAATGCTGTTGAGGTCAATGTCCAGGATCGCATGATGATCAGGATGTTTTCCTCCTCCCCTGAAAACTGTTTTTGCCGAAAGTCTTTTTCAGACAATGATTTGCGTTAGTATTGGTCGCGGTCGTCACGCCATGATGATGGCCGAACACAAACATATCGTCGAACAGGGCGCTCAGCTGGTTGAGTTGCGTCTGGATTTCATCCGCCGTCCGGTCAATCTGAAACGATTGATGAGCGGTGCCACATCTCCGGTTGTGGCGACCTGTCGTCGCCCCGAAGATCGCGGTCTGTGGCGAAGATCCGAAGAGGACCGCGTGATGCTGCTGCGTTCGGCGATCGCTTACGGCGTGGACTATGTGGATCTGGAGATGGATGTCGCCAGCAAGGTGCCGCGTTACGGTAACACGCAGCGGATCGTCAGTTATCATAACTTCGAAGAAACGCCCTCGAATCTCGAAGACATCCACCATGAAATGACGAAACTGGATCCGGACGTGATCAAGGTCGTCACGATGGCCAATAATCCGATCGACAACATGACCGCATTGCGGTTGTGTCGCGATTCAGAAATCCCCACGGTCGCGTTTTGCATGGGGGAAATGGGAATGTTCTCCAGGATTCTGTGCGGTAAATTTGGCGCTCCGTTCACCTATGCCACCTTCAGCGAAGACCGCCCGATGGCTCCCGGGCAATTGAGCTTTCAGAAGATGGAAGAGATCTACCATTACGACGAAATCACGCGCGACACGGAACTGTTGGGCGTGATTGCCGATCCCGTTGCTCACAGTCTGTCACCGACGATTCACAATGCAGCCATCCGCAAGAACGGGTTGGACATGCTGTATCTGCCATTCCGGGTGCCGCGCGAATACCTCGAGTCGTTTATTTCGATCTGTCCGGAACTGGGCGTGAAGGGGTTAAGCGTTACCATTCCACATAAGGAAAAAGTCATCAAGTGCATCAATGCGCTCGACGATCAGGTGGCCGGCATCAAGGCAGCCAACACGCTGGTATTCAAGAAGAACAATGTCTACGGCTACAACACTGACTGTTTTGCCGCCATCAAGAGTCTTGAGGACAGGCTGCGGGAGCGCGACTCCGGCAGCAGCAACATTTTCAAGGATCGCAAGGTCATGTTGTTGGGGGCCGGCGGCGTGGCCCGCGCGATTGCATTTGGCCTGCTGGAAAAAGGAGCCAAGGTCACGATTGCGGCGCGCGATTACAAAAAATCCGAAGCGCTGGCTACGGCGATGAACTGCGATTCCATTGACTGGGTGGAACGAGCCACGTTTGAGTGTTCGGTGATCATTAACTGCACACCGGTTGGCATGCATCCCAACATGAACGACACGCCGTTTGAAGGTGCGTGGTTCGATAAACGAATGGTCATTTTCGATACGGTCTACAACCCGGAGCAAACGCTGTTTATCAAACTGGCCCGGGAGGCCGGTTGTGATACGGTGACAGGCATCGATATGTTTGTGCTCCAGGCCGCGCGGCAATTTGAATTGTTCACGGGCACCAACGCGGATATGGAAGTGCTGCGATATGAGGTCAAACGCGCCACCAGTGCGGCGAAGTATGACTCCTGGTCCGGCACCGCAGAACCCCGGACATCCGAGGAAGATGACGCGGAACTTGTTTTCTTGATAGGGTACCGCGGCAGTGGTAAAACCACCGTCGGTAAGTTGCTGGGCGAACAACTCAAGATGAAAACCTACGATACCGATCAGCGTATCGAAGCAGCCACCGGAACAACGATCGCCAAAATTTTTGCCGACAAAGGTGAGGCCTCGTTCCGGCAAATGGAAGCGAAGACAATCGCAAAAATTATTTTGAAGCATCAAAACGCTGACGGGAAAGTCAAATCCGGAAAAAAAACCGGTACGATTGTGTCGTTGGGCGGTGGTGCTCCGATGAACGAGACAAGCCGACAGTTGTTCGGTGGGCACGGCAAATGCGTCTGGTTGCGTGGCAAACCGGCAACATTATTCAAGCGGATTTCGGCAGACGAAACGACCGCCGACAGTCGGCCCGACCTGACCGACGAAGGCGGCTTGGGGGAGGTCGAGTCAATGTTGGCATTAAGATCTTCGACTTATGATGAATGTGCTGACCTGGTGGTGGATGTCGATGACCTGTCTCCCCAACAGGTCGCTGATCAGATTGCCGATTGGCTTCAAGAGAGCCAAAGCTAAATATCAGTGGCGCGGTCCTCCAACACCAACAAATTCACTCTTAATTCGGCACCTTTATGCTCGCCAACCTCCCTGCTTCCGTTTGCTGTTTGTTGCTGATGGTGGTGGGCGCGGTGATCAGTGCGTCAATCAACTGGGCCATTTACAGCTGGTCGGTGTTCAGTCGTCGTCCGGTCAGCCCCTGGATGCACCTGCTGGACGAGGAACAGGTAACGCTTGGCGATCGCACGTGGCAGGACAGAATTCCGGTTTATGGCTGGATTCGATTGCGGCGGCATCATGACCAGGCGTGGTCGTGGATTCGGCCTCTGTTGATCGACGTGGTCTGGATCGTGGGCTTGCCTTGGTTCTGGCATTGGCAACTTGGCGGGGGCCTGTTGGGGTTCCATGCCGGGAACCTGCCCGCCATCCCGGGCTGGAGCGGCTATGCCGAAATCTGGTTTTGGTGCCACACATTACTGATTGCATTGCTGTTTGTTGCGACCTTTATTGATTTTGATGAACGGCTGATTCCTGATCAGATTACTGTGCCGGGCACGATTGCCGGACTGTGTATCGCCGCCGCACTGCCTTCGTCACGATTGCCGGAAATTGGTGCCGGGGCTGCCGGGCCGATGGTGGAGTGGATTCACTTTCGATCGCCCCAGCCGTTTCCCGCTGGCCATTGGTGCTTCAGTTGGGTTGGTCTGGCGTTGGCGTTAGGCGTCTTCACGATTTGGATTCTTTCTTTGTTTCCCCGCATCAGTCCGTTTCATCTTGGGTTTGGCAAAGGGATCAAATACACACTGGCGTCGATGCTCAGACCAAAGCGCAAAACGGTCTGCGCGTTGCGGACGGTTGAACGCGCGCCGTTCACGTTGTCCAAAATTCTGGTGAGCATCCTTGCCGTTGGCCTGCCGCTGCTGGCGGTGGCATGGTTTGCCTTGCCGGCGGAAAACTGGATCAGTCTGATGGGAGCCATCATTGGAATGGCGGTCGCCGGTGGTCTGATTTGGGGGATCCGACTGGTCGGCGGCGCAGTGATGGGGATGCAGGTGATGGGATTTGGCGATGTCACGCTGATGGCCATGATTGGGACGCTGATTGGCTGGCAAGCCTCGGTTTCCGGATTTATTTACGGGATTATTGCGGCGATGGTTTGCGCGATGGTGCTGTACGTGATCTTGCGCGACAGCTATTTGGCCTTTGGCCCCTATTTGGCATTCGGAGCGGTGCTGGCCGTCTTTCGATGGCAGCGGGTTTGGGCAGTCGGACGCAATAGCCTGTTTGCTTTTGGGGCGTGGCTGTTACTGGTGCTGTTGGTGTCGCTGGTGCTGATGGCAGTGCTGCTGCCACTGGTGCGCTGGCTGAAGGTGAGCATGCTGGGCGAAGATGAAACCGCTACTTCTCCGCAAGAGTAAGTTAAGCCGGAGCGGTTTTGCCGCAACCCACATGAGTGTGGGTTTGCTATGTTTGAGGTAATTTGACTTAGGCGACTGGTCGTTAGGAATTTATCATCCGTTGACGACGCTACCAGCGTCCGAGCGAAGCTGGCAGCATCGCCAACGGTAAGCTTTCAACGGCCAATCGCCCTAAGGAACATTCCCGAAATAAGTTCCGCTTTTTCCCGCTCAGCGTTGTAGGGTGGCGTCAAGTCACGAGGACGCGGAGCGTCTGTGCGCCGACCCACCAGCGGCGCGTTGGTGGGGCAGAACGTTGCTGACGCAATTCTCGAACGACCCACCCTACGAATTTTTGAGCCTTCCCAAACCGGGAAGTTAATTCAGGACAAATCCTAACCGCTTCGAACTGCACTCATGCACTCCACCAATAGTCCACAACCTGCGACCCATTTTGCCACGTGTGATAGATATGTAGGCTGACGAAACAGGCGATCGAAGGAAGGATATTGGTGGTGAAAACCAGCCCAAAAATCTCGGGCTTAAATTCTGCGTAAGCACCGAGCAAAACCGCGATCAGCGTGGTAAATATGCCCAAAGATTTAATCGAGAATTGCAAAAGCTATGGGGCCTTGTTCTCTGGCGACGGTAGCGCTGGCTTGGGTCGCCGGGAGGATCTACCCCAACACGGGTAGCTGAACCTGAACTGGGTTGGCTTTCGCATTGTTGGCCAAGGTCTGCACCAACTGCCGGGCGATTGCGTCCAGATAAGGTGCGATATCGGGATCATCAAAGTTCTCCCCCATCTTGCCCGCATCACCGCGCTCACGCAGCGGAATACTGATCGGGATCTCTCCAAGGAAAGCGATTTTATCTTGCCGGGCGTACTCTTTCGCACCACCCTTGCCAAAAATATCGTAGCTCTTCCCATTGTCTGGACAAACAAAACTACTCATGTTTTCGATCAAACCCAGTACGGGAATCTTGACCTTACGAAACATCCCCACGGCCTTGATCGCATCAATGAGGGCAACCTCTTGAGGTGTACAGACAATTACGGCTCCTGTCAGCGGCAGCAACTGGGACAGGCTTAGCGCGATGTCGCCGGTTCCCGGTGGCATGTCAATGATCAAGTAATCCAGCTCCCCCCAGTCCGTATCCCGCACAAATGTGGTCACTGCGGAATGCAACATTGGGCCCCGCCAAATTACGGCTTCTCCCGGAGGTACCATAAACCCAATACTCATCAACGGGATCCCGTCAGCGACCATCGGCAGGATTTTTCCGTCGGCCTTGGTCACCTGTCCGCGCGTGCCGGTCAAGTGCGGCAAACTGGGGCCGTAGACATCAGCGTCCAACAGCCCGACCGAACAGCCCGCGCGCCTGAGGCCGATGGCCAAACTGGTGGCGGCAGTGCTTTTTCCGACGCCGCCCTTGCCCGCCGCCACCGCGATGACCGCTTTGGCTTTCAGCCCCACCTGTCCCAATGGAGTCGCCGGACGAACATGTTCGACAATTTCGACTTTCACATCGGCATCAGGAAATTCGGACCTTAAATGGTCCGACACCTCCTGCGCGAAGGAGTCTTTGATTGGCATCGCAAACGAGGTCAAACCGACCTTGGCGGCAAGATGATTGCCATCGACCGAAACGTCGTGGATTTGCTTCTTCAATGCCCGACCGGTTTCCGGGTCCTGAAGTTTACCAAGTGATAGTTTGACTTGTTCCTGAGTGAAAGCTGGCATGATTGGGTTTTCGGTTATTGATTTTCGATTTTGTGTTTTGGGCGTTTTGTGTTCAGTTGGCAATCTTCAATTACCACCGGCCTGCCGCCGCCACGGCAATGCTGATTCGATCTGTGTTTCAAGCGGAATATTTTGTTCGGGTACCAGCATATTGTGACGTTGTATCAAGCTGTGCAACCGTCTGGTTTGGGCGATTGTAACGACCACATCGGCGACACCGATCGCCCGCAAACGCTCTGCCTGGACCGACCGTCCAAGTGCTGCAACGACAAACACTCGGCGGCGTTGGTCGAGAATCACCGCCAGCCCCTTGTCTGTCAACCAGGCGGCGCCGGAGAATTCTACAATGATGGCCGAATCTTGATACTGATCAGCTTCCGTCAACAGGTCGTTTTCGTCCAGTGCCCAAATCAACATCCGGGCAGGGAACGCTCTTTCTATCGCGGCCTGCCACGCTTTGGAGGTTGCCAGTACGATGACGGGGGTCATAGCACGATTCATTGGCGCGGCTCCCCCGCATCGGTTTCTTCGACCGGCTGGAACTCGACTTGTGCATCCACGGGCGCGGGGTTGGCCAATTGATCCAATTGACCTGTTTTGGCGGCGGTCGCTTCGTCGTCAAGGTTCAAGTGTTGAATCCGGCGGAGTAGTTTGGCCCGGTTGAGTCCCAGCAGAGTAGCGGTTTTTGTTTTGTTGCCTTTGGCCACGCCAAGTGCACGGCGGATTAGTTCGACTTCAATTTTCTCCAGGTAGCGATCCAGATCGATGCTGACTTGTTCACGCTGCCCCACCCGCAACGCTTTGAGTGCGTGGTGGAAACTCTCGGGCAGGTCGGGTTTGGTAATTACGGAACCCGAGCACGCGTCGGCCGATTGCTGAACTACCGAGCGTAATTCTTGCATGTTGCCTGGCCAGTGATACTCCATCAGCATTTCAACGGCAGCACTGTCGAAGCGACCGATCTGTGGCTGGCGATCACTGTTGCGTTGTTCCAGAAAGTACTGGGCCAGCATCGGAATGTCAGCGCTACGTTCTTTGATCGCGACCGTATTAATTACCAGCGTGCTGATCCGCCATGCGAGCCCACGATGAAAGTTCCCCTCGGCGGCGGCCTGAATCAGATCGATTTTCGATGTGGCGATTATTCGAAGGTCCGATCTTGCGTCGGTCAGTGCCGCCCAGAGTTCAGTTTGAGCTTCGGCCGTGAGTTGATCAGCATCCTGCAAAACCAGCCAGGCGATCGGTAGATGGCGCTGCCCTGCCCTGCCCTGCCCTTCGATCTGATTTTCTTTGGCAAAATCAATCGCCTGACGCGCTGATGCTTGGACCACTTGTGCATCTGCGATCGCCCCTTGCAGTACCGCTGCCAGTCCGGGCTTCCAGCGGTGGTCCGACGCAATGCCGGTGTTGAGGACCGTGGGAGGTGTCTGGCAGCGCCGCTGGTGGATCGTGCGAGCCAGATGCTGGCGTCCGCTGCCGGGCGGCCCCACGATGGTCATTTCGAGGCTGTTGCTCGCTGCGGCAACCACCTGTTTTCGCAATCGCATGACAAATTCGCTGCTGCCGACAAGACTGTCCAGGTGAAAGCGCTGCTGGAGTTGATGCTGTAGGTCTGCGATTGCGACGTGCAGGAGTTCTGGATCATAGCCATTTCGCGCAGCATTGAAATTCAAGGTGGAAGCCGGGAGGGACGTTGGAGGCGAGGCATCTAAATTGACGACACCAATCACAAATTCTGCCTGGTCTGGATCATCGGCAGTTGCCATCGGCCAAAAGTCACATTGACGGTGCTGTAGTTGTCCATCTGTAACAACCGTGATCCGGCATCCTGAGGCGATCATTCCCGGCTGGAGCCTGTCCGGGGGCGGGGCCAGCCCGTAGAAGCGCTCCTTGATGTTGTGGTTTACGTCGGCAGGCGAGGCAATGTATCGGCATGGATGGCCAACAATTTCTTCCAGCTTGCATCCTGTCCACTGCAACATGGCTTGATTGACGTAGACGATCTGGCTGGCACTGTCGATCAAATAGACCGGTGCCCGCAGTACATCAAACACCTTGGCCAGCGCGTTTTTTACGGTTCGGGCTGTGGGAGGATTCGGATTCGACATGCCCTCGATTTTAACCGTTTGGCAGCGATGACGCATGCCCCGGATCAAGATTTGTCCACAAGATCCACCCTAGGGAGCGTTTGGTTAACCCACCGCTTCGGCGGTGGCGTTGTCAATGAATACGCCCATCTTGCGGAATTTTTCGTAACGCTGATCCAAAAGCTGGTTGATCGGTTGGCTGGAAAGTGTCTTCAGGTTTTTGATCAGATAGCTGCGCAAGTTGGCTGCCATCGAATGATGATCGCGATGAGCACCTCCAAGGGGTTCTTTGATCACGTCATCGACGATGCCCATCTTTAACAGACTTTCCGAGGTGAATTTGAGTGCTGTGGCAGCCTTCTCTGCGTGTTGGGCTCCCTTCCACAAGATGCCTGCACACCCTTCGGGACTGATCACGGAGTAATACGCGTTCTTTAATACCGCGACCCGATCACCAACGCCAATGCCCAAAGCACCGCCGCTGCCGCCTTCGCCGATGACGCAGCAAATGATTGGCGTTTTTAAACGCGACATTTCGTACATGTTTTCCGCGATGACCTGTGCCTGTCCGCGTTCCTCGGCACCGATGCCGGGATACGCTCCCGGCGTGTCGATCAAACAGATCACCGGCAGCCCGTACTTGGCTGCCATCCGCATTTTGGCCATCGCCTTGCGGTAGCCCTCTGGATGAGCACAACCAAAATGAGTCTTTTGCCGGTCTTTGAAAGTACGGCCCTTTTGATGCCCCAGCACCATGACTTTGGTATTATCAAGACTAGCGAAGCCGACCCGAATCGCCGGGTCGTCACCGAACAGTTTGTCACCGTGAAGTTCGACAAATTCATCAAAGACCAGCGAGAGATAATCGACGGTGTGGGGGCGGTCTTTGTGGCGGGCGACCTGAACGGTTTGCCACGGCGTCAGGTTTTCGTAAATATTGCGAGTGGCGTCGGTCAGTTCTTTCTTGAGCTTACGCAGGTATTCGTCCGCTTCGGCGGAGGGTTTGGCTGTGTTTTCAAAGTTTTCGATTTCTGCCGTCAGGTCGGCCATCGGTTGTTCGAATTCAAGGAAGTCCATGATGGGTTTCAATCGGGGTGTTTAAGTTGAGGGATGGTCGTTGGTATTGCCGGAATTGCAAGAATGCGTGGGGGCGATTGTCTGGCGTCGCTGTCAATGGTCCGCAGCCTGATCATTATGGCTGCTGTGGTCGCTGCCGCAGTAGCTACCATAGCGAATGCCAATGCTGCAGTAACGTGTACTAAAGTCGCTTGAAGTTTTTTGGGCGGCTGTTTGGTCGGTAGATATTCAGCCTTCTAAAGCGTTCTAGGAACTCGTTCATGGACTGAAGTCGGTTATCGGGTTTTTTGGCCATCATCAGAGTAATCAAATCGGCAAACTCTTTGGTTGCACCGCTGACTGCCTGAAGGTTGGGGACCGGAGCGCTGAGGTGTTTTCCCAGCAATTCGTCCGGGGTGTTGGCCGTAAATGGCGTCCGGCCGCTCATCATTTCGTACAGCATACACCCAAATCCATAGACGTCAGCGCGTGTATCCAGATGTTGGCGGCGAATTTGTTCTGGAGAAAGGTAGCTACGTGTGCCCTGAATGTTCTTGGTCTTGTTGGAGACCAGCCCCAAAAACCGCTTCCCTTTGTCCTTGATGGCAATCGAAAAGTCAATCAGTTTCACATTGGCCTGTTCGTCAGCCAGGAAGTTATCGGGTTTGATGTCGCAGTGAATCCACCCTTTGTCATGCAGGTGAGCCAGTCCTTTGGCGGCGGCGTCGATCACGATCGCCATGTTTTCGGCCAGCACTTCCGGCCGTTCGCGCATTTCAATCTTCAGGTTGCGGGCGTTATATAACTGCATCGACAGCAGCGGGTATCCCTGGTCTTCGAAGTATTCGTAGATCTTGATGACGTTGGGGTGGTTCAGCAGCGTACCAACACGCGCCTCGTGTTTCAGCTGATCAATTTCAAATTTGTCTTTGCGAAATGCTGACAGCAGGACCTTGATCGCAATACGCTCTTTTTCGCCTTCTCGCACGGCCTCCCAGACCTGTGTCGTGGTTCCCGAACGAATCAGACGCAGCATCCGGAAGGGGCCGATAAAATCTTTGCCAATACTCACTTGGAATTCCGTTTCGGGGTGGAAGATAGGGTTGGGGAAATGGTTGGACGGTTAGATGGTTAGCTGGCTGGTGATCAGGGGCTGCTGTTCAGAATCATCATTTTAGCCCAAGCGGCCATCGAGACCAACGGTTGTCGAGGAAGGTTCTTTGGTGTGAATCCCGCCGGTTGCGTCATCGGCATAGACCACGTGATCCAAAAACAGGCCTTTGGCGGGGGCGGTTTGCCCCGCCAATTCCCGGTCCTTTTGCTTGATCAGCTCCGGTATCCATCTAGGGGGCTCCCGTCCCATGCCGATCGGGATCAGTGTACCGACAATGCTGCGGACCATGTTGTACAAAAATCCGTCGGCCGTGATGCTGAAATCGATGTCCTGAAAGGGGCCACGCTGCCGACCAACCACCGTGCAATCCATCACATTTCGGACGGTGGTCCGACGGATTGAACCCGTGCTTTGAAAACAGGCGAAGTCTTGCTGGCCAACCACGTGGGCAGCCGCTTTGCTCATCGCTTCCACGTCTAGGTGATGTGGCACGAACCACGCATGGCGCTCGCGCAGCGGGTCCAGAATCCGTCCGGACTGAATATAGTAGCAATACGTTTTGCAGACCGAGTGGTTGATCGCATTGAAGCCCTCAAATGCTTCCTGGGCGGCCAGCACGGAGATCGCCGTCGGCGTACGGGCATTGAATGCGCGGACGATGGTGGCACAGGAAAAACTGGTCTCGGTGCGCATGCTGCACACCTGACCGCGCGCGTGGACACCGGCGTCGGTGCGCCCGCTGGAGGTGATCGTGACTTTTTCGCCGGAGATCGACAGCCACGCTTCTTCCATTTTTTGCTGAATGGCGATGCCATTTTTTTGGCGTTGCCAGCCAGCGAAATGGGTGCCGTCGTAGCTAACCGTTAGCTTGATGTATCGCATGGGCATGGAGAGGTCTGGATGGTTTTGCGTGCAAGGTTACCCGGCGGTCTTCATCGTGACGGTGACGCTGCGTTGCAGACAGATAGATTGGCCACTAACCGCGTGCGTCGGCGTCGAAAACACGGACAGCCGACCAGTTCTCTTTGTTGCTGGCGATGAACTCAAGGTGATCGGGGTGGTCCTGATAGATGTCGTGGTCGGCGCGGCTCTTGAACACCACCACCAGCGCGACGTCAAAGTCCCCGTCGTTCACCGGCCGCGCCAGTTCTTTGTCGCGAACACCGGCATGCAGGCTGATCAGCCCGTCGGGGCGCGTCAACAAACGGTAGCAGTCGTCCACAAGCGCCTGGCATTTCTCTGGCGAGTTATCCGTTAGGGTGAAGAAAACGCAGTGCGTCAGTTGGGGAGGTGCATCGGGCATGGATCTGTTGTGGGCTGCAAAAATCGAAGTGACGGGTTTTTCTGAAGGCGACATTTTAGTCAAAATCGCAGTGTGAAACTATGCCCGGATTGGATAAACCCGAGTGGCTTCCCCCGATCGGAGGTGTGTTTGGGATGGGCGATGTGCTCTCATGTATTTACGTCAAATCTTTGACTGCGAGTTTCTGGCTGGTCAGTAAACAACAAAAAAGTCATCCGAAACGAAACCACCCGTTTCTCCCCGCCAGTTCCCGGCCAAGACACGCTATACTGATGCCCATACCAAGGTGCCGAGGCCCCGCGCATGAGCAGTGCAAAAAAATACGTTCCCCATTACGGACTGGACGACTATCAGAATTGGGAAGGCGATTGGGAGCTGTGGGCCGGAATTCCTGTTTCAATGTCTCCCAGTCCATTTGGACGACATTCAAAAGTTCTGGGGAAAATCGTCACTGCCTTGATTCCGTTGGCCAATTCGAAGAAGTTGCCAGTGCCGATTCGTTGCAGGTGAGCATTTGCGACGATTGGCATCTTCAGTTGGACACCACGCGCCTGTTCGGTTGAGTGCGGGGATACCATTGCAAATGGGCACACGACACAAAGTGCGTTCCGGGAGGGCTCTGGTCGGTTGCCTGCCTGCGTCGCGTTCTGGTGCCGGGTTTCAGCCGCCCCCCAAACGCAATATAAAATAGGCTACGGCAACGGCGGTTTTATCCGGTGTCTCAGCCCTTCAAATGTATAAAAAGATGAATTCAATCAACGACCTTCACGCGCTGGCACAGCTGACCAATGGTTTTCGAAAATCAAACAAAACCATCGGGTTGGTACCGACCATGGGGGCCTTGCATGAGGGCCATTTGAGTCTGGTCGATCAAGCGCTTCAGGAGACTGACGAAACGATCGTGACGATCTTTGTCAATCCATCCCAGTTCGCCGCCGGCGAGGATCTGGACCAGTACCCCAGAACGCTTGAGGCTGATCTTGAAAAATTGGCGGAAGTTGGTGCCCAACATGTTTTTGTGCCAACGGCTGACCTGGTCTATCCGCCCGGTTTTTCGACATCGATCACGCCTCCGCAAGTGGCGGCGCGGCTGGAGGGCGAGTTTCGACCGACGCATTTTTCCGGTGTGGCAACCGTGGTGCTGAAGCTGTTCAATATGACCCGGGCCGACGTTGCTTTCTTTGGGCAGAAAGACTATCAACAGGTTTGCGTGCTGCGGGCGATGACGGCTGATTTAAACGTCAACGTGCAAATGCGCGTGTGCCCGATCGTGCGCGAGGCGGATGGATTGGCACTGAGTTCGCGGAACCGGTACCTAGATGCGGATCAAAGGAAGACGGCGCTGGTTCTGTATCAAACACTCCAGCATACACGTGACTTGATTACCGGCGGATTGAACGACGGGTTTGAGATCGTTACCGAAATGCGACAAATGCTGATTGATGGCGGCGTTGACAATATTGACTATGCCGTGGTCGCCAATCCGCAGACGCTGGAGACCGCCGATTTCATTGACGGTCCCGTGGTCGCGCTGGTGGCCGCGCATGTTGGTAAAACGCGTTTGATTGATAATTTGATGATTCAATAGGTTGTATGCAAGTCCGTCTCCGGACGGAACAGCGAACAGCAGTAGCGACACGACACTTCAAGAGAATCCACCCATGCAGCCCACTCTATTCTATATCCCCCATCAATGGTTGGGCTGGCCGCTGCTGTTGGTATGGTTGCTGATCAGCGGGGCGGTGTCAGCGTTCTATTGGCGGCGTGGTGGTTGGTCCGAGGAACTGAAAGGTTTTCTGCCGATGGTGGCTATGGTTGCCGCTGCGATTTTGTTCCTGTTACCGGCGGTCGAAGTTGCCGGAGTTGATCCGGAAGATCCTCTGGGGCCGATGATCAATCGCGGGCTGGCCGTGCGCGGGTACGGCGTGTGCATGCTGTTGGCGATCGTGACCGGCATGGGGGTCGTGATTTGGCGATGTCGCCGTATCGGGTTTCCGGTTGATCCCATTTTTACGCTTGCCTTTTGCATGGTGATCGCCGGTGTAGTTGGAGCGCGGTTGTTTTACGTTATTCAGAAACACGATCAGTTCTTTGGCCCTGAAGTCCCGCTGGCTGAATCACTAAAAATGGCGGCCAACATGACCGGCGGTGGACTGGTGGTCTATGGCAGCCTGTTCGGTGCCTCGGTCGCAGCGTTTATTTTCTTCTGGTGGTCAAAACTACCGGTCTGGAAGACGGCCGACCTAATGGCACCCGGAATGGCCATCGGGTTGGCGATTGGTCGGCTGGGTTGCCTGCTGAATGGTTGCTGCTGGGGCGGGGTCTGCGACAC
Organism: uncultured Pirellulaceae bacterium; assembly: GCA_937967505.1. Taxonomy (GTDB): domain Bacteria; phylum Planctomycetota; class Planctomycetia; order Pirellulales; family Pirellulaceae; genus Mariniblastus. The sequence goes on along the minus strand of CALCJM010000099.1, from coordinate 15,332 downwards.
CGGGGGGCCGGGGATACCCGCGATTCAGTTTCCCGCCGGTGCGTCCTCGTGGGTGCAGCACCTTTCCGACGGATCACTGATTGGAATGACGACCCAAGCTGTGCTTGATCCGGCAGCACTGGAATTGGGATTTGCCAATGAAGTCGTCGAAGTCGGCGAAGGTTTGGGAAAGGAGATAGGGTTCGAACCCGGTGACGAAATGGCGATCGGCATCGGCGAGTCGGAGAAAATACGATACCTGAAACGATGGCGAACGGACCTTGCCGAACAATTGCAGGTCAGGTTTGCCTGGCGTCGGGATGGCCAGATTCACGAGGTGGCATTGCCGCTGGGGGAACTGCCCGCGCGATCGCTGAGAGTTCATCCGACACAAATTTACAGCAGTGTCAATGCGCTGTTGCTGTTTATGCTGTTGTGGGTCTATTGGTATCATCGCCGCAGTGATGGCGAGGTGTTTGCGTTGATGTTGATCCTGTATCCGGTGGGCCGGTTTATGATTGAAATTATCCGCAATGACGAAGCCGGACAGTTTGGTACTCAATGGACCATCTCGCAGTGGGTGAGCATGGGGACGATCGTCTTGGGGTTCGCCATTTTTGCTTGGTGCCGCGCGTACGGCCAGAGTGCGGGGCAGGTTGCTGGCGACGCATCAGCAGGTTAGCCGGTGGCTAGAAAAAGGTGCCTGCCTTGCGACCAAGCAGTGCGGCAAATATATGGCAGATGCCGAACACAAACAGCATGTATCCCGTCAACGCGATGTTCAGGAGCAGTCCCTGAGTGACGGTGGTGGTTAAGTATTGAATGAAGACAATACTGTGTTCCCCACCGGTAACTTCCGCGTGTTCGTGGAAGGATGGGAAACCACCAAAAAACCATCGATTGACACCGACGGAAAAGATGCCGCAAATTGAATCGACAAGCATTCCGACAGGAAAAATAATACTGGCCGCGATGCGCGTGCCGTAGCCAATCCACGTCGTGCGTCTGGCAAATTGCCAGGACAACATGCGCTGAACCGTTTGCGTCCTTTCGGCAAAAACGTACAGCGCAATGAACGTGACCACTCCGGCAGTCATTCCTGCGGCAGCGGCTGGATGGCCCGATGGGTGGACCAGCCCCAACGCGAGGAAAAAGCTTGGCCCCGCCGCAATGCCACAGGCAAGTGTCCACTTTAGAAGCGAATGCCCAATCTTGGGCAACGGTTTGGGTTCGACCGGCGGGCTCTCCGAAGAAGGTGGTGGTTGGTATCTTGGTGCCGCGTATGGGTTATCGGGGGGGCTCAAGAGAGATTTTCTGATGGAGTTCTGAAGGGAAAAAATGGGCGTTTCTGCCGACGGTGCTGAAAGTAGTGTAGGTTGTTGTGTCTGGCGAGTGTATTTCAGTATTGGAGGCTGTCGGTATACAATTAGCCGCCACAGCTCCTACAGAGTTCACAACCTTGAGACCATGTTTGAGCTGAATAAAGGTCCGACCGGCCTGTTTCCGGAGCAAACAAGTCTTGAAGATGCCGTGAAATCGGTGGCTGAACCGCCTTTTTTCCAATATTTCGGCAAAAAGCCGACGACCCTCCCGTTTCCGGGAACTTAGGGGCGCTGATGGCGTCTGAAGCATGAATCCGTCTTTCCACAATCTGACCGATCAGCAACTGATCGACCAAACCTTGGCCGGTAATACCGACGCCTTTGGGGGATTGGTCGGTCGGTATCAGGATCGGTTGTTTAATTCAATCGTTCATGTAATTAGGAACGAGTCAGACGCTGAGGACGTGGTTCAGGATGCGTTTGTGCTGGCACTGACAAAACTGGATTCTTTCAAAGGGAACAGTCAGTTTTACACGTGGCTGTTTCGGATCGCTCGTAATGTGGCGATTTCACGGTTGCGAAAGAAGCGACCCAAAGTGTCGCTCGATGCGCCACCGGTTGGCGACGATGTGGCCCATGTGGTTCGCCTTGAGTTGCCGGACGACGGGGCTGCACCATCGGAGAAAATGGAGAGGCAAGAGCGTGCACAGGCGTTGATGAATGCCCTGGGACGATTGTCGAACGAGCATCGTGAGATCCTCGTGTTGCGGGAGATGGATAACCTTGATTATGAAACGATTGCAGAGATGCTGGAGTTGGCTGTGGGGACTGTCCGCAGCCGTTTGCATCGAGCGCGGTCGCAGTTAAGAGAGTTGTTGATGGCGGACGGGGACCGTTCTTCCTGATGTTTGTTTTGTAAACCTTTGATTGATTACGTCTCCACTTCACTTCCCAATTCGCACGTTTTGCGAAATCCATAACCATGTCTGAAGTCTCGAAAAACGAACAACTGATTCACGCGTTGCTGGACGGTGAACTGGATGAAGCGCGCGCGTTGCAGGTGCGGCAGATGATTGCCGGGGATCCGCAAATGCGTCAATTTCACGATTCCTGCCACACGCAGCGTGCAGCGTTGGGGGCGTTGCCACGTTTTACGCTCTGCGCCAGTTTTTCCGATCGTGTGTTACAGGCTGCCGGTCCCGGATTGGGTGCACCAACGATGGAACGTGTGACTGCCGAACCTCCTGCCGTCGGGGCCGGTTTTTCCATGTGGCAAATTGCATCGACGGCGATCCTTTCTTCCGCCGCGACCTTGCTGGTTGCAATGTTTTTCATGCCGGAAGACTGGGCAGATCATGCCCCGTTGGTCATCGCCAACGACGCAGGTATCCACTCTTCAACGGCTGACAATGAAGCGTCCTCGGCGATTGAGGCACGGACATTAAGGGTGGCAGACGCTTTGTTGGGTGATGATTCGTTGGAATCGAACGCATTGGTGGAACCTGTGATCGAACAGGTCTGGTTGCTGGAGGCGCACGACAAGCAATCGAGGTCGAGTCTGGCGCGCACATTGGCGGCCAATTCAATTCAGATTCCGGCTGAACTTTCGGGAGGTAGCGTGGAAGTGCCGAGCGATATGGAGTTGGGCGATGCGCTTGATCAGGAAATTAATGGCATCCTGATCGAAGCCAGTGCACTGCAAATGAAAAACGCACTATTGGACCTAGCCGATTCTGAGGAGTTTGAGATTTCGGCATTCACGCTCCCGGGGCACGATGCCTATTTCGCGGACATTCAACAGGCTCAGGGTGGTGGCAACGAGCCTTCCTCCGAACCTTCTGCCGCCAACGAACCTGCGGTTGTGCTGACGGCAGACCAACTGGCCGACGAGGCGGTTGCGGAGGTGGCTGGTCAGACGGATCAGCGATTGACACAGCCGCCGATTGCGATGGCGCAGCAATTGCGGCAACGGCGATTTGCGAGAAAGAAAACAACCAATCAGGGTGGTCGCCGCAAGAAAAGCTTGCTGGCCGACGATATCTACTCGCAGGCCGATGGCCCGGAGGGGCTGGGTGGTTCTGCGGCACCTCTGTTCGGAGTGGATAAACTACCGGCGGTGAAAAAAAATGTCGATGCGCTGTTCCCGGCCGCTGGAGAGAACGAAGCAGATTCTCAGACAAACAAGGGAAGTTATCTACTGCTGATTCGCAACCCGCAGAAGTAATGCCGCTGCCGGACAGAGGCAGCCAACGCCATCAAGCGTGAGTGTACGAGCTCACGGGCGAACAGAGGCTTGAGGGAACAGAGGCTTGAGGGAACAGGGGCTTGAGGGAACAATGGGCTTGGTTGGGAAAGGGCCGGTTTGTTTGCCGACCTTGCTCTCAAACCCAATCAGAGCCCAGTCAAAACCTAGTTCTCAGAATGACCTTTTAGAAGATGTCGGTGATGAACTGATGGCCCCAGTGATAGCGGCGGGAAGACGGGTAATAGTTGTGCCAAGCCTTGTTGTATACCGGGATTCGCATTTCCGGACGGTAGCGATAGTACATGCTGTCGGCGCTTCGATAGGCCTCGTTCCCCCAGTAGTTCTGTGGGTAGGTGACGTACGGATAGTGGTAAAAGCGATTCATGTTCTGGGCACCTTCACGCGTTCCCCAGCTTTGTCCAAAAGCGCGTTCTTGGGCTTGGGTTGTTTCGGATTGGCCAATGACGCAAACCGAAAATGCGGCCGTCACCATGGCGGCAAGAAATAAATGACGAAACATAGGGTTCTCTCCTGAGTCGTCCGCGTCACCCAACAAAGGCTCGCAGACCAAATGGTAAGGTTCTACAGTCTGATCGTTTCATCGACTTTGAAACAATCGCTAATGACAGAATCTTCAACAATATCGTTTAAACCAGACCCACGGCGTGATATCGTTTACTCTATTGCCGGTCAGTCAAACCGCGTCGAGTTTGCGGATTGAGCCGCCAGCCCCGGTCGATTGTCGTTTTCCGCCGGAACAAGGTGTGAGATAAATTCGAAGTTTCACTTCCCAACCATTGCTAGCAAATTTATGAAACAGCCATTTTTCAACCTGCACTGGCTAATGTTGTTTTCGAGTATTGCTCTGGTGCTGTTGATTGTGTTGCAGGCCGGCTGTGGGCAAGGTTCTGAGCTGCCTGTTTCACCCGAACGAGGCGAGGCGATGAAGTCTGCACCTCAAGCCAGCCACGAAATCGGCAGGCGTGCCAGTCGAGTGGCTGATGCACAGGGCAAATTTATGCAGGGTGATTTTCTGGCCGCCATTGAAATCCTGGAAGAGCTACGATCTGTGGAAAGCATCCCGGGTATCGATTCCGCCGATTCGGATTTCGCCTTGGGCGAGATCTATTTTGCCAACGGCGAGGCTGCCAAGGCGGTCGCTGCTTTTGATCGTGTGATTGCAGTGCGACCAGGTCTCAAGCCACGGTTATGGCAGCGCGGGTTGGCGTTATTTTACGCTGACCGTTACGAAGATGTGATTGATCAGCTGGAAAGTCACCAGACCTTCAACACCCAAGACGTTGAAAACTCGGTATGGCACTTGTTGTGTAAGGCAAAGTTATCGTCGCTTGAAGAGGCGCGAAAGGACATGATCGAGATCACGCATGACTCGCGAATGGCGATGCCCGAGATTTACGAACTCTTTGCCGGTCGTGGGACCGTCGAACAGGTGATGAAGATTGCCGACGCCAGCGCGGATGCCAGCACGATCTATCATGCGCTTTTGTACGTTGGGCTGTTTCACGAAATGGTCGGCGATCGGAAAAAATCGCAGGCGGCGATTGAAGCGGCCATTCGCAAAAACCCCTTTGGCCCGACGGTGTTCATGGGGAACGTTTCCCACATGCACGCCAAAGCCCGGGGGTTTGAGGTAATCGACAAATCGGAAAAATAATGACAACGGCTGCGAATTTGCGGCCCAGTTTGTTAGACTGAAGGAATATCGTGTTTGGTTTTCCTTCTGATTGATACTCCCGGTTTTTCAATGCGTGGTTACTGGTATCGTAGGCTGTGTCAGCGCTGTCTTCCTCTTGTTGGTCTGACCGCAGTGATCGCGCTGTCGCTCCCGACATTTTCCGGATGTGATTTGGGAACCTATTCCAAACGTTCGGCCGAATATCTCAAAGAGAATCCCGACGGGATAAAAAAGAAGAAAGGCAAGAAGAAGGTCAGCGTGGCTCCGTTGGCCGTTCCGCAGCTGGAAAACCTTCGATCAGCGGTCTGAAAGGTGTTTATCCATTTTCCACGTGGCGGAAAACGACAGCTCCATTAAAGGCATGCGGGTTAGAGGCATGTGGGTAAAAAGTTCACCCGCCGAAACCGCTGTATCGTTTGACGCCGCGCGACCATAGCACGCGTGATGTCACGATGAAAAAGAGCACCCAGACGGCCTCGGTCAACAATCCCCAGTACATCGCCGCCCCCTGAACTTTCCCCAGGAATACGGCCGCTGGGAAGTACGCCAAGTATTTGAAGGGCAGGAATTCGACGATTCCGCGAATATTGACTGGGCTCTCGGGCAACAATTCCAGTGGGAACATGTGTCCGGACAACAGGAAATTCATCAGCATGTAGATGAATGTCAGCGAGGTGACTTCTAGGAACCAGAACCCCACCAGACCGATTGTGCACTCGAGGTAAAAGCCAAGGGCAAATGCCAAAATCAGCGAAGTGAAAAACACGGTCAGTGTTTCTCCGTCTGGCCATCCATCAATGAAAAAATCACCGCACAACCAGAATACCAACGCAAACGGTAGTGCCGCAATTAGGTAGTAGACCAGTTTGTGGGCAATTCGCTGCATCAATAAACAGGCCTGCATATCGACCGGCTGAATCAGGAACTTTTTGATTTCTCCACTGCGAATTTGGTTGGCGATTCCGCTGGTCAGGCCCGGCATACTGGAAAATGCCCGCGCGATGGTGACCATCAGATAGTACGCCACCATGTCTCCGTAGCGATAGCCTTGAATATCCTGGTCCGGCCCGGTTGCTGAATCGGCGGTACCCGGTGTCGAAATTGCATCATAGATGGCCCACCACAGGAAAATCTGCGTCAACGTAGGGAGAAAACGCATCAGGGTGCCGATGATAAAATCGCCACGATAAACCAGGCGCTCGTTGATCGAGATTTTAAAAAACGTCCACCAGGTTAAAGCCTTTTCAAACACGGGCAGCACCGTCGGACGAATGGTTCTGTGACGAATAATTCTGTCTTTCGGCTGCCGAAAAAACGTTGGAGATGACCTCCTCCAGCGGCGGGTCCTCGACCACAATGTCATCGACCGAGTGTGCTTTAAAAATCTCGGCCAGCACTTCGCCCACGTGATCACGGCTGACCCGAAATTTGATTTTGGGTTCTTCAACCTTGATCACATTGGGCAGATTGCGTAAATCGTTGATCGATGACGAATCGGAAAGATGCAGCGTGACAATTTTATCGCCGCTGAATTGGTCCACGATCCCGTCCAGCGAACCGTCGTGATAAATTTCGCCGCCGGCAATGACCACCACACGCTTGCACAGTGCCTCGATATCCTTCATATAGTGGCTGGTCAGCAGAATTGTTGTCTTGCGTTGCTGTTGATAGTACTTCAAAAACTCTTGGATTTTGTGCTGTGCGACGACATCTAGGCCAATCGTCGGTTCATCTAGAAACAGTACGTCCGGTTGGTGCAGCAACGCCGCGATCAATTCCATCTTCATGCGTTCGCCCAAAGACAGTTCTCGGACGGGTTGATTCAACAGACGCGTCACGTCCAGTAAATCGCACAGTTCGTCTTTGGTTGAGTTAAACCGGTCGGCGGGCACGCAGTAAATATGTTGGTTGAGCCGAAATGATTCGGCGGCGGGCAGATCCCACCACAGCTGATTTTTCTGCCCCATCACCAGCGCGAACCGACGCCGGTATTCATTGCGTCGTTCCCAAGGGGTGAACCCCATCACATTGCACGTTCCCGAATCAGGATTGATGACGCCCGAGAGCAATTTGAGCGTGGTGGTTTTGCCGGCCCCGTTGGGCCCCAGAAAGGCAACGAACTCACCTTCTTCGACTGCAAGGTCAATGTTTTTGACGGCCTCGACACTGCGGTAGTCACGCTTGAATAGACCGGTAATTGACGCCGCCAAGCCTTCGTTTTTCTGGTAGACGCGGTACGTTTTGACTAGGTTTTTTATCTCGATAACTGGCATCTCCAAAGTATAGATTCCGGACGTGTGAACCAACAGGCGTGGGCCGACCGGGAATCCCATTTTGTGAAATCAGCATTCTACGATCGTCACGCGGGCTTGCGAAATGCCGGCTCACTAGGGATATTTTTGGTTTGGCCAATTTTTCACATTTTGATTTCAAACGGACCAAACAGTCGCGATGGATGATTTATCCCATTTGAGGATCGGCATTGGCCACGACACGCATCGACTTAAACCCGGTGGGCCGCTGCGGTTGGGAGGGATTGATATCCCGTTTGAATCGTCGCTTGACGGTCACAGCGATGCCGATGTGTTGCTGCATGCGATTACTGACGCCATTCTGGGGGCAACCGCTATGGGAGATATTGGCGAACTGTTTCCCGATACGGTTGATGAAAACCACGGGCGCGATTCGGCAGAGATGTTGCTGCTGGCGATGCGAAAGGTGGCCGAGGCCGGGTTTCAGATCATCAATCTGGACTGCATTGTATTTGCCGAAAAGCCCAAAATGTCTCCTTACAAACGGGCGATCGCTGATCGCGTTGCCGAGATTTTGAAAATCGCACCAAGCCAGGTGGGGATCAAGGCGAAAACGGGTGAGGGGGTCGGCGCGGTTGGATGTGCGGAAGTCATGCAGGCTCAATGCGTCGCGCTGATGCGCCAAATCCGCTGAAGGCTGGCGTTTGCGTTGTATTCCTCCCGACCTGTCAACCAGCGACCGTCGAGGATTTTGTAGGTGGCTCCGACATTTCATAAAATCCAAATACGGCAGCCATCAAACGCGGGATCAGGAACTGACCAAAGCGTGGCACGGTTTTTTTGGGTGGTGTTCTTTCGGCAGTTTCAACAACCCATGGCTACAGCGTGGGGCTGCCACAGACTGCGGTAGGCGTTTTCGGCCCGGTCACCTAAGATCATCGTCGCACGATTTACGAAAATTACCCCGACCTGCCCCTCCATGGACTCTCCTGTCACCGCGACCCGAATTTTGGGAATCGACCCGGGCCTGAATATTACCGGCTACGGCGTGATCGATATCCTTGGACACCAGCAGATCGAAATCGTCGAAGCGGGAGTTGTGCGCAGCAAACGGAAGCACGATCTGCCGGCCAGACTGGCGTCGATCCATGACGGCGTCTCCGATGTGATCGAGTCGCTTAAGCCTGATTGCATTGGCTTGGAAGAGCTATACAGCCACTACGAGCGTCCCAAGACCTCGATCATCATGGGGCACGCGCGCGGCGTGATCTGCCTGGCCGCACACAGGCACAGTGTTCCGCTGCACCACTATGCAGCCACTCAAATTAAACGGGTGCTGACCGGCAACGGCCGCGCCCCCAAGAACCAGATTCAACTGGCGGTCACCCGGCATCTGCGGCTGGATGAAGTCCCCGAACCGGCGGATGTCGCTGATGCGTTGGCGATCGCCATTTGCCACCACTATTTATCCTTTCGCCCAGACGGACTGCAATGATCACCAAGCTTACCGGACAACTGACTGAATTGGGCGAAGATATCGCCGTATTGCATATCGCCCCCTTTCACTACGAGGTACTGGTCCCTGATTTTACGCGTCGACAGTTGCAACTGAAAATTGACCAGGACGTTGAACTGCACACGATTCAGTACATTGATGGCAATGTCCAAAAAGGCGGTCGCATGACACCCCGTATGATTGGATTCAACAGCATTGTAGAACGTGAGTTTTTTGAAATGTTCTGTTCGGTAGACGGCGTCGGTGTCAAAAAAGCACTTCGAGCGATGGTCAGACCGGTGCCCGATGTGGCGCGGGCCATCGAGGAACAGGATGTCAATACGCTGAAGACACTTCCGGGCATCGGTGCCGCCACGGCCGAACGTATCGTGGCCAAACTGCGCCGGAAGATGGCGAAATTTGCCCTGTTGATTCCGGCGTTGGAAGGTGAATCGGCGGCGTCGGTCAGCCAGCACTCTCTGGCTGAAGAAGTCTGCCAGATTTTGATTTCGCTGGGACACCCCGAAGCAGAGGCCCGCAATATGATTACGGCCGCCGTCGAGTCGGGAAAGAAGATCAAAGATGTCGAATCATTTCTGCAACTGGTCTATGAGCAACGGACGGCCGAGTAAACCCGCGGTCAAAGTAACCTTGCGGTCGAAGTAACCCGCAGGTTCTCTGTGAAGATTTAACGGTTATCGGGATCGTCGGTTTACGCAAAATCTGCCAGCTCTTCACGGCCAATACTGATGTTGGAAATCGACCGCGTTGGCCGCGTTGACCGATGGCTGCGAACCAGGCAGCGCGGGTTTGACCATCCCCGCTGAAACCGCTGATATGTTTGGTGCGACTGGCATAATCGGACCAGGTGGAGCAACCAGCATTCGAAAACGGCCCTTCATCCCGTACGACGCGCCCATCCGATATCTCCTGTACGACATGGTCAGGTAACACAACTGGGCGGATGCCTTTTTTCGTTATCGGATGCTTGTCAGTACACCCCAACTCTGCAACGTACTTTTGGGCGGTTCGCCGTGCTGGCGACAGGAACTGGAGAAATTGATGAAACGCAAACGAACTTTTATCCCGACTTCATTGGCATTGTTGACAGTCTGCGCGGTTGGCCAGATTGCTGCTGCGACGGCGTTGCAGGCACAAACACCAGCCCGGCAGGCGTTCCCGTGGAGTTCGGCGCGTGCCACTCAGGCCGCACCGGCGAGTTCGTTTTCGGGACGACAACTGACCCGCTCGCACTCGCAACCGCAAGCGGTACCATCCGGGGCATGGCGTGGTAACGCTCGCACCACTGGCCAGTCTTTTTCTTCTGGCAGTGCCGTCACAGAAAATGTGGTGGTCGAAGGCGAGACGATTTATCTGGACGAACAGGGCAATGAAATTACCCGAGCGCAACTGCAAGCCAAACTTACCAGCCTTCAAAGCTTGCCCAATGAAGTTGGCGCTTCGATACCAACGGTCGAGCGAATGGCTGAATCATTTGGACAGGACGTTCAACAGGCCGCATCAGCACCTCGACCAGTCGACAAAACGATTTGGGGGAAAGCAAAAGACTTGGCAACCGGAGTGACCTCCGTTTTGAAAACGCCAGCGGTGCCCGGCCTACCCTCATTGAAGTCCGGATTTTTTAAGACCCCCGAAGGACTTCACCTGCCAACCCGAATCACCCGTTGGGGCGCGCCCAAGATCGACCAGCCCACAACATGGTTTTCCCGAGAATTGGAAAACCCGATCACTTTTGCCCCCGCGGGTGGCCTGCCTCGTGCCGGGCAGGTTCCCACATCGATCGCCGCTGACATCTCGGGCTCCCAGTATGTGGCTCGCGCTACCCCTGCAAACCTGATGCGGGGAGCGTCTGTGAAAATGCAACAGCAAGCTGGTGACGTTGTCGGTCAATCGATCTTTCAGGAGGCCCAGTATGAAGTTGCGGAGAGTGTTGGCGACAATTCATTCATGCCTCGGCGATAGACGATCGACAACGGCAAGGCAAATCTCCGGTGCGGGCGGCGAGGCTGTTTATTTGTTTTTGACGGTGGCAGCGAACTCGCGCATGTGTTGTTTAAATAGCCCGACAAAACGATGCTCGTAGCGGTAAGGATTCTGTAGCAACGCGATCGTCCGGGTAGGCTTTTCACCGGCAAACGGGCGGTAAATGCGTTGCCTGCTTTTGTCCAATTGCTGCGCCATGGCGGGAATGATCGAAATGCCATGCTGGAGCGCGACCAGTTCCTGAATGGTGGTCAGCTGGTTGGTGCGTTCGATCGTGACCGGTGCAACCGACTGCCGGTTGCAGAATTCGGCAATGTTGTCAGACAGACAGTGTTGCTGGTCGAGTGTGATAAAGGGGAACTCCTGAATGTCCGAAAGCCGGACACGTTTTTTCTTTTCAAGAGCATGCCCTCGAGGGATCACCAGAACCAACTCTTCGTCAAAGAGCGCTTCGGTTTCCAGATACTTCTCGTTGACCGGTAGTGCCAGAATGGCCAGATCAACATCCCCGTCCTTGCAGCGTCGGACAATGTTCTGCGTCGTGTCCTCTTGGACTTGAATCTTTATTTGCGGATGCCGCCGACCAAATTTCTTCAGTACTGTTGGCAACAGGTAGGGAGCAATCGTGGGAATGACCGCCAGGCGAATCTGCCCCCGGTTGCTGGCCTCGTTCAATTCTGCGAACGTGTCGTCCACCAGATCGCGGATCTGATTGGCTCGCACCAGAAGAAACGATCCGGTCTCGGTCAATCGCACCCCGCGCGGCTGCCGCTCAAATAATGGCTCGCCGATGATTTTTTCCAACTTTTGGATGGATCGGCTCAGTGCAGGTTGAGAAATTCCGATTTCTCCTGCGGCCCGAGTGAAATTTCCCGCTTTGGCAACCGTCAGGAAGTGAGAGAGTTGGTGGAAATCTACGTCTGTACGCATGGTTTGAAGTCCAATAACAGGGGGAGGATCACGCGCGAGCCCGCCATGCACGCAATGCATGGTCTTTATACAGTCGATGCATTGGAATTATGGCAAGGAAAATGCGATAATCATTAAAAGGTGGTTTTTGTCGGCCTTATTGGGACTTCAAGATCGCAAAAAAGAGAAAATTGAACGGCATGGGAGATATGAAGATGAGACGAAAATCAAACGGTAGAAGCGCGGTGTGGTTGTCGGTGCTTGCGACAGGAGCGATTGGCTGCCTGACTGCCGGGGTCACGACCGGTATTGGTACAACAGCGCTGGCTCAAGAGGGGGCTGAGGGGGCAGAGGGTGCAGAAAAACCGGCTGCGAAATGCCCGGTGATGCATGGTGCGGCTTCAATGCCAACCAAGGCAGGCACCTATTCCAATGGTGATTGGTGGCCAAATCAGCTTAACCTACAGATCCTGCATCAGAATTCGCTCAAGGGAAATCCCATGGGTGAAGCATTCGACTACGCGGACGAATTCAAGAAACTTGACTTGGCGGCTGTTAAACAGGATATCAATGAACTGATGACCACGTCGCAGGACTGGTGGCCAGCGGATTTTGGGCACTATGGTCCGTTTTTTATTCGTATGGCTTGGCACAGTGCGGGAACGTACCGCGTCGCTGATGGGCGTGGCGGTGCAAGTTATGGCACGCAGCGTTTTGCACCATTAAACAGCTGGCCCGACAATGCAAATCTGGACAAAGCGCGGCGACTGCTGTGGCCGATCAAGCAGAAGTACGGAAAAAAGCTGTCTTGGGCTGACTTGATGGTGTTGACCGGAAATTGCGCTTTGGAGTCGATGGGATTTGAGACCTTTGGTTTCGCTGGCGGTCGCGCGGATGTCTGGGAGCCCCAGAATGATATTTTTTGGGGACCGGAAACCGAGTGGCTGGGTGATAAACGTTATTCGGGAGATCGTGAATTACAAAACCCGCTGGGCGCGGTTCAGATGGGGTTAATCTATGTCAATCCGGAAGGTCCCAACGGCAATGGTGATCCGCTGGCGTCAGCCAAAGACATTCGTGAAACCTTTGGCCGCATGGCGATGAACGATGAAGAAACCGTTGCCTTGATCGCCGGTGGACACACGTTCGGCAAGGGCCATGGCGCGGCACCCGCAAGCAATGTCGGACGCGAACCCGAAGGCGCGCCGATTGAACAGCAGGGGCTGGGTTGGAAGAATAAATTCGGCAGTGGCAAAGGCGCCGATACCATCACCAGTGGGCTTGAGGGGGCTTGGACATCCACGCCAGCTGAATGGTCGCATGACTATTTCGAGAACCTGTTCGCCCATGAGTGGGAAAAGAAGAAGACTCCTGCGGGGGCAACATTATGGGTGCCTCAAAATGGTGCGGCCGCAGGCACGGTCCCGGACGCCCACGACGATTCGAAATCTCATGCTCCGGTGATGTTTACTTCGGATCTGGCATTGAAGGTCGATCCAGTCTACGGTCCGATTTCCAAACGATTCCATGACAATCCGGACCAGTTCAAAGAAGCGTTTGCCAAAGCATGGTTTAAACTTACGCATCGCGATATGGGGCCCGTTTCACGTTATTTGGGACCAGAGGTTCCTGAAGAGCAGTTGATTTGGCAGGACCCTGTCCCGGCGGTTGACCACGCTTTGATCAACGACGGCGACATCAAAAACCTCAAGGTCAAATTACAGGACTCAGGTCTATCGACCGCTCAGCTGGTTTCCACCGCCTGGGCCGCGGCATCAACATTTCGTGGCAGTGATAAACGTGGCGGAGCCAATGGAGGCCGCCTGCGACTTGCACCTCAAAAGGACTGGTCAGCCAACCAGCCAGGGCAGCTGACGGACACCTTAAACCGGTTGGAGAAGATTCAGAAAGACTTTAACAATGCCAGGTCTGACGGTAAAAAAGTCTCGCTGGCCGACTTGATTGTGTTGGGGGGATGTGCGGCGGTTGAGCGCGCGGCTCAAAAAGCCGGCGTGGAAGTCACCGTGCCATTTTCACCCGGCCGCACCGACGCGACCCAGGAAATGACAGACGTTGATGCGTTTGCGGTACTGGAGCCCACGGCCGACGGGTTTCGCAATTTTCTGAAAACGGAATCGAGTCGTTCCGAGGAAGAGTTGTTGGTGGACAGGGCAAATCTGCTGACGCTGACCGCTCCCGAGATGACGGTACTGGTCGGTGGGTTGCGCGTACTGGGGGCCAATCATGGCCAGTCGCCACACGGTGTGTTTACCAGTACTCCGGGCAGCCTAACCAATGACTTTTTTGTCAATCTTCTGGATATGAGCACTCAGTGGAAGAAATCTCCCGGAGATCAGCGCGTTTTCGAGGCGCGTGATCGCAAGACGAATGAGGTGAAATGGACCGGGACGCGGGTTGACCTGGTGTTTGGTTCCAATTCGCAGCTTCGTGCGATTGCAGAAGTTTACGGCAGTAGCGATGCGAAAAAGAAATTTGTCACCGACTTCGTCGGTGCGTGGAACAAAGTAATGAATCTTGATCGCTTTGATCTTGAACCAGCGCGACGCGCCGGAGCGGTGCTGAAGCTGGGCAGTAAATAATTTTCTGGATTCCCGGCCGGCTGCGTGTTCCCGTTATTCCGGAATACGGAGCCGGCTTTTTTTATTGCTTTATTGAGTAATCGATTTGTGGATGGCCAATCCACGTTACGGTCACTTTACCGATCTCACGCCAGACCTGATAATGGATTTCACAATCAGGTGAACCAACCCCCAAACGACTGGAGAAAACTTAGATGTCGAACGAAAGTAAATGCCCCGTGATGGGCGGTGCTCAAAATGTTTCCGCCGGTGCTATCTCTAACCGCGACTGGTGGCCGGACCAGTTAAATCTCAAAATTCTGCACCAAAACCCTCCCTCATGCAGTCCGCTGGGCGAAGATTTTGACTATGCCAAGGAATTCAAATCGCTTGATCTGGCAGCGCTGAAGCAGGACTTGAATGACCTGATGACAGATTCTCAGGACTGGTGGCCTGCAGACTATGGACATTATGGGCCATTATTTATTAGAATGGCATGGCACAGCGCTGGTACCTATCGTATAGCAGATGGCCGTGGAGGCGGAGGGGCAGGTACGCAGAGGTTCGCACCACTCAACAGTTGGCCTGATAATGCCAATCTAGACAAAGCGAGACTATTGCTTTGGCCTATCAAACAAAAGTATGGCAAGAAAATCTCATGGGCAGATCTAATGTTGCTAACTGGTAATGTGGCTCTAGAGTCAATGGGATTTGAAACCTTTGGATTTGCAGGAGGACGCGAAGATGTGTGGGAGCCAAAAGCAGATGTATACTGGGGTTCTGAAAGTGAATGGTTAGGCGACAAAAGATATACAGGAGACCGTGAGTTAGAAAACCCGCTAGGTGCAGTC
>CALCJM010000098.1 GCA_937967505.1 uncultured Pirellulaceae bacterium | reverse complement strand
CGAAATCGAGGAAGATGCCCAGGCGACATCGCCCGATTTTGCACCGCTGTCGCACCCGATGTTTGCTCCAGTTTTGAATCAGAAAAATTCGCTACTGGGTTTGGTAAACATTGAAAAAGTCATGGTGCCGACGCGTCAATGGTTGCTCGATCCCCCCCGCAACGCGCGCGTGATTGCCAATGTGCGCGGGATGGCGCGTCGGCCACTGATGGTTGAAAGCAGCGTCGGTGACGGGCGCGTGATGGTCTGTACGACGACTGCCGGTCCGGTTTGGAACAACTGGGCGCGAAATGCGACTTTTTTGCCCGTACTGCTATTGATGGAGGACTATCTGGCCGGCGGCAAAAATCAAACGACCAACCAAACCCTGTCCGCCCCCCTAACAATATCCAAAGATGCCCGCACGTTTCTGCCCGGACTGACATTGTTGATGCCGGTTGAGGGTGCCGATGAACGCGAAACCGTAGATCTGGACGTTGCCCCCGGCGACGACGACCAACAACTGTTGAAGGTTCAGTTGCCGACGTTCAACCAAACGGGACGTTCGACTCTTCACCAACCCGGTGTTCATGATTTTTGGTTTCAAGAAACCAACGGTGCGTGGTCGGTCGATCGAATTGCCATCAATGTCGATACCGTGGAAAGCAATCTGGAACCGGTTAAGCCTCGGCAGTTGTTAACGAAACTGGGGGCTGTTGGTCCAACGTGGGTGGCGTGGGATCAGTTCAATCCGGAACCCGATCTGAAACCGGCGTCGTCGCTCAGCCGCCTGTTTTTGGTGTTATTGTTTGCCATTTTTGCGATCGAACCGCTGCTGGCGTATCTTTCTTCCTTTCACCATGCCTGATCCGTCCGCCATGCTGCTGCAAACTGACACGCGCACATACTTGGAGCTCCAGCCTGTGGTGCCGTTGGGGCTAACGTGGCAAATTTGCGCGGCGGTTGCCATCTTTGGCGCGCTGATTGGATGGACGCTGTGGCTGCACCGCAAGGATTCCGTTGATTTGAATCGTCCCGCTGGCGCGTTACTGACTGCGTTGCGGATGATCTCGATCACGGCATTGCTGTTGTTTGTGCTCAATCCCGGCAAGCGATCGGAAACCCGTTTGACGAAAGATTCGCGTCTGGTGCTGCTGGTTGATAATAGCCTGAGCATGGGACTGATGGATCGCAAGCCGGGAAGCATTTCCAATGCGGCTGTCCAAACGGGACAGCCGCGTATCAACGAAGTAACGGATTTGATTGGCGGGGGGGCTACCGACGAATTGCGGAATCAACACACCTTGGCGATCTACCGTTTCAGCGAGACCGATCAACCCACGCTGGTTGCGGAACTGCCGAAAAAACACGCGAATTCGGTGATCGAAAATGGTAGCGATTCCGGCATTGGCGTTAAACCAACCGTTGAAGAAGCAACTGCTGAGGAAACATCCGCAATCGGCAGGGCGGTGGCGATTGCTTCGGTGGCCGTTGCGATCGGTGTGCTGGCCCTAGCATTGATGATTGGTCATTTCTATCGACCGATCGCACCACGTGATCCGTCGGATCCGGAGCCCTCGGTGTTTGGGTCGTGGCGATTCACCGCTGGAGCATTGACACTGGTGCTGGCGGTGATCGCCCTGGCGATTGCTGACCTGGCCGCACCCAGAATCGGGTTGTTGGAAACGATGGGAATTGTGCAACGCCCGGCCGCTGACGGGGACACGCTTCAATCAAAAAAGCCGTCACCTGAGGAGCCTGCTGCGACCGCTCCGCCTGTAGCAACTGACACACCCGACAGCTGGCTGGAGGGCGTGGTTCCTCAAGGGACGTCCACGCGCATCGGTTCCGCGATACAGTATGTCGTCAACAAGGAACAGGGCGGTCCAATCGCGGGCATCTGTCTGTTTTCCGATGGGCAAAGTAACGCCGGCATGTCAATCGACCGGGCAGCGGCGGCCGCCAGTAACGCCGGCATTCCAATTTACACGATCGGAATTGGATCCTCCAATCAGCCCAAAAATGTGATGGTTGCGGAACTTCAATCGCCGCCGCGCGTCTTTCCCGGTGACAATTTTTTAATCAAGGGGCTGGTGAAGGCCTTTGGTTTGGAGGGCCGCACGGCGCGCGTGCAACTGGTTAGCGTTGATGAAGGCGAAACCGAAGCGGAAGTGCTTGAAGACGAACAGAACGTCAGGTTGTTGACCGACGGGACGCCGGCAAATGTTGAGTTCAATGTGACACGTGCGGTCGAAGGGAAACGGCGCTACGAGGTGCGTGTGGAAAGCTTCGAAGAAGACTTGGACCTGCGCGACAACAGTCGGCGGTGCGTGGTCGAAGTGGTCAAACAGAAGACCAACGTGCTATTGATTGCTGGTGGACCAACACGCGAGTTTCGTTTCCTGAGGAATCAACTGTTTCGCGATGAAGAGATCTTTTTGAAGGTCTGGCTCCAGTCGGCGGAAGCGGGTGCGGACCAGGAGTCTGATGAATTGCTGACATCGTTTCCGGAAACACGTGAGCAGCTTTACAAGATTGACTGTATCATTGCATTTGATCCGGATTGGCGCGAACTGAATTTGCCGCAGACACGGATGCTGGAAAAGTGGATATCCGGTCAGGCTGGCGGATTGATCACGATCGCGGGTCCGGTCAATACACCTCAGTGGACCCGCCAACCGCGCGGCAACGAATCGATCGACATCGTGCGGCGAATCTATCCTGTCTCGTTCTACAATCAGGGGTCGGCAGTTTTAAAGTTGGGACGGTTTGGCGGAACGTCTCCATTCCCGCTGGAATTCACCCGAGCCGGACGTTCGGCAGACTATTTGTGGATCGGAGATTCGGCAGGAAGCAGCCAGGAAACGTGGGCACAGTTTGAGGGCGTCTACGGTTACTACGCCGTAAACGATCCCAAACCGGGAGCCGATGTGCTTGCCAATTTTGGCGATCCGGAAACGGCCATCGATCAGGCATTCCCCATCTACCTGGCCAGTCACTTCTATGGTGCGGGACGCGTGTTCTTTCAGGCCAGCGGTGAGATGTGGCGGGTCCGCCGGCTGGACGTTGATTACTTTCAACAGTACTATACCAAACTGATCCGCTGGGCCAGCCAAGGACGGCTGAACCGTGACTCGACACGCGGTGTCATGCTGACAGATCGCGAGCGCTGCTGGATGGGCGACACGATTGTCGTTCAGGCGATTCTTAAGGATGCCCAAGATGAGCCGCTGGAGTATCCGCAAGTGGAAGCGCTCGTTAGGCCTCCGTCCGGACAGGGGCAAACGCTGTTGCTGCGTTCGAATCCTGCCGCAGCATCGCCCGGCAGCTTCACCGGTACCTTTGTGGCGGGGGAAGAGGGTGAGTTTCGGTTGAGCCTGCCGGTGCCCGAGAGTACCCAACAGGATGTGTTGACCCTGTCGGTGACCGCAACGATCCCCGACCTGGAGAAGGAGAAGCCACAACGCAATGATGCCGTGCTGGCCAAAATAGCCCAAAACACCGGGGGAGCCTGTTTTTTGATGGGCGATACCAAGGAGGCGGTGCCTGACCATCCGTTATCAGCCCTAAAACTGATTCCGCCGCAGGATCAGGAAACGATAATCGCGGGCACCTTTGATCGATTTTTCAAACGGCAGCTTATGATATGGACCTTGGCATTGATGACGATGTGCCTGACGATGGAATGGACCTTGCGAAGGTTGCAGAAGCTGGCCTGATGTCGGTCGATAGACCATCGATAGCCCGTCTTTCACGACAACACCGAAAAACCAACATGCACCAGATCTACCTTGACTTCAACGCCACCACCCCGATCGCTCCAAGCGTTGTTGAAGCGATGACGCCGTTTTTTTCCAGTCATTATGGCAACCCGTCCAGCAGCCACGCGCTTGGGCGAGCTGCCGGTGAAGCGATCGAGGACGCGCGATGCAAGATCGGATCATTGGTAGGATGCGATCGCGACGAGATCGTCTTCACCGGGTGCGGGACCGAGGCGAACAACATGGCACTCAAAGGGGTCATGCTGGCCGGCGAGAAACCCGGCGGTCATCTGGTGATTTCTGCGATTGAACACGCAGCGATTTCCCAACCGGCAAAATTTCTCCAGCGTCTTGGCTGTGAGGTGACGGTTGTTCCGTGTGATGAATACGGTGTCGTACGAGTGGCCGATGTCCAATCAGCACTGCGCAGTAATACCCGGCTGGTGAGTATCATGCACGCCAACAACGAGACCGGCACCATTCAGCCCATCCGCGAGATCGCTGAGGTGTGCCATCAAAAAGGGATTCTTGTCCACTCCGACGCGTCGCAATCGACAGGGAAAATTCCTGTCGCGGTCGATCAATTGGACGTTGATATGTTGACGATCGCAGGTCATAAGTTTTATGGCCCCAAGGGTATCGGCGTTTTGTTTGTGCGGGAGGGGGTGGCACTTGAGCCACTTCTGCACGGTGCGGGCCATGAATCGGGTTTCCGCGCCGGCACTGAAAACACGCCATACATTGTCGGGATCGGGAAGGCTGCCGAGCTTGTGATTGGTTGTCTGGACGAATCGATGGAAAAGATGTCAACGCTTCGTGACCGCTTGTATGATCAGCTTTCGGCCGCCATTCCACGTTTGCGTGTGCATGGCTTCGGGGCAGACCGTTTACCCAACACGCTCAGTGTTTCTTTCCCCGAAATTGCCGGGGGGAATCTGTTACGGCGCGTTCCGGAAGTCTGTGCGTCCACCGGTGCAGCCTGTCACAGCAGTGACAGCGTCGGATCGGCGACCCTCTCCGCAATGGGAGTCACACCGAAAGTAGCGCGAGGTACGGTGCGATTGTCAGTCGGTTGGACGACATCGGAGGAAGAAGTCGATCGCGCCGCCAATTTGCTGATCGATGCCTGGGAACATCTGGCGTCAGAGATTTAATGAATCTTGATTGGCATAAAGAACGTGGCTACGCTCGCCAGAGCGTGGATGGAGCTTGTGCCCCAGTGGCCATCTGAAGCGACGGCGTCTCCGGGGCTCCACCGTCTGGCGACGGTAGCCACGTTTTTTGGCTAACGCCTGCGTAGGTACGTGGCTACGCTCGCCAGAGCGTGGATGGGCTTGTGGCCCAGTGGCCATCTGAAGCGACGGCATCTCCGGGCCTCCACCGTCTGGCGACGGTAGCTACGTTTTTTTGGCGGTAGTTTGGACAGCCTTGTGGAGCATGCCTCTAACCGGCGCGACGGATACGGTCACTGGAATCGCGCTGCTTTTGTTCGGCTATCAGGCGCTGTCGTTGCTCCAAAGTCACCGGCGGATCCAGCTGATCCTGATCGATGCGGTGTTTGCGTTCCCATAATCGCGCTTGTTTGCTGAAGCTGTAAAATGCTGCCATCCACGCCGTCTGCAAGCCTACTTTGCCATCCAGAATTGCCCCTTGCAGAATGAACTCACGAAAGAACCGGAACGCGGGTCGCACCAGCAACTTAAAATAGGATGTATCAACACCCTTGTCATCCCACTGCTGAGCCTGCAGTGTTGTATAGCGTCGATACTTGTCCAATAACTGGTCGTACTCCCACACAGAATAGTGCGTCATCTTGTTGCGCAACCGGCCAACTAGGCCCGTCGCGATATTAATTTCGCCGTGGTCACTTGGCCCCTCGTACCGACCGCGGTCACGATGAAACAATCGAATCACGGCATCACGGCGGGCATCACCGTATCGCTGGGAATGCCCCATGAAGTGATTGTCACGGAAAATCCAGTAACCATCGCTCTTGGGACCGGTGGTCAGCTCGCCAACGATCTCGTTGGCCAGATCCGACGTGATTCGTTCGTCTGCATCAACGATCAACACCCAGCAATGCGACGCTTGGGGGATCGCCCAGTTTTTAAAATCGCCGGACGTGCGATAATCGCGTTCGATAATGCGGACTTTTGGATAGGTCGCCGCAATTTCTAGGGTGTCGTCGCTCGAACCAGAATCGGCGATGATGATTTCATCCGCGATCGCGTAGAAACTCTCGATGCAGGCACCAATGTTTCGGCTTTCATTTTTGCACGGAACAATCACCGAAAGTGGTTGTCTCATTGATGAAAACCAAATGGTTAAACTGCTTGGGCTGGCGTCTTCCATAACGCCAACACGTCATCCCCGAAGATTAGCCGCCATCCAAAATGCTGTCAATCCAGATCGCCACGCCACGCCTCCCCGAAACCACCTATTTTAACTTCTTTTTCATTTGGGCTTTCAGGCGCTCCAGTTTTCTTCGGAAACGCGCCCGCAGCTTTTCTTCGCTGGTCTTGATCGACTGCTTCATTTTGTCAACGGCTGCCTTCACTTCGTCCGAATCAACCGCTTTTCCGTCATCGATCAGTTTGTCAATCACCTTCTGCTGATCGGATCGCAGTTTCGTTTCCGATTTGGCAATCTGCTTGTCACGCAACACTTTGAGCTGCTTGATCTGGTCATCAAGGGACAGCACCGGCATTTTTGCGGAATTGTCGCCATTCGCGCCTGCCGCACCAGCGGCTTCTTGTGCTTTAGCGTCCAGCGCGGCCTCCGCTGCCTCCTTTTCTTTTCGCAGTGCTTCCAGTTTGCGTTTCACTGCCAGTTCGGCTGCTGATTTTGGGTCGACAGCGTCAGGTTGGACAGCTTCCATTGCTGGAGCGTACGGAGTCGCATCAGCCCCTGACGCGACCTGTCCGGGGTTGGCCAATCGCGCGTCGGTTGCCGGTTTTGCTACAGCTTCGTTCCCACCGGGAGCGTCCGGCATTTGTGATTTGTCGGAGCCACTCAAATCAGCGTTTTCCTTGGCGGCCATTTGCTTATGAGGTGCCGTCAGCACTGCAAGTTGTGCGTTGGCGTCGGCAAGTTTGGACTGAGCATCAGCCACATTCGCTTGGGCTTCTGCGAGTTCCGATTCCAGGGCTGCCTTCATTGCGGCGGCGTCTTGTTGGACGGCCTGCAATTTCTTCAGCGCCTTAGTTTGGGCGGCGGTCAGCGTTTCCATCTTCTGTGTGGCTTCCTTCTGAGCAGCCTGTAAGGCTTTCACCTTTTTCATCTTTTGCGTCTGGCCAGTTCGCGCTTCGGTTAATTGGCCTTCGAGGGATTTGATTTTTTCGTTGGTCTGCGTTTGGAGATTTTTATGGGCCGCTTTCAATTGAGCCAATTCCGCAGCAAGCGTATCGGCCTTGCGGTTGGATTTTCGCAGCATGCCACCTATTTTTTCTTTTTCGCCCAGTGCATCCTTGAGGCGCTGCTTGATTCGTGCATGCCGTTGCCTGAGCGGTTTCGCTTCTTCTGATGGTGCGGCGGCAACGCGACTCTCTTCAGCCTTCGACCGGCCAACCGATGACCGGGGCGCTGTGGTTATGTCGGTTGAAGTATCTCCCGAAGCGTCCACACTGCCGCGTTTTTTTCGGTCAGCGACTTTCGTAGTATCCTGACGAGGCATCGAACGAACTTTTTCAACGACAGACCGGGCGGTCTTCGGTGCAACCCGGCCACCGGTCGCAGAACCACCATTTTGCCTGACTGATTTTGGTACCGCCAACGAATCGGAGGCAGGAGTTGCAGTTCCGGTGGGCACCGAAGGTGAGACCGGGTCGGTATTACCGGGCCTGACGATCTGGTCCACAGGCACACCGTTTTCGGTTGCCGGAGAGTCAGCGGCTGGGCTGCCACCCGGAACGGCATCCACCAAGTTTCCATTTTCGTCAACCCATGCACCCGGGATTTCGTTGGCGACGGAACCGCCAGCGGGCACCTCGGAAAGAATACGTTCGCCAAAAGGGGTCGTTGGGAATGTCCCCATTGGAAATGTTTGCGTGCCGTCGTAGGTCCCTTCCACGGAAAATCCTTGCCCCGAGTACAGCGGCACTGATCCTTCGACAGGGGCTTCGTTCAACGGGCCAACCGGGGCAAGTTCAATAAGCTGCGAAGCATCGATACGCTCGCCATCGGGACCAACGTACCATGCACTACCGGGAATTTCGATTTCGGTCAGAGGAATCTCCACCCCCGGCGGATAGGCGGGCACCGGATACATCGAATCGTCCACCGGCACGTCCGCTGACAAAGGAATCCCTTCGACCGTCTGCTCCGGAACCTGGGTAAATGTCCGGGCAGGCTCCTGCCGATCCTGCCCCGCTACCGGGCTGGCGGTTTCGGCAGGCGGTTGGTAGATCGGATTTCCATTTTCATCTGCCGGTTGGAGACTGCCGTAAGTTGCATTCCCGTCATCGATTTGTCCGTAAACACCTGACGAGCTGAACACGAGTACGCTACATGCGATCGCGCGAATCAAACGGAGAAAGGCATTCATTTTCATCTTTATCACCTATATACTGTTGCCGGCAGCCATGGTGATGGATGCGTGGGCTGTTTGGGAAAAATCACGGACCGGGAATTTGTGCCGCACTCCAATCAGGCTCAACCTCGGGACCAAATCATCAACGGCCAAACGGGTCTGACCGAACCTGCGGGAATGACGCGGTAGAAAGACTATTTTACACGGCGCTGCTCAAATACACTCCTGATTTTCCTGATTTTAGCCATCACAGCATTCACCACCGCTCCTTCCAGCCCCTCATTTATGCCATGTCCAAAACGATGCTTGTCATGCGGCACGCCAAAAGTTCATGGAAACAGCCAGGGCTGACCGATCACCAGCGTCCGTTAAACGAACGCGGACTGGGCGACGCGGTGCGGATGGCGCGGTGGCTGCACGATCAGCAAACCGTCCCGCAGTCCATTTTTTACTCATCTGCGAGACGCACCACAATGACAGCCAACCTGATGCGCGAGCGTTTCGAGGAACTCGGTTCACCGACAGTCGAAATCACCGAAGTCGATGATTTTTATCTGGCTAGGTGGCAGGTCTATATCGAAGAATTGAGTCACCGTTTAACCGACAGCAAATCAGAAACGGTAATGGTGCTGGGACACTGCCCAGGCGTGGAAGATCTTGTCGAGGCGCTCACGGGTCAGTGGGTCACGATGCCAACCGCCGCAATCGGACGCATCACGTGCGATCTGGAATCTTGGGCAGCGCTCGAGACACTTCAACGAAAAGACTACCGTCGGCATTTTCGGTTGGTGGATCTGTGGTTACCCAGGGAAGTATTGTCCTGACGTTTCCATATCCGGCTGTCACACGATTCCGGGCATCAGCGCATTAGATTGACGATCGCAATAGAGATCTGCGACTGCCAGTTGAGCAACCGGAAATGATCGTCAATTACACCCGCCGATACGTTTTCGTCGATGCTCTCCCCCGCGCGGTCGCAGGACTTGAGCAAAACCAATTCATCACAGCACAGTTCAATCGCCAACCGGCCGGCGATCGAGTCACTGGTCACCGACCAGTCGCACGGCAGGTTACTGACCCCTTTTATCCATTCACTACAGTCAAAAACAAGATTGCTTTGACCGCTGTCAATATGCCCCTGTACCGTTCCCGGTGACGACACGATTGGCCACTGCGGGAACAGGGAACCGAACATTCGCGCCGTGACCGACATCAGGTCAATACAGGCCCAATGAGCATCCTCGTCGGCAAACGGTCGGCCAACCTGGATCGTCTGCCATTGTCGCAGCGTCTCCACCAGCGCTCCACCTCCCACCAGCCACAATGTTGGCATTTCCGGCTGCTGACCAATCCACTGCCAGACGCGCTGGTGCAGTTCCGGGATAGACAGGAGGCTGCCGCCAAGCTTCACCACGCGCCGGACAGGGGATTTGTTCATGAAAAATTCTCGGATGCCAGAACAGCCACCGCATGCGCCGGCCCACAGTCGCTGACGTTAACGCCCACTACGTCGCTCATCGAGATCAATCTGGTATCTGGACTGATTGTTTCAATCACGCGATCGATCAAAAAGCTTCCTTCGCCTGCCACCAGCACGTTCTGTATTGAGCATCCACCTGCGACCGTCCGTTTGGAGACAGCGTCCCCAATCGCCGTTTGGGCGGCATCGATCGTTTGCGATGCAAGTGCATCGATCAAGTCCAAATTCAAATCGGCCAGATCCCGGCAGAGCATCCTGGCCATGCGCTGGCCGCAAGCCCGTCGGGTTTTAGCGCGGCCATCAGCCGTTTGGTTAAATTCAGCGCGTTCGGCAGCCAGACGTTTCCAGATCGCGGCGTCTCCAATGGTAGCAAACAGTTCGTTGGCCAATGGGATGTTTTGATCACCGTATCGCACGTGATTCAACAGTCCGCAGATGGGGGTCCGGTCAGCACCAATATACAGCAATTCTCCGCTGGTCAGACGATCGAGATCATTGCGACTGCCGGACTGGAGGGTCCCGTTGGTCAGCCTGGAAATATCTGTCGTGGTAGATCCTACATCGATCACCATTCCGCTGCGGTGGGGCAACAGCCGCGCTCCCCAGGTTGCCGTCGCGTGCCAGTTGGCCGCAGCGACTAGGTCCCAATCCATCTCCAGTGCGCTGCGACTGCGCCAATTGCCATCGCAGGCGTAGTAGACGATTCTGCGGCCCAAACAGACTCGTTCCACCACGTCAGCAATGTACGACACGCCTTGGCTGCGTGTCTCAAAACAGTCAGCCAACTCCCCCGTCATTGTGACCGCAACCGCATCATGATCGCCGGCCATTCGAACCAGTTTTTCGATGGCAGTTTCCAGTTGTTGATGGTCGGTCCACATGGGGAAGGGCATTTCCACCGCCGGTTGATCAGGCGTATCGGGAAACGCCGCTTTCAGATTCGCACCGCCAATATCCAGTCCAATCCAGGGCATCTTTTTTCCAAAGTATCTTTTTACAAGGTCAGTGGCTGGCCAATTTCCTACACGACGCCGGAGACGTTTCGAATCTGAACCGCATGCCGTCGGTGGACGCGCGTGCGTGCTGCAGTCCAACACAGCCATTGGTGCGCGTTCATTGGGCCCAACCAACTATGGTGAAAACGACGATTGCCACGCAACCCTTTGAAGGCAGTCGCTTTGGTAACAAAATCTTCTGCGCTGGCGGCAAAACCTTCGATGACATCCACTCCCACATCCGGATCAGGTTCATATTGCTGATCCGAGAACCGGCCGTGAAGTTTGGCTGGCCCCGTCAACCCGCCAATCAACCGGGTCATATCGGAAACCAACAGGTTGAGATGATCCAGCACCATCAACATGGACCAGTCGCAGCTGTAGGGTTCCATTCCCACCATGCGGGCAACTCTCACCCGATCGCTGGAGATGTTGATTTCTGTTCGGTCAACCAGCGCGACCAGTCGTTGTGCTTCGATGCTGAACAGATTGACGGCATACCGTTTGGGAGTGATCGCCGCGCCCATCTTGATCGTCGTCCAATACCATGCTCGATCGATCGCCGGTAATCCGTAACGTTCTGTTTCGTACTGATCCATAAGCAAACAAAGACCATCAGGGAATTGGTGTTTGGGATTCAACGCAGGCTGGGACGGCTTACGCCCAATAACGCTGGCTTTTCATCGCGTGAGTGACAACCGCCGCCAGCAGGTGCGGCCGATTTGAATCGCTCCGGCTTGACAGGTTCCAACGGCGTACACCTTTCCCAATCGAGGACGGAGCGTCGGCCCCCCTGAGGCATATTCAGACTGTGCCGCCTGCCGCCGGTCAGCGTCTTGGTGTGCGATCAGAGCGGGACGGGTGTCTGAAATCAGCCGAGATCAGCCGAGATCAGCCAAAATTATCCCAATCGGCCAAAATGAGTGCGATCCGGATCCCGCCCTGTCGCTGACCGATCTACTTCACGATTTCCAACAGTTCGATCTCAAAGATCAGCGTCTGATTGGGGCCCAGTGGACCTTGCATCCCGTAGGCTAGGTCCGATGGAATCACAACTTTCCACTTACTGCCAACGGGCATTGCCTGTACTGCAGCGTTAAAACCCTTGACGAAACCACTGGCACTGTGTGTGATTGGCTTTCCTTTATCCACTGATGAATCGAATACCTGACCGTCCACCTTCATGCCGTGGTAGTGCAATTTGACCTTGTCCGTCGCAGCAGGTTTGGCACCGGTGCCCTCTTTCATCACCGTGTACTGGACACCATTGTCCAGTTTCATGACGCCTTCTTTTTGGCCATTCTCTGCCAAGAATGCCTCGCCGGCGGCTTTGTTAGCATCGCCTTCCACTTTCATTTTGGCCATCATTTTCTCACGCATTTTACCTTGCACTTTTGTCTGGAGAGAGGTCATGATGCTCTGCATGTCCTCCTGTGCGATCCCCAGATCCTTCTCCTCGGCGGCCAAGCGCACGCCTTCGAGCAATTTTTCCATATTCAACTCCAACCCCTGTTGGCTTAATGCCTTGGTCATTCCTTTGACAGAGTTATGACTCATGATCGCATTAAGCTTCTTCATTTCTTCGGGGCTGATTGGGAGCGGTTGGTCGTCGATGGCAATTTTGGCACCTTCGACGATACTGGCCGCGTCAGATTCGATACCCATTTGATTCAATCCCTCGACCATCCTGCCGGCGGCATTGTAGCCAAAAATCATGCTGGCCTTTTCAATCAACGACGCCTCGTCCATTGCTTCGGTAATCTGCGCCGGCTGCACCCCCAGTCCCCCCAGTGGCTGGTTACCGTCCTGCGAGAAGCCGACTGCGGCATTGGCACAGACAAACAAACCGGCCACAAAAAGTGTTGATGCGAATTTTTGAAACATGAGTTCTTTTCTTTCTTTTGGCAAAACCGTTGCCGATTTCTACTGACTGCCTTCAAGCACAGGTGGACTAAACGGTCCCCAAACCTCACCTGAAGCGATTTATGATTATAGGCACCGCCAATCATCCGTCCACCGTATCCCCCAAACGTCGTGATGTCCTCCTGATTACCGGCGACCGCTTGTTCCGGTTGATGAAACACGATAGCCTACGGTCAACGTCTTCCGGGGAACCACCCGGGGTTGGGGATCGGCGCATTGCGGTTACAGGGCAAGACGCTGCCTGTCGCGCTTCCTTACACGAATCTCTCACTCAGATCTCTCACTCAGACAACAAGTACACCGCAAACGTGGCCAGCCAGTGCTCTCCCTCATATGCACCGCTGAAAACGTACCCAAATCCTGTTTCGGCGTGAGCGGCGGCACTTTTCTCCAACAACACAACCCGCGAATCACCGGCCGGTAAGGCACTGGCGATCCCCCGCAAACACCACGCGCGCGACAGATCCAGTCCCGCCAGATGGACGATGTACCCATCCGTTACGTCGCTGACCTCGACCGGCACCAGCAAATTGCCGCCGTCACCATCCCGCAACGAGGGCAGGTAAGCGTCAAACCACTGCACAAATTCGTCCTGCGGCAGCACGCGCCGCATTAAATCCGCCTCGTTCAGACATGACGAAAAGAAATCCTGCCCGGAGGGCTCGTACTTTGTTGGGTAGTCTGTATCCCTCAGGTAAAAGCCCCGCGCTCGATCAACGATGGCTTGTTCAAGTTCTTCGTTCTTCACGGCCCGCGCGTAATCGAGCATGAAGGCCAAACCAAACCCTGTATCCGCATGGACGCCGGTGCGAATCGGAAACGAAAGCTTGGGCAGGTAGTCCAGCGTGCGTTGCACCAATAGATCCTCCAGCGGTTTTAGGAGGGCGCGCCACCGCCGTCCCTGTTCGTCATCCCAACCCTCAAGTTCCGCGACCAACTTTAAATACCACGCCCAACCGTAAGTGCGCTCAAACGTCTTGTGCTCTTTCGCCATGAAGTAAGCGCGTTCGGCGTCAAGGTTTGCTTGGGTCAGGTTGACGGCCAAGTTCTTCCGAATCTTGTCGCCGATCGAATGCTGTGGATAGTCCTTCAACAACTTGACCAGCATCCAGTGCCCGTGCACGCTGCTGTGCCAGTCAAAGCAACCGTAGAACGCGGGATGCAATTCCTGCGGAGACTTGATCCCCTCCGGACCGGCAACAACGTCGCCCGTTTTGTTGGGGTATTGTTGATGAATGTTTTGCAACGCCAGTTCCGCAAATGCGACGACTTGTGCGTCATTCATTTTCTGCCCCAGCTTTGGAAAGGTAACGTTTTCCCCTGACGGTTCATCCGCCAACAACGGTGTCCAAATACAGCTGGCAACGACGACCAGCAATCCTCGGAGCAAACTCCAAACGACAGAACGAATTCCTTTTGGCACGGGAACCTCTCTCCCGATGTCGGGCGGTAGGGGTGGTGGAATGTCGGGATATTGGGCAATTCAGGATTTGACGCTCAACCGACAATCGTCGCATCTGCTGCCAACTGGCCGCACCTCCTCCTGTCGCCGCCACGCTCTGGCGAGTGTCGCCACGTTTGAGCGCCGCCACACTTTCGCTTTCAGGGAAGATGAACAGGGTAGATCAATCTTCAAGGATTTTTTCCAGCCGCATCACGTGCTGACGAACACCTTCAAGGTCCGGATTGATTCGCAACGCCAGTCGGAAGCCGTCTAGGGCGGCATT
>CALCJM010000097.1 GCA_937967505.1 uncultured Pirellulaceae bacterium | reverse complement strand
TGCAGGATCAGCCGACCTTCGGTTGGCTTTCGTCTCGGAGAGACGAGTTACGTAAAACGACTCTCCGAGTCGTTCAACCTTCCGTTTTTTGTTAACGCTATTTGTCAGAGGTAAATCGGGAATCTATTTCAGGACTATTCCCAAGGGGTTGTCGCGCTTGCGGCTGAAGTGCTGCTTGAGGTGCTTGAGGTGATCGGACAAGGATGTCCAATCTACGGAATGTTCAGCACTATTCGTTCAGCTGGCCTTTGATCGTGCGTTGGGTTTTTTCCCAGACCGTCACCAATAGCTCCAGATAGGATTCGGCGGAGAGCAATTGCTGGGCCTCGTCCTGTTCTTGGCTGTCGGTCTCAAACAGCCAACCGCTGTCGTGTTTGTCTGTGTTGATGGCGCTGGGGTCTTCCATCAGCGCATCGTTGAACCGCAGCAACTGCCCCCGCACCGGCGAGTACAGACTACTCTCCGCTTTCTTGCTCTCAATTGAGCCGATTTCCTGCCCGGCGGTCAGCAGCACCGGCGCGTCGATGCTCCAATCCAGGAAGTACACGTCCTGTAGTAGTCGTACCGCGTAGGCTGAGAATCCAAAACGCAAATTGCCATCGGGCTGCTCTTGAGCCCACATGTGGTTCACGGCGTATTGTCGGTCGGTGGGGAATTCGGCGGCAAATTCGCCCATCATGAAAGTGAGTGTTTCTGGCATCGTATGTTTGCTGCAAGGCCGTAGGTTGGATACTGTTCTATGTTGCCCGGCGGGTGAAATAAGCGATCCGACGAACCGTCGTATTCACGCTTCACCTCCAACGTAGCTACGCTCGCCAGAGCGTGGGAGGGAGTCGGGACAGACTTCCGCTGAGGAGAATCTCTCGCGTGGTTCTACCGTCTGGTGACGGTTGCCATTTTTGTCGGACGTATCGTGGATGTCCAATCTGCGGTTGATGTAAGTGGCTGGTCTTCGGGGGGATGTTGAAACGATGCGGTTAGGCGACTGGCAGTTGGGAATTTACCATCCGTTGGCGAAGCTGGCAGCATCGCCAACGGTAAGCTTTCAACCGCCAATCGCCTTACGTGTATCGGACGTCGCGGTTTTCGGCTTCGAAGAATGGCGGCAGCAACGCATCCGCATGCAGGTACCCTTTGCGTGTCAAGGTTGCCCGTTCATCACTGATCGTCAACATCTCGTCCGCAACATGTTGAGCGAATTCAGCTTTCCATTTGTCCATGATGTCGATGCCATACTTCTCCTGAAAATAGGCCTTCTCCAGATACCCGCGTTTCAGCTGTAGAATCACTTCGCGGATCAGCAACTGCTCCTGACTGGGACGGAATCCACGGCCCAGCGGCAGTTTTCCATGCTCCATCAAATCGGCCTGATACTGTTTCATGTCGGCTTTATTTTGGTAGTGAACACCCGACACATGTCCAAAACTGGCGATTCCCGTAGCCAGCAAATCCGATCCCTGCCAGAGATTATCCCGATAGCTAAAATTTACTTTGCCATCGTCCTTGACCACCGTGTAAGCGCTGCTGATTTTGTAGCCGGCAGCAAGAAATTCATCAAATGCATAATCCAGCCACGCGCGTTTGGTCGGCCAGTCGGCGACCGGCGTTTCAATCTTCTCCCCCAGGATATCTTTCGAATAAACCGTGTTATACGGCAGCTCCATCTGGTAAATCGTCACGCTCTCGGGCGACAGTTTGATGGCTTCGGCAATGTTATATTTCCAGTTCTCCCAGGTCTCGCCCACCATCCCGGAAATCAGATCGATATTCACGTTGTCAAAATCAGCGGCCTTGATCCAGTCCCACGCTTTGTAAACTTCTTTGGAGAGGTGAGCCCGGCCATTTTCTTCCAGCACCGAGTCGGAAAAATTTTCAACACCCAGACTCAGCCGCGTCACGCCCAGCTGTTTCAAGGTTTTAATTTTGTTTTCCTGTAGCGTGCCGGGTTCGCATTCAAAAGTCACCTCTTCCGCCTGGTCCCAGTTGATGTTGGCTCGCAGGCGATCGACCAGAGAGGTCAACTGTCTGGAACTGAGAAACGATGGCGTGCCGCCACCGAAGTAAACGAATCGAAACGGCCGCGCGCCCATTACGGTCTGTTGACTGACCAGTTCGATTTCCTTGCACAGAGCCGCGACGTACGCTTCGATATCTTTGGCGTTCTGGTCGGTGAAGACCTTGAAGTAACAAAACTTGCAACGTTTGCGGCAGAACGGGATGTGCAGGTACAACCCCAGCGGCGTATCGGCGACCGGTGGTTGAGCCAGTACCCGGGTGACTTCGTCCAGTTGGTCCGCGTTCCACTTGGAGTACGGAGGGTAATTGGAGATGAAGTAACTGCCGACTTCTGTTTTTGTGGATTCAGTCATCTGGGCTATTCAGGAGTGGTGAATTTCAGAGCGTAAACGGTACCTTCGTCGGTGGCGATAATGACGTGCCCGTGTGCAAATGCTGGCGAACCAGTGAAGCTGCCGTTAAACTGCTTCTCCCATAGTTTGCTGCCGTTTTCGAGGTCGATCAGGTACAGCCTACCATCGGTTGAGGCGACAACGACCCGGTTTTTTACGATCATCGGGGAAGAATCAACTTTATTTTTCAGCGTTACCGACCAGTTCTCGTTACCCGTTTTCGAGTCAAACGAATACAGTTTCCGATTGCGCGCTCCAACGACGACGTGTTCGTCCGCGAGCGCGGCAGAACTGCGAATTGAGTTACCACCCAGTTCATCTTGGTACTTCCATAAGGTTTTCATTTCCGCGCAGTCCATCGAAAAGAAATCGCCTTTTTCGTTACCGAAGAAAACCACGTCGCCCCGTGCTGCCGGAGTCGCAATCGTCGGAGCACCAATTTTGATGCTGCCAGTTTCTTCTCCGCTGTCTAGGTTAATGACGTGCAGTTGAGCGTCACAGCCGGCCAGAAGTGCATTGTTGCCGGCGACCGTGACCGAGCACTGAATCTGGTCCTGGGTGGTGTGTTTCCACGCCAGTTTCCCGCTGTCCTTGTTGAGCGCGTACAGTGAGCCGTCCTGAGATCCGAACAGAACTTTGTCTTTGTAGATGTTGGCACTGGAGTTGATTTCAATTTCAGTCTTATAGGCCCACTGTTGCTTGCCGGCGGTGTCGATGCAAAAGAACTGTCCCGCCATGTCGCCCAGGTAAAGCTTTCCGTCGCTATAGACTGGCGTCGTGATAAATCCGTCTTCGGAGTCAAACTCCCACTTCTTTTTTCCGCCTTCTAGGTTGAGCGCAAACAGTTTGCCCCGGACATCGTTGGTTAGCCCCGCAATGAAAACCGTTTTGACCGATGCCGATTCGGCGGAGGTTTCTTTGTTGGCATCGGTGGTTTCGACAATCACGGCTGACGATTCAAACCCGCCGTCGGCAAGTTTAAATTTCCAAGCGGGAACCAGTGCGTCGCCTGCGTCAGCATCGACGAACCCGCTGGATTGAGCGTTGCCGCGAAAGGATGTCCAGTCAGCGCTGGTGGTTTGAGCAGACACGGGGGTGTGTGCAATACAGGCCACCCAACAACAGGCCAGCCCCCAGAGGCTGTGGATGCATAAACGACAGATGCATAAACGATTGGCGGACAAAACGTTGGCGAGGTGTTGAATTGAGGGCGAGTATTTCATTGTGTGTTGCCGGGAATCGATACTGGTGCAGTGATCTCCATCGCGCGCTTTGTTCAACTGTGTGGTTCAAATGTGTGATCCACTCTTTCTAAAATGCCTGTTGATAAATTTCCAGTAGGCTTGATTCATCGACGGGCACTGGATTAAAGGTGCCGGTCCACTGTTTGGCGGCCGCTGCGGCCAAATCAGGCAATTGCTCTGTGCCGACGCCAAGGTCCGACAAACAAATTTTCAAACCTGAGTGTTCACAAAACCCGGTCAGCGCTTCGGCCAGGGATGCGCTGCTATGGTGCATTGCGCTGTAGGTTCGGGCACAATCGGCATTTCGACTGCCGTTGAATCGTACGACGTGAGGCAGCATTAAACCGACGGCTTGCCCGTGAGCCGTCCCCAACGTGGCGGTCAACGGATTCGCCAGGGCATGGGCTGCACCCAGCATCGAATTTTCAATTGCAACTCCCGCCCACGCTGCCCCCAGCTGCATCGCCGCGCGGGCGGCGACATCCGAGGGGTCGAGAATTACCGATGGCAGGTTTTGCGATAATAATCGCCACGACTGCGTGGAAAACAAGGAGGAAATCTCGTTGCGTTTGACCGTCACTGCGGTTTCGACAGCGTGCGAAATCGCGTCAATGCCCGTCAGTGCGGTCACCTGAGGTGGCTGGGTCAGCGTCAGCAGCGGGTCGAGGATGGCGATCTGACAACTGGCACGTTTGTCACCACAGGCCATTTTGATATGGGTGTCGGGCTGGGAAATCAGCGCGAAGGACTGCATTTCGCTGCCGGTTCCGCTGGTGGTGGGAATCGCGATCATCGGCAGCATAGGGCCGGTGGCTTTGCCGACACCCCAATAGTCTTCCATCTGGCCGCCGCAAGAATACAGAAAATTGATTCCCTTGGCACAGTCCATCGAACTACCGCCGCCAATGCCAATCAGTACGTCGGGTTGATAACTTTGTGCGACCTGCAGTCCCTCGGCGACGTGTTGTGTGGTGGGATTTTCACGCGCCCCATCGAACACAAGTGTTTCGATATTGGATTTTTTTAGGGCATGCACCGCGCGGGCAACATGACCGACACTGACGATACCCGGGTCGGTCACCATCAGGGCGCGAGAGTATCCCGATTCGGCCGTCAGGTCCCCCAATTGACAGATCGCGTTTTCCGCGCAGACAATTCGTGTTCGGAGATGATAGTCGAATGGCTGCATGGGGATGGATTGACGTTCAAATTGGTGCGTGGCAAAGGGTGACTCGCAACGTAGCTACGCTCGCCAGAGCGCAGAGCACCTCGTGATAAATTTCTGTTGGATTCCACCGTTGGGCGATGTTGTTTAAACCAACGCTGCGATTTTCTCGGGGCTCATTTGGTACGCGCGCGAGCGGAACAGGAAATCGATGATATTCCCCTCGTGCGGTTGCAACCAATTCAATCGATTGGTCGGGATCGGGCCAATGTTCAACCGGTCGATGGATGTCGCATCGGTCAAATGATCAATCCAGGTTTGATCTTCGGTGATGGCCGTACCCACTAGGGTTGGACCGGCGGCCTTGAGCATTTGATCCTGAGGGCATTTCACCACGGTCGCAAACGGAAACATGAACTCCTTACCGGCCACCGGACACTGCGGATTTTCGGCATGGGCAACGACAGGTCGCAGGTAAGAGCAGCGCTCCTTCTCTACCAGACGATCGCCGTACTTTCCGGTGCAGTCAGTAACCCCAGCGTCTTTCAGGTCATTCTTGACCATCTCCCAGACCGCTTTGCCCATACCTTCAACGGTGAACGCGGCCAGGCCTGCATCCGGATCCCCGGGGCCAAGTGCTTCCACGGGGCCAATTTTCTCTGCGATCGCCTGGGCGATTTCCATTGTGTGACGCGACGCGTAGATTGCTGATGTATTGATACAGCTCCGACCGCCGTTGACGTAAACGCTTTCAACCATGATGTCCAGATACTGTTCCCAGTCGTCCACACAATCGTCACCAAGGAAGACTTTGGAGAATCCCGGTCCGTGGACTTGAACACGAGGGTTGCCCGAGAACTGATCAACCGTTTTCTGGGAACCGAAGATCATACTGCGTGGGCAGGAATCCATCAGTGCCGAACCAACGTCGTGCCCGCCAGGGTAAAGCGAGACGGCTTCGGCAGGGATGCCGACTGCTTGATAGGCAGACGCCACGCGGTAGGCCGTCCACGGTTCCTGGGAACCCGGTTTCAGTACAAGCCCCATCTGCAATGGAATCGCCGGTAGCCATAAAGTGTGAACGCCGGGAGAATTCGATGGCAGAACCGCACCCAGGACCGGTGTTTGTGCCTGGTAGCTGACGACGACGCCACGGTCTTCCATGCCGTAGCCGCGGGTCAGGATATCCAGATCCAGACCTCGGGTGAGGCATTGAAGGATCTCGGTCATATTTCGCATCACGAAACTGTTTTTCGTCATATTCGATCGGCACATGTGTTCCGGCAGTCCGGTGGAAGCCGATTGGTGCCGCACAAATTCGTCTGCCGATTGAGTCCCGTCGCCCAACGCAAGGGTCCCGTTTTCGAACAGGTCGGCCGCCCGGCCGATTTTTTCGATCAGGTCGGCGCAGGAAAACTGGCGGAGAGCGTCACGCGCTTTGGAGGCCGTGCGCATGTCGCGCGTGACTAGTCCGCCGTTGGCCGAATGAACCCGGGCAATGCTTTCGCCAGTGTCGAAGTGAAGGACTTCGGTCGTCTCGAGTGACTCATAGGGCTTGCCCCAACGAATGACAGGAATTTCTAACACGCGGTTTCTCCGGTTGGTTGAAGGTCGTATTTCGCAGGTTGTATTTTGCCGGGCGAAATAACGTATGTTTTGGTTTTCTCTGTGTGGCCAGTTGTTCGTGGAGGATGGAGTTTCCGACGGAGCATCAGGAATTAAGACGTTTGGCAGATTTTATCTTACCCGCCAATTGTGTTGCTGCTGTCAGTCGGCGGCCGCGTGGTGGTGTATTCTCAAGCGGTGTTTTTGCATTATCCGGCAAAAACCACCATCCGCGTTAGCCGCGAACCCTGTTTGATTCCCCTCGCCGGCCTGACTCCGCCGTGCGATTGGGTGGCGGGCAATTTTAATAAACGCCAACCGTTGTCCCTGAGGCAATCTCGTGGAACGGTCTGACACCGCTGACGCCGTCCCAAGGGTAAGTTTCAAAGGGCATTTCCCGTTCCCCTTCGTCGCGTTCCATAAATCCGGGCACAAAGAACTCGGGTGTTAACGTGGTGAGCTTGACGCGTCCTGTTTCCCCATACCCCACCGGTGTGTTGTAATCATCAAAGCTGACGACTTCGGTGACCGCGCGCGGTTGGGGGGCGTAGTAGCTGATCTTGTACTTTTCGGCGGCGGTAACGGGTTTACTGCAGGCCAACCCCATCAGCGTGTTGCCGTAAGTCGGGGTCATGAAAATCCCGCTTTCTTCGGCCGGCCCGCCAAAAAGTTCTTCGACGCAGAAGCGCGTCCACTGCGGTGTGAATTCCGTGCCTCCGGAGAAGATCCCCGTGATGCCCGTGTCGGCCATCGTCATGCCACGCGCGTCCAGGCCTTCACACAACGACTCAATCAGCTTGGGCGTCGCGAACATGCACTTGATATTGTGATTGGCCGTCAGAATGGTAATGGCCTGATCGATACAATGTTTCTTGTATTCCATCAGGTGTTCCATCCAGCCCTTTTTGATCAACTTGACCACCCAACGTGGATCCAGATCGATACAAAAACTGATACCACCGCGGTACTGCGCCATGTGTTCGACGGCCAGACGTAACCGACGTGGGCCGGACGGGCCCAGCATCAGCCAGTTGCCGCCTTTGGGAAAATATTGATCGGGCAGCGTATTGGAGAAAATTTCGTAGTCGTCGCGAAAATCGTTGACCACGACCCTGCTTTTGGGCACGCCGGTCGTGCCGCCGGTTTCGAAAACGTAGGTGGGCTGGTCCTGCATATCGTTCATCTTCCACCGCTCGACCGGTCCGCCCCGCAGCCAGTCATCTTCGAACAGTGGGAATTTTTTCAGGTCGTCGAAGTTCTTGACTTCCGTCAGCGGATCGAAGTTAAAACTGGCCTTCTTTTCTAGCCAAAACGGGCAGCCCGTGGAGTCGTGAAAATGACGCTGAACCATTTCGTAGGCGTGCTGGTCCAGACGTGACCGCGCGGCGTCGATGGCGGGCTGGAGATTGGTATCGATCGTGGACATATATAAGTGGTTATTTTGAAGAACGGTTTCAGGATGGAACGGACGCCAACCCTGTTGGTTGCGATTTGCGAGGAACCGCGAAAATCGTCCATGGTTTAACCCGGCTGCGGCTCTTGGGCGTCGTTCCAGTCTATCAAAACCGTGAGAAATATGGGAATCCGTGAAATCTTCGGTGATGCGGCCTCGCGCCCGGGCAATCCGCCCCCGGAATCGGTCGAATCGGCGTTTCGACGAAGCTGGAGACTACTTATACTCATCGGCTCACTGGACCGCGATTTGTAGACGCGGGTACAACTGTTTTAACAAGAACTTGATTTAGCATGACCAGCGTTCAACTACCTGACGGAAGTATTAAAGAATTCGAATCCAGAGTGACTGTCAAAGATGTCGCCAAAAGCATCGGCAGCCGCCTGGCGAAAGACGCGTTGTGGGGGGAGATCAATCTCCAACCGGTGTCTCTGGACCACACCCTCCCCGAAGGTGAGCCGGTTCCGCTGAAGATCATCACCAAGAAAGACGCCGTGTCTCTCGAGACCATGCGTCACTCATGTGCCCATGTGATGGCCCGGGCAGTCATGAGAATCAAGAAAGGCAGCGTGCAGCTGGCGTTTGGCCCGACCACCGGAAACGGGTTTTATTATGACTTCATGCTGGAGCACCCGCTGACCGAGGACGATTTCCCCAAAATCGAAGCCGAAATGGCGAAGATCATCGAACTGGATGAACCGTTCGAACGATTGGTGGAACCGCGCGACAAAGCTGTCCAAATCTGTGCCGACCTCAAACAGGAATTCAAGGTCGAACACATCAATGAAGGTCTGGCCAACGACGAAACGCTATCGTTCTATCAGCAGGGCGAGTTCATTGATCTGTGTCGCGGGCCGCACGTCCCCAGCCCCAGAATGATCGGCGCGTTCAAGCTGATGAGTATCGCCGGTGCGTACTGGAAGGGCGATCAAAGCCGCCAACAGCTCCAGCGTTTGTACGCGACGGCATTTTTCAGCCAGGCGGAACTAGATAAACATCTGGAGAATTTGGAAGAGGCAAAAAAACGCGATCACCGCGTGTTGGGAAAGAAGTTGGGACTGTTCCATATCGATGATATGGTGGGTCAGGGGCTGGTGTTGTGGACCCCCAAAGGAGCGTTTATTCGCCAGCAGCTGCAGGATTTTATTCTGTTTCACCTGCGAAAACAGGGCTATGACCAAGTCTTCACGCCCCACATCGGGAAACTGGATCTCTACAAGACCAGCGGCCATTTCCCGTATTACGAGGACAGCCAGTATCCGGCGATCGTTGATCGCGACACGATGAAAAAACTGGCCGAAGAAGGCTGCACTTGTGGCGAGCTATCCAATCAGATGAGCGCCGGTGAAATCGATGGCTACCTGCTCAAGCCGATGAACTGTCCGCATCACATCAAGATCTACGATTCGCAGCAACGCAGCTATCGTGATCTGCCGCTAAGGCTGGCAGAATTCGGGACGGTTTATCGATGGGAGCAATCTGGCGAAATCGGTGGTTTGACGCGCGTGCGTGGCTTCACCCAGGACGATGCCCACTTGTTCGTGACACAGGAACAATTGGCCGATGAATTAATTGGCTGTATCAAGCTGGTAAAAATTGTGTTTGCGGCGATGGGGATGGAAGACTATTCCGTGCGGGTCGGCAAACGCGCTCCTGATGGCGACAAATACGTTGGTGATCCGGCGAATTGGGACTTGGCCGAACAGGCTTGTCGCGAGGCGGCCGAAACGTTGGGCAAACCATTCACAGAAGAAGAAGGCGAAGCGGCATTTTACGGTCCCAAGATCGACTTTGTGGTCAACGATTGCCTAGGCCGGAAGTGGCAGTTGGGAACGGTTCAGGTCGATTACAATTTGCCGGAGCGTTTTGGCCTGTCGTATATCGGTGCCGACAATCAGGCGCATCGACCAATCATGATCCATCGCGCCCCGTTTGGCAGTATGGAACGCTTCATTGGCGTGATGATCGAACATTTTGCCGGGTCTTTCCCGCTGTGGTTGGCTCCGGAGCAGGCCCGTGTGCTGTCGGTCAGCGAAAAATCAGAGGAATATGGCCGTAAGATTGAGCAACAATTAATTTCGGCCGGATTGCGGGTTACTGGCGATTACCGTAGTGAAAAGCTGGGAGCAAAGATCCGCGACGGGCGACTGGATCTGCTGCCGTACATGCTGATTGTGGGGCCGCGGGACGCTGAAAATGGTACGGTTTCGGTACGTGACCGGGTCGAAGGCGACCTCGGAGCGATGCCGCTGGCCCAGGCAATCGCTAGGTTCCAGCAAGAAATTGAGCAGAAAACAGTCCGGCGAACCTACTCGGGCGATGCCTCGTGAGTACCGGGCGCGAGCATTCCATTGGCCGTTTGGGCAAGATTCGGCAATAAAAATACGGCCAATATGCCGTGTTTCTGTTGACGTAGATTGCCTGAATGACCAATAATCTAGCTCAGGAAATTTTTTATCCGTTTTATATTCGAAGAGGTACAACCGATTCCACCAAGCTCACCACAAAATCGAGTCAACGAAAGTATTCGTATTACCCCAATTCGCGTCATCGATAGCGAGGGAACCCAGTTGGGCGTAATCCCGACTGCTGAAGCGCTGGCCAAGGCCCGCGATCAAGGACTCGATCTCGTCGAGGTGGCCCCTGAGGCCAAACCTCCTGTCTGTCGCATCATGGACTACGGGAAGTTCAAATACGACAAAAGCAAACGCACGTCAAAAAGCAAGCAGCATCAAACGAAGCTGAAAGAGATTCGCGTGCGCCCCAAAACGGGTGAACACGATATCCAGTTCAAGGTCAAACAGGCCATCGGTTTCCTGAAGCACAATGACAAGGTTCAGGTCACCGTTCAGTTTCGCGGTCGCGAAATGGCTCATATCGAAGAGGGCCGCAAGGTGATGGAAAACATCATTTCGCAACTTGAAGAACACGGCAAAGTCGAAAGCCGCCCTTCACAGCAGGCCCGCCGCATGTTGTGCACCATCGCTCCGTTGGCCAAATAAGCCGATAAGGATGGCAGAGATAAGGATGGCAGAGATGAGGATGGCGGAGCCATCGTGGCTGTGCTTGCGGCGCGTGACTGTGGAGCTGTAGCGGCTCTTTTACAACGCAAACCAAAAAAACGCCGCATCGAAAACGATGCGGCGTTTTGTTTTAGGCGATGCGAAACCACGGAATCCGTTGGAAGCGGCACTGTCCAATTAGAAGCAGGCTTCCAGACCGGCGTATCCACCGTGCAACAGCAGGCTGCCGTTGCTGTTGGCACGCTGAATGCGGGCCGTGTTGGTGAAATCGTAAGGGATCTGGTCTCCTGCCAAGGCGACACCGGCAACGCCGAAGGTGCGGTAACCGAATCGTGCCCGTAGACGTTGGCTGACCATATAGGTCAAACCAAGATCCAGTTCGCCCAGCAACGCGACATCGTTTTTCTGGTCGCTGTAGTCAAATTCGCGTCCGGCAGAATCGCCCGAAAGCAAGGTTGGAACCGAACCGTTCTGGTCGAAAAAGCGCTGACGGGTTTGAACGTGATTGTTGAAGATACCGGTTGAAACACCCGCGAAAGCACGCCAGCGTCCATTCAGGCAAATCTCGTTTCGAGCACCCAGCTGGAAACCAACCAGATCATTCTGGACGCTTGACTGGTAGAAAGTCTGAGTCGGCGACACCGCGGTGATCGCCGGGTTGTTGCTGATATAGGACAGTGTTTCGTCGAACTGGAACCAGCGGAAACCGCCCAGCAGTTCGAAGCTGGCAGTGCGTCCGCGACGGGTACGGTAGCTGCCACCGTTATTCAACAGGTTGACTTCAAAGTTATTGATGTCAGTGTTGCGAACCAACACGTGATTTGTGGCGGAGTTGTAGATTTCGCCAAGATTACGACCGGTTGGCACATGCTGAAGCTGGTCCAGTGTCGGCAGCAGGCTGGCGACGGCTGCGCCGTCCAGTTGAGCCGTGGCGTCCGGGTTGAATGCCCAGTATCGCAGTTCAAGTCCGCGTCCGTTGCATGAGCGACGCGTCAGAGAAACGCCGTAGCCGCCAAAATCACCTTCGTCTGCATCGCGCGTTGACAGTACAGTGCCACTTGGATTGCGGCTGAGCAAGCGGTCGTCCTCGTAGTCACGAGCAAAAGACATTGCGTACAGGCCTGCGACCCAGTTGGCTTTTTTGGCGCGGCGACCGCCATTGAAAATTTGGCCCACCGAGGAACCCAGCTGGAATGGAGCACCGTAGATGGGAGGGTGGTAGCCAGGATCCGGCCCCGGGCCACCGCTGTAATCCATCGCACCGCCGACGACGCCGCTGTATGCGTTGCCGATACCGAATCCGGAATCGACGTAGCCGCCACCGGTCATTGGAGCATTCATTACCGGACCAGACATGGCCGAAGAACCACCGAAGGCCGGCCCGCCACTGCATGTTGCACATCCACTGCCAGCAACCATTGGCTGACCCATTGGTTGCTGGGCCATTGGTGGGCTGATTGGCTGACCGACACGGGGTTGTGTCATGACCGAGCCCATCTCGATGGGCTGCCCGGTGATGGGGGCTCCCATCGAGCTGTTCATGCCGCCGTCGATCACAGCACCGTTCATTGGAACGCTGGCCGCGGAGCCATTAAATGGCATGCTACCGCTGTTGACCATGCCACCGTTGACCATGCCCTGATTCAGAACACCGCCGTTGATGGGGCCACCGCTGCGGGGCATGGTGACGCTCCCGCTCCCACCGACCTGACGGGGGGTGGTTGCAACAGATGTTTCCTGTCCATAGCCTGCTCGTGAGAGAATCGACTGATACGAACCAATTTCACTTGGTGCATTCCAGTTGTTTTGAGCATGCGAGACACCGGCAGTCATGGTTGCCGTAGCAATCATCGCCAGACATGTATGCCAAAAACGTTTCATTACAAACTCCTTTTTGTGTTTTCTGGCTGCCGCCGCCATCAATCAATCGAGAAGAGATGGTCTCAGACAACCCTATGGGTCGCATCATGTTCCCCACCTGGTGGCAGTCGCAATATTGTTACAACTGAACCAGCAGACGGATTCCTTACAAAGCCTGCTCCTGACATCGTCCACAAAATCCGACTAACCCGAACGAAGTTAGACATAACGACAGGAATATTCGGAACAATCGGTGCGCGAATCACTACAGTTGGTAAACCTTTCCTAGGTTGCCTAGGTTTTTGGGCCGAAGTTGGAAGTGATAGCAGTTTTGGATGCGTTGATCGCCACAAAACCGGAATCGGACGGGTTCCGTGGACTCCACTGGGTTCAATCGCGCTGCCGTGGGCTACTCTTGCGCGGGGGGTGAATCAGCTCTCGCGGCATCACCGTCAGCTGGTGGAATGACGGTGGATGCTTGGGCCGGTGCTTCTGTCGCAGCTTCGTCCGAAGTAGTGGCCCATGGGTTATCCCAATTGCCGCATTGGTCGAGGTACTCCTGGTAGACGGGAAACTCGCTCGCACGATCCGCCAACCAAGCCTTGGTTTGGTCCACCAGTTCCAGTTCCCGATCCAGCGAGATTTCGCCCATCAGCACGGCCATTCGCAGAAACACGAAATAGGTATCCAACACATCACAGCGGCAGTAGTCGTTGATTTCTTGCATCTTGCCATCGCGATACAGGCTT
This sequence comes from uncultured Pirellulaceae bacterium, assembly GCA_937967505.1. Taxonomy (GTDB): domain Bacteria; phylum Planctomycetota; class Planctomycetia; order Pirellulales; family Pirellulaceae; genus Mariniblastus. The sequence goes on along the minus strand of CALCJM010000097.1, from coordinate 3,434 downwards.
TGCACCATGTGGCCTGCAACGCCCATTTTCCCGGGGCTGCCCACGATGTTCGCACACAAGTTCAGGCCTCCATTTAGCCGCGTCGCGCCAAAATTGGTAATGATCTCTTGTAAGTCCAGATGTGCGACCTGGTTGTAGCGTCCGCGTTTCTGTTCCCAGCTCTTGCCGTAGATATTGAACCATTCGGGGATTGCCACACCGTAGCGATAGGCTGACAGTTCCATTAGCGGGATATCAAACGATCGACCGTTAAAGCTGACCAGCGTTGGCATCTTGTATGCCCGCCAGCCATCCCAAAAATGTTTGGTCAAAATGTGAGACCGATACTCGGGAGGGTCCAGCGTCACGATATCGATGATCTGAAACTGCGCATCGATTTTGATGATGGCGATTGAAACCGGCAGGTGATAGGTATAGGGGATGAATTCGGAGCCGAATTTCTCCATCAATTCGCCGGTGTATTTTTCGATCGCCTGTTCGGCATTAAGCCCTTCACCAGGGTAACGTACTTTGGCAATCAGATCTCCATCGGCAACGCTTTCAATATCAAAGATTAAATAGCGTGCGGAGGGAGTAGCCATGGAATGTCCGGGACCCGGGAGCGATAGGATTGTCGCTGAACCCACCAGCGACTGTGCCGGGGCTTCTATCGGTTGTGTAATGTACTCAATCTGGCACCGTCCGAACAGCCTTTGACGAAGAAAGTCCACTTGCCTGGCCGGCGGGTGCGGGTTGACCAATCGGTGGCTCAACGACAAACTGTTCCCCAATCAACCTCACCCAAGCACCGGGAACCCCGCAGCATGTACGATTCCAAACGCCTGATCGAATTGGTCAAGGAGCACGCCCTTGAGTTTGGCGATTTCACCCTAGCTTCAGGCAAAAAAGCCTCGTGGTATCTGGATTGCCGCAAACTGACGCTGGATGGGGAATCGGCCAATGTCATTGCCGAAGGCATGCTGAATTTGATGCGGGACGACCTGCCGGACGCTGTTGGCGGTATGGCCATAGGAGCCGACCCGATCACGGCGGCGGTTTTGACGTTGGCATGGCAGAAGGGGACTCCGGTGAAAGGTTTCATCGTGCGAAAAGAAGCCAAAGGCCACGGCACAGGCAAAGTGGTCGAGGGCCCGGTGCAACCGGGGCAGTCGGTGGTCATGGTGGAAGATGTGGTCACGACCGGCGGCAGTTCGCTGCGCGCGATTGAGCATGCCCGGGCGTTTGGATTAAAGGTGGATCGCATTTGCGCTATCGTTGATCGCGGTTCTCGATCCAAAGAAATTTTTGCGGAAGTCGATGTTGATTTCCAGGCCTTGTTGACGATCCAAGACCTTGGCATCGAATAGGATTGGCCGTTTTAGGTGATTGGCAGTTGAGATTTTTACCGTTGGCGGTGCTGCCAGCTTCGCTCCGACGCTGGCGGCGTCGGCAACGGGTGGTGAATTCCTGACTGCCAGTCGCCTTGAAGGTGGCCGCCATCGCCAAGCGGTGAAAGGGTGAGCGACGATTTTTTGATTTCTGCTGTTGGAGCGCTGGTTGTGGGGCTCCACGCTCTGGCGAATGTGGCTACGTTTTAGCTACGTTTTGAAACTTGGTCACCGTCGCCAGACGATGGAGGCTAACGAATTTGTTGTGCGTTGCCAATCAGCTCCCCCAGTTCCTCAACCACTTGTGGGCAGCGCGTGCTTACGTCATTGGCGTCCCACCGATCGTCCGGTTTCACATACAGCCGCCACGACACTTCTCCATCCTCGTGCGCGTGTCGCACCAGTTTCCAGAACCGATTTTGAATGGCGTGTTCCTTTGCCCCTGCTAGGAAAATCGGTCGGGTCTGGTCATCCATAAACACCGCACAGTGCCGATCAAGAAACTCTTGGCCGGATTCGGAAGCTGCTTCAGAAAGCCGATCAATCAGGCTCACTACCAGGGAATTCTGTACCAGGCAGTGGCTGCGAAGGTTGGCCCAACGGGCCTGGCCGGAAACCGACACCAGTAGCGGCACGTGAACGGATTCGCTGGTCAATGACTGGCCAATACCGATCTGCCCGTCACTGCCCAGTGAATATCCGCGCGGGGAGGTTACAACCAGATGCGCCTGCGACGCGACCGGGTGCTGTTCGATGAAATCCAGAAAGACTTCCAGCAACTGATCAATCACCGCGACCTGCGCCGTCAGAGCGGCCTGAATGGAAACCAGTAAATCCGGATCGTCCACTTCGGCATCAAAAGCTTGGTGGGGAGGCTCCAATCGATCGTACGCTTCTGGGTCGTCCGGCCCCACAAACCGGTTTCGGAACTCCAGTGGTGCGTCCCACTGTTGATTCAGTCCGCTGAAGTGGCACCACAGCAAATCGCCAGGCTGAAGTGGTTCCACCGATTCGAGAGCTGTCGAGAAAAAAGATGCAGCGCGAGTTTCTCCGATGTTGTTGGCGATCCTGTTACCGGTCGCCTGATCGGAAAGGTCAACGATCGACTCAAATTGCGCTTCCCGGGCACACTCGGTCGCCACGGCGCAGTCGGTCACCATCATCGATCGCCCTGCGACACAGCGCGTGATTGAATCTGCTTCACCGACTTCCAGTAATTTATGCAGCGACGCCTTCAGTTCACACGAATGCGAAAATGCGAAATCAAATGTGATGCCGCCGGCGGCGATGCGGTCAAACGCCGATGTCTCAAGTGTGGTATTGCCGTACAGCCCCAGCATAAACGAGTTAATCCCGTCGATGGTCAGCACGATAAACGTTGGCGAGTCCTCATTGGACATAAATGATTGGGATCCGTTTGGGGGATGGGAAACCGCCGGTCAATCGTTCACCCGCTGTCGTTTTGAAGGTTATGGCCAAAAATCCGCGGCCAAATACCCGGCTCGGGCCGACCATCGGAAAAGCCAAGGTGGTGGCCAATTGATGGCGTTGCAAGGTGATTTTACGAGGGATCAGAGGTGGTTTTGCTGCTTTCGCGGCTTTTTAAACTGTTTTTTGGGTTGGTAAGACAAAACTATTTCGTTTAAACTTTGGGGCTCAAACAAACGATTTTAACCCAAAACAACAAATCAAACACAGGAGAGTGGACAAGTGGGAACGAAACGGACCGGAAAAGGTCGTCGTAAGGTTGGTCGGAAGAAGCGTCGTATGCGAGCCAAGATTCGCCATCGCAAGAAGTAGGCTTCCCGCCATCGTCACAATGGCTGTAGAGACCGATGTTCCCCGAGTGTCGATTCTCGGTATTGGACAACACAAACAACACATTCAAAAAAGCGTGCCGCTGAAATCAGTGGGACGCTTTTTTTATGCCTCGTCAGAAGAATTTGTGGGTGAATTCTGGTTCAGGTAGCGCGCCTAAATTGTGATATAGCGTGGTTTCATAGGCATTTTGGGTTCTTAGCCCATAGGACTTTCTGGTAACCAGTTTTACTTTATTGTTGAAACCCT
>CALCJM010000096.1 GCA_937967505.1 uncultured Pirellulaceae bacterium | reverse complement strand
CTCATTGCCAAATCTGCTGAGCGGAGACACCGATAGTGCTGACAAGGTAGCATCGACGTATCAATCCGTGTGGCAAGGTCAACCAGTGAGCTTGAACAAACCAAACGAGTTCTACGCGTTGACAATTTCGGGGACTCAAGGCCGCGCTATCGTAAGAGATTGGTTGGAAACATCACTTCAAGATGTCAGTAACAATCTGGCAGTTCACTTTGATGATCTAAATATTTGTCGCAATACCCAACCCAAGAAGGGGACAGCACAAGCCCCAGCGGTTCCGATGTACTGGCTTCTCAAATCACTGTCTGCGGTAGGGCGATCAGAGACTGTGCCACCCGCTATTGAAACGGGGTTTGTCCGATCGGCCCTGCGCGGCATCCCGTATCCGTTTCAGATGCTTCAGCGCGCCTTGGTCCGGATGCGAGCAGAGGCTGGCGGTGATGAATGGTCCGATTCAATGCGACGAGATGCCAGGGCCGCCGTTATCAAGGCCGTGCTGAATCGCAAACGAAGACAGTTGCTGAAATCAAATCCTGAAAGTGTCAATTACCCGGAGGTAAACATTGAAATGAATCCTTTACTCGATAATCCAGGTTACTCGCTCGGCATGCTGACCGCAGTACTCGAAAGGCTACAATCGCTTGCGTTGGGGGATGTCAACGCCTCTGTCGTAGACCGATTCTTTAGCGCTGCATCTGCCAGCCCACGTAGCGTTTTCGTTCGTCTGCTGAAGAACAGCCGGCATCACTTTCGAAAGGCACGTGACTCCGATGAGAAATATGTCGCCGGTAGTGCGCGCTATATGGAGCGACTAAAAGACGAAATCTTGTCCCGTTTCAGTGTAGTTGCGAAAGTCGAAAACGATCAGCAACCTGCAAACAAACGGCCAGCTTACCCTCAAGACTCGGGCATCCCAATGCACCTCAATCTGGAAGACCAAGGGCTGTTTGTTCTTGGCTATCACCAAATGCGTCATTGGATGTTTATGAAGAAGGAGCAGCGCGCCCAATGGGAGAAAAATTATCCTGAAGCCCCTGCCATTTTTTGTCGCAAAAAGCAGGTGGAGGCGGAAGCACAAGATGCGCCCTCTGTCGAAGCATAGCTTCTCTCTTTTCAATCACCTTAAAACCCACTTTCACAGGAAGCAAGAGCAATGGCCAAAACCAAGACCGCAAAGGTAACTGAACCAACACTAGAAGAACTGGCGGACAAAGCAATCAAACATCGATACGAATTCGTCCTGCTGTACGATGTGAAGAATGGAAATCCGAACGGCGATCCAGACGCGGGCAATGCGCCGCGCCTCGACCCGGAGACGGGGCATGGTTTGGTCTCGGATGTCTGCTTGAAACGAAAAATTCGTAATTTCATCACGCTCGTAAAACGCAACCCTGATGGCTCGCCTGAGGACGGTTACGACATTTACGTCAAAGAAAAAGCCATCCTGAATGAGCAACATCAGCGCGGCTACACTGCACTGGGCCTTGATGCAAAAAAGAAGGAGGGAAAACTCAAAGAAGGCGAAAGTCCGAAGGAAGAACGTGTAAGGCGTTGGATGTGTCAAACATTCTTTGACGTACGTATGTTTGGGGCAGTAATGAGCACTGGCGTTAACGCCGGCCAGGTCCGCGGTCCTGTTCAAATTTCTTTCTCACAGAGTATTTCGCCAATTGTCTCTCTTGAACAATCTATTACTCGAATGGCAGTAACAACCGAAAAGGAATCGATCGCTCAACAAGGCGGAAACCGGACGATGGGCCGGAAAGAAATCGTGCCATATGCACTCTATCGGGTGCACGGCTACATCAGTCCGTTCTTGGCTGATCAGACAGGATTCGACGACACGGATTTGGAATTGTTGTTTCAGTCATTGACGCAAATGTTCGACCATGATCGATCCGCTTCGAGAGGCGAAATGGGGCCGTGTAAACTTGTCGTGTTCAAGCATGAGGACAAGCTCGGAAATGCACCGGCAAAAAAACTCTTCGACTTGGTAAAAGTCACAGCAAACAATCCCGCGCTACCGGCACGGTCCTTTGATGATTACACCGTAACAATTGACAAAAGCAGTTCGCCAAAAAAGGTCACCATCGAGGAGTTGATCTAACGCGCTCACGTTGCCTCGCACGTCACCCGGTTCGATATCACCAGCGAACCCACATGCAGTTTTCTACCTTGGTCCCCGGTATGCGTCATGAAGAACTTTGAACACGGACGACCGGCCCAATACTATGGCAATCCCCGAGGTGAATCGATCGATTCACCTCGGGCGCTGGCACACAGGATCGTGAATACTTGGAAGACAACAGATCAACAGCCAAAAAGATCCTTGCATTGTTCGAATCCCCGAGTGTCTTCCTAGTGGATGCCAATTCAGCCAACATGACAATCCAATAAATTCCTTACCTCCACTAAAAGCGCTCGTTCCCGGACACTTCTGCTCAACCCTCGGGAATGAGGAGTTTGCCTCCATGTTCACTGATGATCAACTTCTTCCGATCTCCGCTTTGCAGCATCTAATTTTTTGCGCGCGTCAATGTGCGCTAATTCACGTCGAACGTCTCTGGGCCGAAAATCACTTGACCGTTCAGGGGCGACACCTCCACGACAAGGCACACGAAGGTAAGTCAGAAACGATAGATGGGGTCCGTATCGCACGCGGTTTGTGGCTTAAATCAAACCGACTGGGAATCACCGGGCAGGCCGATGTCGTCGAATTTCATCCGGAGAACCTGATCGTCCCCGTCGAATACAAACGCGGCAAACCCAAAAAAGATGACTCGGATCGCCTCCAGCTGTGCGCTCAAGCGCTTTGCCTTGAGGACATGCGGAATGCCACCATCGAATTTGGCAACCTCTTCTACGGGGCTAGGAAACGCCGGACAGAAGTGAAATTCGATGCGGAACTTAGAGAGACAACTCTTGAGAGCATCGATCAGTTTCGGCAAATGATGAATCACCGGATCACACCATCAGCCACGCGCGCGTCCAAATGTGATAAATGCTCGTTAGTCGAACTTTGCATGCCGGACGCACTTCGATTTAAAAATGGTGCCAGGGCGTGGAACGACCGGCAATTCGAAGTAATCAAGGTGATGAAAGCTCCCGAGTCAGATCCCTATGAGACATCCTGAGTGAAGTTGTCTCCAAACACCACCGGGAATTAGAGCGACAGCGTACTTTTTCTCCGCACCGATCGATGATCAATGAAAAAGCATCTCAATACCCTGTTCGTCACCACCGAAGGCGCTTATCTGAAAAAGGATGGCCAGGCGGTTGTGGTGGCGATCGAGAAAATTAATAAACTGCGGCTCCCGTTACATAATCTGGACGGCATTGTTTGCATGGGACACATTATGGTCAGCCCGTCACTCATGGGTGCCTGTGCGCGCTCGGGCGTTACGATCTCGTTCCTGACGCCCTACGGAGGTTTTCAAGCAGCCGTCACCGGATTTACCCCCGGCAACGTTCTGCTGCGGCGCACGCAATATCGCCGGGCCGATGACCTGCAGGCGTCGTTGGTAATCGCGCGGGAGTTTGTCGCTGCCAAAATCGCCAACAGTCGATCGGTGCTGTTACGGGCGGCTCGGGACAGCAAAGAACAGACCAAGAAAGCACAACTTCAGCAAACGGCCAAACGGATGGGGTTCGACGTTCAGATGGCCCGGCAAGCCAAATCGTTGGACTCGCTTCGTGGCATCGAGGGCGAAAGCGCCAATTCGTATTTTTCTGTGTTTGGATTAATGCTGTCGTCGCATGTGAATGGCTTTGAATTTAAACATCGTTCACGTCGACCACCGTTGGACCGGATCAATGCCCTGATGTCCTTCCTCTACTCGATGCTGACACATGATGCTCGCAGCGCCTGCGAAGCGGCCGGCCTGGATTCACAGGTTGGATTTCTGCATCGTGATCGGCCGGGGCGGCCAAGCTTGGCGTTGGACATGATCGAGGAATTTCGGGCGTTTCAGGCTGACCGTCTGGTGCTGTCGTTATTGAACCGAAAACAGGTTCAAGCCAAAGATTTCGAGGTGACCGAAAGCGGTGCGGTTTTGTTGAAGGACAAACCGCGAAAAGAGGTCTTGGGAGCGTGGCAAAAACGCAAGCAAGACATCATCACGCATCCGTTTCTCGATGAGAAAACGACCGTTGGTCTGCTGATTCATCTGCAAGCCCGACTACTGGCGCGCTATCTGCGTGGCGACATTGACGCGTACCCACCATTTATCTGGAAATAGCAGGAGTCTCTTGCGCAAATGTATGTATTGGTAACCTACGACGTATCGACGGCAGACGCAGCGGGGAAGAAGCGTTTGCGACGGATCGCAAAAATATGTGAAAACTTTGGGCAGCGTGTGCAAAACTCGGTTTTTGAGTTGTTGGTTGATCCCGCACAATGGGCCGAGTGCAAGGCACAATTGGAATCGACGTACAGCCCGACGACCGACAGCCTGCGGTATTACTATCTTGGCAACAACTGGCACCGTCGTGTAGAGCATACCGGTGCGAAGCCATCTCTGGATATGGAAGGTCCATTGATCATCTAAAAACTGCCAACGCGATCCTCAAGTACTGGAAAGAAACCGGTCAGGTTCGCGATGCCCAAAAACCCTGCTGTTCTTTGATAATTTTAACTGCTTGGTTGTCGCGCGTTACCGAGCGGTGCTAACGGCTTGGTGGTTCGCGGAAAAGGGCACCTTACCCCCGCAGCAGCACCACGTTACACTACCGGAGTCGCGCCCTTCGCGGGCGCGTGGATTGAAACACTTGCGAATTTAATTTATGCGATGGAGAGGCATGTCGCGCCCTTCGCGGGCGCGTGGATTGAAACATCGGAGACGATGTATGGGTCATTGCGGGATTGACGCGTCGCGCCCTTCGCGGGCGCGTGGATT
>CALCJM010000095.1 GCA_937967505.1 uncultured Pirellulaceae bacterium | reverse complement strand
CTGACTCACCAGCGGAGGTGTATGCTCTGGTTGAATTCCGCTGCTGTGAAACTTGGATGGTCTAATCTACGGTTTCAATTGTGCTGTCCACGGTCTGGCGACCGTAGCTACGTTTTTTTTCAACGGACATGGATGTCCGTTCTACGGTTTGACAAAGGTTGTTGTATTTCTTTTACGCATCCAAGTTGTAGGGTGGGTCAAGCGACAATGTCGCGCTGACTCACCAGCGGAGGTGTATGCTCTGGTTGAATTCCGCTGCTGTGAAACTTGGATGGTCTAATCTACGGTTTCAATTGTGCTGTCCACGGTCTGGCGACCGTAGCTACGTTTTTTTGAGCGGACATGGATGTCCGTTCTACGGTTTGACGAAGGTTGTTGTATTTCTTTTACGAATCTAGGTTGTAGGGTGGGTCAAGCGACAAAGTCGCGCCGACCCACCAACGGAGGTGTATGCTTTGGTTGAATTCCACTGCTGTGAAACTTGGTTGGTCTACTCTACGGTTTCAATTGTGCTGTCCACGGTCTGGCGACCGTAGCTACGTTTTTTTTTAACGGACATGGATGTCCGTTCTACGGTTTGTTTTTGGTCTGGTGACGGTGGTTAGGTTGGCTATGCGTCTAGGACCGTTTCACGGATCACTTCTTCGGCCGTGGTGGTGCCGTCGTAAATGAATCCGATGCCACTGTCACGCAGCAAGCGCATGCCTTTCTCGCGCGCCTTGTCCCTTAGTTCATCTGTCGTTTTGTTTTCGATAATCATCGTGCGCAGTTCGTCGTCCATGATCATGAACTCGAACAACCCCACGCGCCCTTTGTACCCCGTGTTACTGCAACTATTGCAGCCGGCCCCTTTATAGAATTTCTTGCCGGCGACATCTGCGGGCGTCAGTTGCAGTTCTGCCAAATCGTCCTCCGTCGGCGGCGATTCCTCACGGCACTCCGGGCAAATCCGCCGCACCAGCCGTTGCGCCAAAATCGCTTCCACGGTGGCGGTGATCAAGAACGCCGGCACGCCCATGTCCTTCATACGCGTGACCGTACTGGGCGCGTCGTTGGTGTGTAGCGTGCTGAACACCGTGTGACCGGTCAACGACGCCTGGACGGCAATTTCCGCCGTTTCGAAATCGCGAATCTCGCCCACCAGAATCTTGTCCGGATCCTGACGCAAAATCGCCCGCAGCGCTTTGGCAAACGTGACATCAATGTCGTGGTCGATCGGGATCTGGATGATCCCGTCAATGTCGTACTCGACCGGGTCCTCGGTCGTGATCAATTTGTCCTCGATCTTGTTCAGCTCGCTTAATGCGGAATACAACGTGGTCGTTTTTCCGGACCCGGTTGGGCCGGTGACCAGAATGATCCCGTTGGGCCGATCGATGATCTCGCGAAACTCCTCCATTAGTTCGGCATCCATTCCGACATTGTTCAGGTTCAGCGAAACCACGCTGCGGTCCAGCACCCGACAGACCACACTTTCGCCAAACATCGTCGGCAGTACACTGACACGCAAATCGACCGGGTGTCCACCCACAGTCAGTTCAATCCGGCCATCCTGGGGCAACCGGCGTTCGGAAATGTTCAGGTTCGCCATCACCTTGATGCGGGTGGTGATCGCGAATGCCAGGTGACGCGGCGGCGGCACCATCTCAAACAGCACACCGTCGGCCTTGATACGGATCCGGAATTCATCCTCAAATGGTTCGAAGTGGATATCGCTGGCGTGATCCTTGATCGCCAACAGCAACACCATATTCAACAGCTTCTTCACCGGTGCGCTGTTGGCCAGTTCCGCGACATCGGACAGGTTGATCGGCCCGTCCAGCCCCAGCGCCTCGGACGCCGCTTTGAGATCCTCGTCAGCCTGTAGGTCTTCGATGATTTTTTCAATACTGTCGTTTTCGTCGTTGAAGTATTTGTCGATCGCCTTGAGCACCTGCGATTCGGCCGCCACCTTCAAACGAATGTTGTACCCCAGAAAACGGCGCAGTTCGTCCTGCATCGCAATGTTCTGCGGGTCACAGGTGGCCAGCGTGATCGTGTTTTCATGTAACTGTAACGGGAACACGCGATAGAGCTGCGCCATCGCATCGGATACCGCCTCGCGGCATTCCTTGGGCGGTTCCTGCCCTTCCAGATCAATCGTCTTGAGTCCGAACTGCTCGCCCAATGCCTCGACCAGTTCATCATCGCTGACCAGACCCATATTGACCGCAATACGACCAATCAACCCCGAACTCTGCGACTGCTCTTCGACAAGCATCTCGAGTTGGTCGTCGTTGATCGACCCAAGGTCAACCAAAATCTGTCCCAGTCTGCGGACGGCCATGTCTTACTCTTTCAAGGGTTGGTGTTGGTTACTGTAAAAATCAAAGTTGTGTTTTTCAGGACGGTGAGATTACCCCCCATCGTCCTGCGGTTGTATTTAATTGCTGCGTAATTGCTGCGGTGTCCACGCTCTGGCGAGCGTCGTTACGTTTCTGACCCACGCTCTGGTGAGCGTAGCCACGTTCTGGCGTTCTAGGTCAAATCGTCGTCGTCCTCGTCAAGGTCGTCTTCGTCCAGTTCCAATTCGTCGTCGTTCTGACGCCGCTTGGCTGCGATACGTTTGGCCAGCACATCGGGTTGCTGAGCTTTCCCGAGTGCTTCTTCCATTTCGATTTTGTCGTTGACCCAGTGGTCGAACAAACAGTCGTCCATCAACATCATGCCGAATTTGGCTCCGGTTTGAATCGCCGAATTGATCCGGAAGGTTTTGTTTTCGCGGATCAGGTTGGCGATCCCCGGCGTTACCACCAGCGATTCAAACGCGGCCACGCGGCCGCCCCCGATACGCGGCAGCAGGGTCTGGGCCAGAACGCCAATCAGCGAGGTTGATAATTGGGTTCTGATTTGATCCTGCAAGTTGCCCGGAAACGCATCAATCACACGATTGACGGTTCCCTGAGCGCTGTTGGTGTGCAGCGTTCCAAAAACCACATGCCCCGTCTCAGCCGCAGAAATCGCTGCCTCGATCGTTTCAAGGTCACGTAATTCACCCACCAGAATCACATCCGGATCCTGCCGCAGGGCGCGACGAATCGCCTCGGAGAAACTGGGCACATCGACGCCGACCTCCCTTTGGTTAACGGTGGATTTTTTGTGATAGTGATAAAACTCGATCGGATCTTCAATCGTGATGATGTGATGATCCACACGCTCGTTAATGAAGTTCACCAACGAGGCTAATGTTGTACTTTTCCCCGATCCGGTCGGCCCCGTTACGAGAATCAATCCGCGTGGTCGCATCACCAGTTTGGTGAACACGTCCGGAACCCCCAGCACATCCGGCGGCAGCATTTCGTTGGGGATCTGCCGCAGCACCATGGCGATATGCCCGCGCTGCTTGAATACCGAGACGCGGAAACGAGCCGCGTCGCCGTAGGCAAACCCAAAGTCAGCACTCCCCATTTCCTGAAGTTCGCGCTGGCAACGCTCGGGCGTGATCGATTTCATCAACGCCACGGTGTCATCAGCCTCCAAGTCTTTGGTTTCCAGTCGTCGCAAACGGCCGTGCAGGCGAAAGACGGGGGGCTGTCCGGTGGTGATGTGAATATCACTGGCACCCTGTTTCACACATGCTTCCAATAGTTTGTCAATTAAGACCGTTGCCATAATTTTCCTAAAAAATCAATGTGAACAAAGCATGTGGCGAACCCATGCCCTCGGCAATTCGTTTGCCGAGCGTGCCGGTGTCCAACCCCGCAGTAAACGATTTACAACGTAAAAGTGGGTAAAGGTCGGGTCTGGCACTTTGAACACAAAACTGGCAGACCGTGCGTTGCCGTCCGTAAACGGAACATCAACGTCAGAGTGCCTTGGGTGTTTTGGTGTTTATGAGTCTTCGCGCTCTGGAAACCAGTATGCAAAAGCTCTTAGGTTTGGGTGGAAGAGGTGAGGGAGGGTGTTTGAAGCGGGGTTTTGTTTTAAGTGGTATCGGATTATTTGCCTAAAACGGGTTGAGGTCCACTATTTTCGCGAAAAAAGCCCCTAAATGGTCGCGAAAGCGAAATTAGCGCGCGTTGAAGGTGAAATCGCCGTCCAAACGTGGATACGTTGAACCGAACGTGGCTACGCTCGCCAGAGCGTGGAAGCCTGACGGGAGACGTGATTGAGACGCGGAATTATTGCGAAACGCGCGGATTGTTCCCAGTTCTCCACCGTCTGGCGACGGTAGCTACGTCACACCGAACGTGGCTACGCTCGCCAGAGCGTGGTGGCCTGACGGGAGGCGTGATTGAGATGCAAAATCATTGCGAAACGCGCGGATTGTTCCCAGTTCTCCACCGTCTGGCGACGGTAGCTACGTTCTACGTTGCCGGGACCTCATCTTGCTCGGTCCTTTTGGCCACTCGGTAAATTTCATCGATGGTGGTGTAGCCATCGACAACCTTCTCCAACCCGTCCCCGAACAAGGTTACCATGCCCTTTTGCATGGCGTAATCACGGATTTTGTTGACCGGTGTATTGGCAAAAATCATCTCACGCACCTTGGAGTCAATCAGCAAAATCTCGTGAATCCCCATGCGACCGCGATAACCCGTCTGACCACAGTGATTGCACCCTTTGCCACGCATAAACGTCGCCCGAGCAATCTGTTCGTCGGTTAAACCTGACTCCTTCAGCACCGCATCGGTGGGGGTGAATTTCGTGCGACATTTCTTGCAAATCGTCCGCACCAAACGCTGAGCCAGAATCGCAACGACCGAACTGGCAACCAAGTATCCGGGTACCCCCATATCCACCATTCGTGTAATAGCAGTGGGCGCATCGTTCGTATGAAGAGTGCTGAAAACCAAGTGTCCAGTCAGGCTTGCCTGAATTCCCATCGATGCGGTCTCACTGTCGCGCATTTCACCAACCAGAATCACATTCGGCGCTTGGCGGAGCATCGCGCGAATAATGCGGGCAAAGTCCAGTCCGATGTTGTGTTTTACCTCGACCTGGTTGATCCCCGGCAGGTAGTATTCGACGGGGTCTTCGGCGGTGATGATCTTGCGATCGGGGCGGTTGAGGCTATTGAGGGCAGCGTAGAGGGTGGTGGTTTTGCCGGATCCGGTTGGGCCGGTCACAAGGATAATGCCGTTTGGCCGTTTGATCAGGTTCTGGAATTTGTTGTACGTGTGTTCGGAGAATCCCAGCTGCCGGACGCCAATTTTGATGTTGTCTTTATCCAGCAACCGCAACACGGCCGATTGGCCGTTATTGGTCGGGATAATGCTAACGCGCAAATCCAGCTCCTTCTCACCGACGTTAACTTTGATGCGTCCGTCTTGCGGACGGCGTCTTTCGGCGATATCGATACTGGCAAGAATTTTAACACGGGAAATAATCGCCCCCAACTGTCGTCGCGGTAACCGATCGCGCTCACGCAGCACTCCGTCGATCCGATAGCGGATTCGGACCCGGTCTTCGAAGGGTTCGATGTGGATATCGGAGGCTCTCAGTTGAACCGCTTCGGTGATCATCATTTTGACCAGGCGGACGATGGGAGCGCTATTTTCGTCGCTGTCTTCTTCGTCATCGCCGTCATCGCCACCGACGGTTTCAGTGAAGTCGATTTTGGTGTCGGTGAATTCCTGGAGCATGGAGTCCGCCGATTCACCCTCGATTTGCCCGTAAACGTGGTTAATTGCTGCCGTGATACTGGAACGGGTGGCCAATACCACTTTGACGTTCCGGTTCAGAATAAATTTGAGGTTATCGACGGTTTCCACATCCCCCGGTTCGCTCATCACGACTTTTAGCGTGTCGCCGTCCATCTCAAGGGGCAGCACGATATTCTCACGCGCGGTTGATTCGGGCATCAATTCGACTGCGGTGGTCGGGATTTCGACCTTTTTCAGGTCCACATAATCCATTCCGTTGGCAGCGGCGCGGGCCTTCATGACCTCTTCTTCGGTCGCATAGTTCAGTTCAACCAGCGCATCGCCGACGGGTGCGTTCTTTTTCTTGGCTAATTTGTCCGCGTCTTGGAACTGGTCTTTGGTGATGATGTTGTGTTTGACAAGGATCTTAACAAACGTATCTACAGCCATGATTTCCCGTTCTTTTCGCAGTTTATTTGTAAGTGCACAAGTGGTTGATTGATTGAAAACAAGGGAGGCAGCGCTTCCATATCCTGCCATTTGTCAAGCGTCCAAGAAAGCTACCTTAACTATATCCTGGAGTATCGGCGGATCAATTGCCAATAAAATAGTGAATTGGGGAGAAGAAACCACCCCGATCAGTCGCCGGCGGCCCCCATCGACCGGCTGTACTCCGCTGTAGTGCAGATGCGATGCCTGCCACGATCAACACGCACGCCCCGCAGGGAACACTTTGCGGGGCGCTTTTGAGACACACTTTGGAGGGCCTCCTGAAACCTTTACTCATCGCGTGCGCGCTCCCACAGATCAACCGCCTGCTGCCGCACACGATCGGCATTTTCGTAGGCCTCGAGTTTCTCAAGCTCGCCGGCAACCAACTCCAACTCCCGCGCACACTTCCGCAGCACCACACGTGCCGCCACCACTGGCGGTTCGGGGGGGTCGTGCAGTCGAGACATCTCAGACGACCGAGTCCAATGGCCTTGTGGAGCACTTTCGCGCAGGGTTGCCCTAGTTTCACCCTGCCCGTGCAATCCCGGGGGGGAACCGTTTGCAAATGCGGGCTCGCGCACCACGCTATCGAGCGCGCGTGTGAACAGTTCCTCGACCGGCGCGTCCCGGTTTTGCGGGGACACTTCCAGCAAACGCTCGCCCTGCTGCCATTGAACCGGGGATCGCGATTGGGGGCCGACTTGAGAGCCACTTCCATTAACCGAACCTTTGGCCGCATCCTCTTTAGCCGCAGCATCTGACGGAACGGCCATGCCGTTGATTGGATCAGCGCGCGCGGCAGACGGCAGCTGCAGCGGGGTTTGGATGATTCGGTGGATTTGCCTGAATTCCTGATCCAGCCCTCCGCCCAGCAGCGCCCGTATTTCCTGAATATCAGACATAATCCGCCGGTCAATCGGTGGATTTTTTGGCTGGCCTTCCCGGGAACTTTCCTGGTTGTGGGGCGTCGAAGGTTTGACCGACAGTTGCTCCGGGGGCGTTTCCAACGGAACCGTTGCCGCCGGCCGCGCGACAAGCTTGCCGAGGGGCTGGTTATTCGTTTGTGCCGCCGCCTGACCGATCGATTGTTCCGTCCTCGGGTCAGCAGTTGCCGGGACGGTTTGCGCGGAAACAGAAGAGGTGTAATGCAGCTGAGTGCAACCGAAACAGAGGGTAAAAATTAAGGCTCCCATGATCGATCTAAACACGGCCGCCGGGAGAAAAACGGGTACCGGGAGAGACAGAACGAGAGTTTGAGCTGGAAATCGTCCAGTCAGCCGATAGCGAGACATATATCAAGTTCCTTATTACAGTACTAACAGAGAACGCATCATTCGGATTGAACCCAGGACTGGATTTGCGCCCCGGGGCCGACAGCTGCCTTGGGCGGTCCGGGGCCTTTCTTTGTGGTGGCTTGAATTTAAGTTTTTTCCGGTCAATCAGGTAGCTCAATCAGTCGTTCCAGCCCAAGGCCTGCCCGGAAATCTGGCGACTGGGGGCAAGACGATTATTGGTGCTCCATTGGTTCGCCAGTGCCGGTTCGCCGGCCGGGTGGTTGGCACAGGAGATAAAATCAGATGCAAATTCACTTTTTCGTGCGGCAGAATCGAACTAAAATAGGCATTGGTTGGTCCAGAACGCCCCTTTGTCCGGGGAAAAACCGGTTATGATAGCTGTCAGGGAACGCTGGCTTCAGGTTATCCCGCCGGTCACACCAATCGATATATTTCACAGGCCGCTGTTTTCGTAGGTGGGGCTGAGTGAGATGCCACCTGCGAAATGTACGCGACGCACAAGTTTAATGAATACAAGATCACATCGAGGCCTTCATGTTTGACTCCAATAATAAAACTCATTCGCCAGCGTCACGGAACGGCGATTGCGGTCAATTCAGGCAACGGCTCGCCCCCCCCACGGTTGGGTCGGTCACGATGTCGATGACGCGGTTGATTTTCAGCCTTGTTGGCTTCATTGGCCTTGTTGGATTCGCAGGTGCGGTCCATGCTCAGGAGCCTCAGCCGCCCAAGGTCATTCCAATCGGTGCAAAATTCCGGGACGTTTCGACAGAGAACCTTACCGGCGACGCCCGTCGAGCAGCGACTCGTCGCAACAGCGAGGCCCGCAAGGCGCGAAATGCCGCGCGTGACGCCGCTAGGGAGGGCATCTCCAGCGGCAATATGGTGCCAGTCAAGGAGTACTTTAACGGGTACGTTTTTCCACAGATGACTCAGCCCGCAGCGCTAAAAGAATCGGGCGCGCTTCGTGACAGTTTCTTTCGCACATTCATGAAATCAGACGTGGACGAATCCAGCCGCAAGAAAGTGATCAGTGCGGTGATCCTGCCGGCGATGCAGGCGATCGCAACCGGCAAAGACTACGCACCTTCGGCTCGCCTGAACGCGATTGCGTTGCTGGGTCGGCTGGATGAGTCGGCGTTGGTAAAAAGTGGTACGCGCGTGCGCCCCCCGCGTCCCTCTGCGGCGGCATTTGGATTCCTGAGCGGTCTGTTGGAGGATGAAACTGCTCCGGCGTGGCTCAAAGCAGCCGCCATTCAGGGAATCGTCCGTCACTTGAAAGTCGATGTCGCGGTCGGTGGGCGGTTACTGGACGACAATCAACGGAATCTGGTCCAAGCCTTTGCCTTCAATACGCTGGATGGAAAAACAGCGGGCCAGGCAGATTGGAGCAAAGACTTGGATTATTGGTTGAAGCGTCGCAGCGTCCAGTTACTGGGCGCGGTTGGCCGACAGGGAGAAGGTGGCAAGGTCATTGACCGCCTGACTTCGATCGCCAATGACGAATCGCAAACCGTCTGGATGCAGCTGGATGCGGTCAAAGCACTTCGCACGATTGATTTCACTGGCGCACAGGAGTCCCAAGTGTCAAAAGCGATGGTTTCGGCCACTCTTTTTCTACAGCGTCAGTTGGCCAACGAGGACGCTGCGGTCGGCGAGATGCTGGAGGATTTGATTGACAAAAATATTCTTTATGGGGACACCGATTTTGTTGTAACAGGTACAAAGTATACAAAAAATATTGCCAAATCTTCCGGCGGCAGCATGGAAACGATGATGAGTGCCGGCGACATGGATGACATGATGGGAGAGGGGATGGAAATGGGAATGGGAATGGGAATGGGGACTTCCGGTCGCAAGATGGAAGAACCGGTCATTCTGGTCGAATTGCCCACCTA
>CALCJM010000094.1 GCA_937967505.1 uncultured Pirellulaceae bacterium | reverse complement strand
TAGTTGGTCGAAACGATCGGCTGAGCCACTCCGCCAATCTCGATCATCGAGGCAAACTTTTGCGGAATGCCGGGAATGCGATCGACAGGACGGAACGCAAACGGAGCAATCTTCTCCTCCTCGTAGCGGCAACCGGCGGTGCTGCCCAAGGCCAGCGAAGCCCCCATAATCTGCAGCCATCGCCGGCGGGAAACGCCATCACCATCAAAGCCCTCGGTGGCGGTACCGAAGTCGCGATCAATCGCCTCGTTAAATTCAGGTGAACCCTGCAATTGCTCAAGATCCAGACCGTTAATGGCAAGGTCAGCGTTTTTTGAATGCGGTTTATTCATGGAATTTGAATGGCTTGGTTTTCATATGACTGAACACTACTGATCAGCCGTTGTTATAGGTGGATGCAAACGTCGAAAATTTAATGACGCGACGTTTAGCGGTGGCAGGTCGAACAGCTGACGTTGGGATTGATCTCCAGCTTGTCGGCCCAATCCTTGTGATAGGCGGCCTCGGCTTCTGCGCTGTCCCAGGACATGTCTAACTGGGTCACCATCTCCGGATCGCGAATGTGAGGTTCCGGATTGCGATGGCATTCCAAGCACCACTTCATCGACAATGGCTCGACCTGCTGAACAACTTCCATCTGGTCGATGCGACCATGGCAAGAAACGCAGCTGACACCGCGGGCGATGTGAACACTGTGGTTGAAGTAAACGAAGTCTGGCAGGTCATGAACGCGCTCCCAAAGAACCGACTTGTTCGTTTCCAATGACAGCCGGATCGGCTCAAGCGTTGATTTCTCGGGATGGACAACACCCAGATCACGACCGGCCTGCCAGGTGCCGCCAACCAATTCACCGGTAACGCGATTGCCGCCGTGACAATTACCACAAGTTGCCGCCGGTGGCACCGCGGCGTGACCGGCACGTTCAACCGTGTTGTGGCAGTACCTACAATCCATCTTCAACTGCCCGGCGTGCAGCTTATGACTGAAGGGAACCGGCTGCGAAGGGCGATGCCCGACGTTGATGATTTCCGGATGGGTCGCTGCAAACAGGCAGGTGGCAAGGTAGCCCGCAACCAGCAGGCCGCCCCCGATGACCATCAGCGTAAATTTGTTTACCCAAGTTGGGAAATGGAATTCTTGCATTGAAATATGCTCTATGTGATAGAAGGCTCTATCAGTTGTCTAAAGTGAATTCGTTTGGTGATCCGGACGGAGGCACCTATCAAGCGAAACAGTGTCAATCGTCGAAATTGCCGTACTTGCTCAAAAATCGCCCGTTTTTCCGGTCGCTCCAGAGGTACCGCCAGCAGTGCCACCGTGTGAATCATTAACTTCCAACAGTGTCGGTCGATAACGTTTTTTTGACCAGCCACAAAGTGTCGCGGGCACAAACCAACCCAAGAAAATTTTCTGACTGACATTCCCTGACTGGCTCGAGGCGGCGGTATTCTAAATTCGATTGCCCAAAAATGAAAACCCGTCAGATCACACCATTTTCGCGCCCTGCCAGCAGTCCAAAATCTTGATCGGCCACCCTCAAACCGGCTCACACAACTGCGCACTCTCAAAATCAACTTCCACGGGACCATCAAGGCAATCCAACACCGGCACGATGCCGTCACGCAGCGGGCTTTAAAGGGCTTGATTAAGGCATTGCGCCACAAGCTTATTTTGTACCTTTTCAGGGCGAACATCGACTCTGAAAATCTTCTCCGCCATCGGCTCGGCAGGATGGGCGCGTTCTACCTGTGGCACTGGCGTCAAAACCCAGAAGTGGACAAAATGTCGCACACAAAATCCTCCCGGTTTGAGTGCACACCCTTTGGCACCTTTGGCGGCAAAGAAACCCGATCAATATGCCGATTACGGCTTTGTAGGTCTGCACAAGACCCAATTAGTTGATGAAAGCGTTTGTCGAGACGGCGATTCGCATTTTTCGGTTGTTAACTAAAGTGGTGCTGCACACGACGCGTGATAACGACGCCTGCGACGATAGACTTCTGCCATCGACTTCCTTTATCCAAGCTTACAGCGAAACCAAACACGAAATGAATTGGGAATCCTGGTTCTGCCTCGGCACGCTGATCACGCTGCTGATCACGCTTTCGCGCAACCGCATCCCCACCGATGCGGTGATGGTGTTTGCATTGACGATGATTGTGGGCGTGGGAGCGGCGACGCGGTCACCCAATCTTCCCGATGCTGCTCAGGCGGTTGCCGGTTTTGGGAACCCGGGACTGATTTCGATCGCTGTCCTGTTTGTGGTGGTTGCGGGTTTGGTCAAGACCGGCGCGATCACGATGGCGCGACAGATGATCGGGAATCCCGATACGGTCCCCAAAGCGCTGTTACGTCTGTTCGCACCGGTAATGGGTGCCAGCGCGTTTCTGAACAACACGCCAGTGGTCGCAATGTTTATGCCGGTGATTGATGACTTGTGCAAACGCACCACACTTTCCCCATCACGTCTGTATCTGCCGATGGCTTACGCCGCAACCTTTGGCGGCGTCTGCACTCTGGTCGGCACCAGCACGAACCTGATCGTGGCCGGGATGCTTAAAGAAACCAAAAATATCGACCTACAAATGTTTGACCTCGCCTGGACAGGTGTTCCCTGTGCGATCGCCGGCGCAGCGTTTCTGATTCTTTTCAGTGAGAAACTTTTGCCCGACCGCAGTGCGGCGGTCAATATTGACGAAGACCCACGCCAATACACGGTCGAAATGCTGGTGCTTCCCGCTGGTCCGTTGGTCGGGAAAAGTGTGCAGGCCGCCGGTCTTCGGCACCTACAAAACCTGTACCTAGTGGAAATCGTACGCGATGGCCAACAGTTGGCCGCGGTGTCGTCGCGGCAACGCTTAGAAGCCAATGACCGGTTGGTATTTGTCGGCGTGATTGACGGAGTGACAGAACTGAAACAGATTCGCGGTCTGGCCTCGTCGGCCGATGACACGCGCGAGCTGGATGTGGACATTACCAAACGTCGGTTGATTGAAGCCGTTGTTTCCGACCGCTGCCCATTGGTCGGATCCAGCATTCGCGACGGTTTATTCCGCACGACGTACAATGCGGCGATCGTTGCCATCGCCCGTGGCGACCAACGTATTCCGGGAAAAATTGGCGATGTCAAACTGTTGGCCGGAGACACGTTGTTGCTGGATACCGATGAGGACTTTCTCAAACGACAACGCAACAGCAGCCACTTTCACCTGGTTAGCAGCGTCGATGATTCGGCACCTATCCGCCACGACCGGGCATGGATCGCGATTGCGATACTGTTGGTGATGGTTGTCATGGTCGCCTCGGGAAAACTCGCCCTGCTGCCGGCCAGTCTCGTTGCAGCCTGCCTGATGGTGACCTCTGGTTGCTGCTCACTGGGTCAGGCGCGTGAGAGCGTGGACTGGTCATTGCTGGTTGTGATTGCGTCAGCCTTGGGCATCGCTCAGGCCATCACGCGCAGCGGCTTGGCAGACACCGTCGCAGATAACATCATCACCTTGGCCGGAGGACATCCATGGCTGGTATTACTGGCCGTATACGCGATCACCACCCTGTTTACCGAATCGATCACCAATAATGCGGCGGCGGCACTGGTATTTCCAATCGCCGTATCGACCGCCGCGACACTGAACGTCAGCGTGATGCCATTTGCCGTTTGCGTCTGCGTTGCCGCGTCAGCCGGCTTCGCCACCCCGTTTGCCTATCAGACCAATCTGATGGTCTACGGTCCCGGCGGCTACCGGTTCACCGACTACTTTCGCATCGGGGTTCCGCTGTCGTTGATTTTTATGGTGATCACGGTAACCCTGACACCATGGATCTGGCCGTTTTAGATTAGATCTCCACAGTATGTACGTTGCTCCGTGAAGCAGTGGCAGAGGGTACGTGAGGAAAATCGGGCCAACTGATATCGGTTACTAAATCAACTCACGAGTTTCCAACAATTCGATGACCTTGGTGATGCAGTCCGCCGGTGCGGTGGATTCGGTATTGATCACCAAATCAGCATCCGCAGGAACCTGATAGGCAACCTGGCTTTCCTTCAAATCATCTTCAGTCAATTTTCTGGCCGACAGATTACGCGATTCGGCAAGCTCCGCCGGGGCATCCAAGTGAACGGTAATAAACCGATCAGTGCCAACCAGTTCGGCCGCTTTCTTGCGCACGCCGTCATCCGGTGCGACCAGCGACAACAGGCAGATCACACCGGCCTTGTTGACCAGCCTTCCTACCTCGGCGGCACGGCGAACGTTTTCCGATCGACCATCGCTGGAGAAGTTCAGATCGCGGTTGAGCCCCATTCGCAGATTCTGACCATCGATCACCGTGGCCGCACGACCGCGATCAAACAGCGCCCGTTCCACACCGTAGGCCATTGTTGATTTGCCCGCTCCAGGCAAACCGGTAAACAAGATCGTGACTGGCTTTTGCCCAAATCGGGCCTGACGTTCCTCCGGCGTGACGTTGGAAATTTCCTGTGTCAATGTGCCACTGGCAGGAGCCTCATCCCACGCCGCACCCGTGTTGTCCTCGGTGCGACGATCGCTGATCATGCCCGCCGCCACAGTCACATTGGTGATCCGGTCGATCACAATAAACGAACCGGTTCCCTTGTTACGGGTATAACGATCAAACGCGATCGGCTGCGTCAGCGAAACATTCACGCGCCCAATCTGGTTCAACTCCAGCGTTGGAGCCGGCTGGCGATGCATCGTGTTGACATCCACCTGATATTGCAATGTTGAAATCACGCCGGGGATCATCTTGGTCGTGTGCTTGAACAAATATTGCTTGCCCGGCACCATCGGCGAATCCGACATCCACACCATCATCGCGTCGAATTTCTGTTCCAGCTTGGGCAGGTTGCCCGGCCGCACGATCATGTCACCGCGACTGGAATCGATCTCGTCTTCCAGCGTCAGCGTCACCGACATCGGAGCGTGCGCTTCTTCCAGATTGCCGTCGTACGTCACAATCTCTTTGATTTTACTTTTTTTCCGCGAGGGCAACGTCATGATTTCGTCACCGACGCGCACGATCCCCGAAGAAATCGTCCCCGAAAAACCACGGAAGTCCAGATTCGGACGCAACACGTACTGAACCGGAAAACGAAAGTCTTCGTAGTTCCGATCCGAGGCAATCGAGACCGTCTCCAGATAGTTCATCAACGTGCTGCCTTTGTACCACGGCATATTTTCGCTACGATCGACGACATTGTCGCCGTGCAGCGCCGACAGCGGCAGGAAATGCAAATCGGGAAACTTCAAACGCTCGGAGAAATTTCGGTACTCTTTACAAATCTCGTCATAGCGCTGCTGGCTAAAGTCCACCACGTCCATCTTGTTGACGGCGATCAAAATATGTTTGATGCCCAACAGCGACGCGATGAAACTGTGCCGTTTGGTCTGTTCCATTACGCCGTGGCCCGGCCGCGCATCGATCAGAATAATGGCTAGGTGAGCCGTTGATGCACCGGTGGCCATATTGCGGGTATACTGCACATGGCCGGGGGTGTCGGCGATGATGAACTTGCGTTTGGTCGTCGAAAAATAACGATAGGCCACATCGATGGTAATGCCCTGCTCGCGCTCTTCTTTCAGGCCGTCGGTCAATAACGCCGGGTCGAATCCCCCACCGGTGGTGCCGTGGGTTACCGATTCCTTTGTCAGTTTCTCCAGTTGATCTTCGTAGATCATCTTGGAGTCGTACAGCAGGCGACCGATCAGGGTACTCTTTCCATCGTCCACGCTGCCGCAAGTCAAAAAACGCAACAGCTCCTTTTGCTCATGCTGGGCAAGGTAAGCATCGATATCATTGGCGATCAGGTCAGATTGGTGGGACATTGTCTTGTTTTAAAATAGGGTGTGCGGAATGCGGGATCCATTGAAACCGCAATACTCGTGGTCTTCTATGATCGAGGGAAAGAACGTCCTCTCAAGAATCGGACAGCCCTCTGACTAGAAGTAGCCGTCTTCTTTTTTGGCCTGCATCGATCCCTCGTCGTCGTTGTCAATCACGCGTCCCTGACGTTCAGAAGTTGTGGCCAACAGCATCTCCTGAATAATCGTGGGCAGCGTAGAAGCGGTGGACTCCACCGCACCGGTCAGCGGGTAGCAACCCAGCGTGCGAAAACGCACCATCTTCTCTTCAGGAACTTCGCCAGGCTTCAGCTCCAGACGATCATCATCGACCATCACCAACACACCGTTACGATCAACAACAGGACGTTTGGCAGAATAATACAGCGGTACGATCGGGATTTTCTCTAGGTGGATGTACTGCCAAATATCCAGCTCCGTCCAATTCGACAGCGGAAACACACGAATCGATTCTCCCTGGCTGACTTTGGCGTTGTACAGATTCCACAATTCAGGTCGCTGGTTTTTTGGATCCCAGCGGTGGTTTTCGTCACGGAACGAATACACGCGCTCTTTGGCGCGTGACTTTTCCTCGTCCCGTCGACCTCCACCAAAGGCGGCGTCGAAACCGTGTTTGTCCAACGCCTGCTTGAGCCCCTCGGTCTTCATCACCGTCGTGTGCTTCCCAGAAGACTTCATCGGGTCGAGCCCCATGGCGCGACCTTCCTCATTGATATGCGTGATGACTTCCAAGCCAAGTTCATTTTTGGCGTACTCTTCGCGGAATTTGTACATCTCCTGAAACTTCCAAGTCGTATCAACATGCATCAGCGGAAACGGAGGCTTGGCGGGGTAAAAAGCCTTCATCGCCAGATGGACCATCACCGAGGAATCCTTGCCAATGGAATACAGCATGACCGGATTTTTAAACTCGGCGACAACTTCACGAATAATGTGAATGCTCTCGGATTCGAGTTCTTTCAGGTGGGTAAGTTGGAGGGATTCGCTCATGGAATTTCGATCGTTTGATGTTTCAACGGCGGGATGGTGTTGGCAAAATCCGCCTTTTATTGCGCCACTACTATAGTCGGCACAGTTGTCAGAGCAATGGCCACTAAACTGCTGCACGGGCCGGCAAAGCTCGCATTCTCTCCGCCGCACAGCGCGCATCAAACGTCATGGGATATTCGCAAGGTACACCGCGGGCTCCTCCCGCAGCCACGCTGGCACATTGGGAAAGATGCCCGCCTCGGGAACAGCAGGGCGGGCGATCAAACTCCAACAACAGCGGCCAGCGGGAAAGAACCGTCCGTTCGTTTTGATTATCGGCGAGGAGCAGGGCTCGCCCCACCGCTGCGCGTCATCAAGTCAACCACTTCCCTGTCCGACACATCGTTGTTGATGGAACGCACGCTACCGTCGGCCAACCCAACCAGAAACAGCCCTTGCCAATTTCCACCAAGCGCGCGTTTGGGGTTTTGCGGATCAAATTCCCAATCCGTTGGCTGCGTCCACGTCACTGCATCGCTGGTATCAACGTCCAGCAACATAACCGTGTTGGCACTGCCATCAGTGATGGCACCAAAGGAAACACCCATTTCTCCATCGACAAATAAGGTTTTATCTTTGGAATTTGCGTCAGCGGGAGATGTCGGTACGACCAACGTTGTCTTACCAGGAGGCAGAACGACATTGGGGTTGGTGTAGCACGCCGGCATCAGATCGACCAGGGCCAGATTGTAGGGGCTGTCCCATGGCTGGTCCAAATCAAATTGTTGGTAAAGGTGTTGGTGACCCAAAAACGGTAGCAGATGCACACGCCAGCTGAGCCCGCTTCCCTTGACTCCCTGTGGGGGTTTACAAGCCGGAAATTTCTCATGCATCGACTCATAGTTTAACATCCCAATTAAAATCTCCCTGACATGGTTCAACGTTTCGGTGCGTCGGGCTGCAACGCGCACTTGCTGAACCGCCGGGAGCATAATCCCCACCATGACCGGAAATACGATCGTCCCCAGCGCTCCTAGGACAATCCCGCCGATCGCCATACTTTTGCCACCAATCCGGCCGTTACTTTTGAAGATGTTGCCCAGTGCCAATGCACCAAGGATGATCGCCGGAATGCCGGTGAAGATCGTGCACAGTAAACTGGCAAGCCCAAGTACAAGGCTGGTAGTCGCCTGGCCGCTGGTTTTCGGTTCAACCGGTCTGCCACCGTAAGCACCCGCAACCGGCGGCGCGATAGGAGGCTTTCCATAGGGATTTGACATGAGGTTCACATAGAGAAAAAGACTGGAATAAGTTGGGACGCACGCTTGTGCCACTCGCTTTATATCGTGTGAATGTCCCGAATGCAACCAAACGGCAGAATCCGGGGAGACCATCCCCGGTTTTTCCGAAACTACACCAAGTCTGCCGCGCGAAGTTCTTTCCGTCACGAGAACAATCAGGTCCCTCTGTGTAACCCTGCGCTCTCGGTGGTTATCTTTATGCCAATGACCACCTACCTCTGCCGGATACGCTACTGACAGCAGTGGGCAATCACTTCATTGTTGACTGACACTCCCAACTTCACCATCATTAGATATCGCCAGCGGTTTGCTTATCCTCGCATCCGAAGATTAGAGTAGGGCTTACGCCCGAATAGGTTCACCCCGACCGTACTTTTGTTTGGCACCGCGGTAAATCGTTTCAGCCTCATCCATCATGGCCATCAGGTCAGCAGCGCGGCGTTGATCGGAAGGATGTGTGGAAAGGAATTCGGCTGACTGCCCACCGCCTTTCATTTCTCCAAAGCGCGTCCAAAATCCGGGGGCGTCTGCGGGGTCATAGCCGGCCTGAGCCATCAGTTTCAAACCGATATGGTCGGCTTCGGACTCCTGCCGACGACTGTAGGGCAACAGCACGGCATATTTGGAACCCACGCCATAGGCCTGCAGCAACAAATCCTTTTTGGCCGGGACGTACTTGCCCGCCAGTTTATCAACCAGCACCTTCGCGCCATCAACGGCCATATTATGGCTCATTCTTTCGCCACCATGGCGCGCAAGTGCGTGGGCAATCTCGTGAGACATCACGACAGCCAACCCCGCTTCGTCCCGGCAGACCGGCAGAATGCCCTCGTAAATGGCCACCTTACCACCGGGGAGGCAGAACGCGTTCTGCTGCGCGTCGGCGATCAGGTTGAATTCCCATTGAAAATCACCACGTGCAGAAACGGCTGCGATTCGCTGCCCGACCCGTTTGACCATTTCCACCAAAGTCGAATTTCCCGACAGTGGTTTTCCGGCGATCGTTTCCTGATACGCCTGCAGTCCCAACGCCAGTTCCTGACCTTCGGGCATCAACATAAGCTGTGGACGGTGAGTCATGGGGGTGGAACGACATCCACAAACCCCCAAGCAGCTGCCAACGCCTCCCAAAGTCCACACACCGACCTTTTGCAACGCCAGTCGGCGATCAATTTTCTCGGACTTCACAACGGCTTCCCCAATACAATAGGTCAAAGCCCGAAAGATAGAAGAAAAATGCACGGGCGTCACGATCACGTTAATTTCCCCGCCAGCAAAATGCTGGCAATCCGTAAGTGCCTCGCTCCGCCAAACGCACCGACCGCAAGATACCGGGCGCGTGGCACGACTCTTGGTTACTCCTCGCCGCAGCGGTGTGGCGAGATCTCCCGGAATCTTGTGGAGGGGCTAGACAAATTGGCGTTCGCCCACACAATCGGCTAACATGAGAATCTGTGACCCACACAAATTTTTTCTCACAGATACAAGCGAAGCGACGACCGATGATTGCCCCAAGCTACATGAACAACGGGCGCCTACAGGCGTTGATTGAAAAATCGGCCACGGTGGTTGTGGAAAACCAACCCGGCTTTTGGAAATTTCAGTTCGCCGACTCACTGGTATTCGTCATTACAGACCAATCGCACAACCGCATGCGTATGATGACTCCGGTGGCTGAGGTTGAAACAATTCCCCCTGACCGGTGGCGCGTTTTGATGGCGGCCAATTTTGATCGCGCCCTAGACGCGCGTTATTGTATCAACGACGAAACGTTGTGGTCCGCGTTTATTCATCCATTAGAGCAACTCAACGACGGCCAGTTCCTTTCCGGACTCGATCAGGTCGTTACGCTGGCGAAAAACTATGGAACAACTTTTTCCAGTGGTGGTTTGATCTTCGGTGGCTAATCCTCTCTTGCAGAAAACAAGATCGTAAATCACCTATCTCACCAACAAGAAGGCCCCCTACTAATATGAGTACCATCAACCGCCCCCAAACCAGATCGCTACTGCTACTATACGCGACCGTTCTTGCTGCCTGCCTCACCGGTTGCGAGGTAAACGTACAGCAAAATGAAGACGCTACACGGGACGGTGCACCAGCAGAACACCTGACAACTGTCGAACTGGACAATTTTCAAACGCGTGTTGTCATTATTACCCCAAGTGCCGCCGCAAAGTTTCACGAGTTCCTAGCCGACTCCCCTACCTCCCATATCTGCGTGGCACTAAAAGAGGGCGGTTACTCCGGACTCATGTACGATCTACAGATTGAGGATCCGCCCATCGACCCAAACTATCTGATTGATCGCTCCAATGGGTTCACCCTCGTTATATCGCCTGAGCATGCCAAGTATCTCACAGGCGCGACAATCGACTGGAAAAACCAGCCCGATGGTTCTTCCGGATTCGAGTTCCACATCCCAAACGCAACCGAACATGAACAGGGTGAATAACCATCCGGCGAACACCTTACTGAACCAGCGATGTGTCTACGAACCTAGGACATTTGCAGGGAATTGCGATTATGAAGTTCTGTCAGCAGAATGAAAGCAAGTTACTGCGCCGATATAAAATTGGATGCCGCTGAACTATTGTGGCAGGATCAGCCGTTTGTCATGGGCACCGGCAGCGAAGTTGCTGCGATAGACAGTAGTGCCCAAGGCCTTGGTACCCCCCCAATCGACTTCGACCCGATTGTCACCCAAAACGATCTTCATCAGCTTTTCCTTCATCGCCGTGGCGACCCGCTGGTGTTCCGGGCTGAACGCAAGGTTATTCACTTCTCCCGGATCCGAAGGCATGTAGTACAAGGCAGGGTCGAGTTCCTCATACGATGCGTTCAACGCCCACTCCATATTTTTTCCGCGATTCTTGTCGGGGCGCGTCTGCATCGAAAATACGTAGTCTTTGGTTCGAATGAACGCACGTGGCCCGATCACAGCATGACTTTCGCCGATCACATAGTCACGTGCGGGGGCGTTACCGGAAACAATTCCCGCCATGTCTGTGCCGTCAAGATACTCAAACTTCCTGTCAGCCAGCCGCCAGAATCGTTGGTAAAGTGATCCGAAAATCCATGCCGAACCTGGCGCTTCAGTTGCCGGGGCATCGTTTCCATTTCCCGGTCGTTCAACGAAGGTACTTTGTAAGTGTGCTGTTGGAAGCGATTGCGAAAATCAGCCGGTGGTAAGACAGG
>CALCJM010000093.1 GCA_937967505.1 uncultured Pirellulaceae bacterium | reverse complement strand
CCCGCACGGTCAAAGTGTTACGTCGTTTTGACAGCATCGAAGTCGAGGGCAGTACGATTCGCTTACGGCTGAAACGTCCGGAATCGACCTTGTCAGAGCCGCCTTCAACAAATGCCACCACGGCAGAGGCACCAATCCCTGCTGAATGAGACCGTTCTCACTCTCGTTGACAGCACATGGATTCCGGGTTGGAAGTATCGCGACGTGACATCGGGATGGGGTTCGCTCGATTATCTCTGTTTGGTTGGTGACTTGCGTTGCCGGGATTCTGGCAGCAGGATCCGACCACCACGTAATTAGCGGGCCGGTGCTGGCTCTGGAGCGTTAGCAAAAAAGCGTCCAAATCGCGCGTTTTTTCAGACATCTTGTGGGTTCCGACTCAACACAGGCAGTTTGACCAAACTTCCGGCCGCGAAAGGGCGAAAAGACCAATAAAATCGGTAAGGTTCGCCGCTTCTTCCGTTGTTGAAGCGGCCTCCTTTTGATAACATCTGCCGATTAACGTAAGTAGCAAGGCGCTTCTTTCAACGAATCAATGCGAGTTTGATTCAAAATCGTCCTTGCCGCTTTTTATTTCAACAACCTTTGTCGTGCCGCTTGAGTGCACGCCACCCAACCCCCAGTGCCCCTGTTCCAACTCCTGATTCAGCACTGGCTTGGAAGTTTTCCCGAGTAACACTATGGTCAACCGCAATCTCATTCTATCTCTACATGATCAGTCCGTCGAAGACGAATTGAACAGCCTGTTTTCCGCTGGCGATGTCGCCGTCGATGAACTGGACATCGACAATCTGATCTTTCCAGAATCGGAAGCCGGCATTGGCCAGGGCATCGACATTGGAAACATCATCAATGGCCGGATCGTACGCCTGGACAAAGATCAGGTGATCATCGACCTGGGCTTCAAGAGCGAAGGCACGATTCCACGTAACGAGTGGGAAGAGCAGGCCGACAGCCTTGAAGTCGGTCAAAATATCAAAGTACTCGTCGAAGACTTGGAAAATGAGCAGGGCCGCGCCGACGATCCTTCCGGATTGATCTCCGTCAGCTTCCGCAAGGCCAAAGTCATCATCGCGTGGCTGGATCTGGTCGATAAAGTCAGCGAAGGACACATCGTTACCGGTACGTGCCAGCGCAAGATCAAGGGTGGATTGTTGGTTGACATCGGCGTGCCAGTCTTCTTGCCGGCCAGCCAGGTGGACATCCGCCGACCGGGCGATATCGGAGAATACATCGGCCGCGTCGTTCAGTGCGAAATTCTCAAAATCGACAAAGAGCGTCGCAACATCGTTGTCAGCCGCCGTTCTCTGATCGAAAAAGAACGCACCTATGCCCAGCAAAAACTGATGGCCGAACTGGAAGTTGGCCAGGTTCGCAAAGGTGTCGTCAAAAACATCGCCGACTTCGGTGCATTTGTTGACCTTGGCGGTATCGATGGCCTGCTGCACATTACCGACATGTCACACACACGGATCTCCAAGCCATCGGAAATGGTGTCGATGGACGAAGAGATCGAAGTTATGGTTTTGACCATCGACAGCGAAAAGGGCAAGATCGGCTTGGGCCTGAAGCAACTGCTGCCGAACCCGTGGGACAACGTCGAAGAGAAATACCCGATCAACACGATCCACAAGGGCGAAGTGGTCAACGTGATGAACTACGGTGCGTTTGTGAAACTCGAACCCGGCATCGAAGGTCTGGTTCACATTTCAGAAATGTCATGGGTCAAGCGTGTTAACCACCCCAACGAACTGGTTAACATCGGTGACGAGATCAACGTTGCGGTGCTGGGCATCGATAAAAATGGCGAACAAATGTCGCTGGGTATGAAGCAGACCCAGGACAATCCGTGGGACAAGGTTCAGGAAAAGTACCCGATCGACAAAGAGATCAACGGGCGTGTCCGCAACCTGACCAACTACGGTGCGTTTATCGAACTGGAAGAAGGCATCGATGGCCTGTTACACGTCTCCGACATGTCGTGGACCCGCAAGATCAGCCACCCCAACGAGGTGCTGGAAAAGGGACAGGAACTCAAGTGTCGTATTTTGGCCGTCGATACCGATCGTCGCCGAATCGCACTGGGACTCAAGCAAATGAACGACGATCCATGGTCCAGCGATATTCCGGATCGCTACCAGCCCGGTCAGTTGATCAAGGGCAAAGTCACAAAGATTACCAATTTCGGTGTCTTCGTTGGCTTGGAGGATGGTCTCGAAGGTCTGCTGCATATCTCTGAACTTTCCGACGAGAAAATCGAGAACCCGGAAGACCTAGTCAAGGTTGGCGACGAACTGGAAGTAAAAGTTCTGCGAGTCGATACCGATGAACGCAAGATTGGCCTGTCGCGGAAACGCGTTGACTGGACCCCCGAAGAAGAGGCCAAGGAGGCCGCCAAAGACGGTGGAACCGGTGGCGATCGGATTTCCGCATCTGTCAGCTCAACTCCTGACGCAGATCTTCAGGGTGGATTGGGCTCAAGTGGTCCCCTGATTCAGACCGCCGGCATGAAAGCGGAAGCTGAGGCGAAAGCAACTGCCGCCGATGCCACTGTAGATGCAGATGCATCCAAAGACGACGCCGCCGAGTAATTTGGCAATGAGAAATTGATTTTGAAAGCCTTGGTCGTATTCGTCCAAGGCTTTTTTTATGCGCCAAAAATGAGACAAACCAAAAGCGTAACCCTTCACGGGGTTTGGACAAATGGCAGCCGGAGACGCTTCCTGAACCATGGTGTAACTACCGGGATTGGAATGAGATTAACGAGAGGCATCTTACCGCGTGCTGATGGTGGCCCTGCATGACAGGTCGAAAAGGTGGAGACGCAGGAACTTTGCGCCTCTGCGCCTCTGCGTGAGGCACTTTAGGCGACTGGCAGTTAGGAATTTACCATCCGTTGGCGACGCTGCCAGCGTCGCCAACGGTAAGCTTTCAACTGCCAATTGCCTTAGTTCGCACCAGGAATCGTATTGCCCAAGTGTCGTCAAGCCTCTCGCCTTAAAGAATGCCCGGCGAACGCAACGGCTGCTGTAGTGACACCAATGTGTCACAGTGGGATTAACGATTTCTTTTCATGCTGCGAGCACGGCTTTCTTCCCAACGTAGCCACGATACTCCGCACGTCCGCGATTGTAGTCTGGCGATTGCGCGGTTGCTGGAATCATGAACTGACTGGCAATGCAGTCGGCATTCTTCAATTTTGCAGATTCTTTACCTCCCGATATGTCTCTGAACCTCGGACCAGCAGGCTTTCGGCAGCTTCAGGCCGATTCCATCAATGGGCCAATCAGAGGAGCGCGTTGCAACTCAGGCTGTCCCTTTGCCCTCCTTTGACTTGGCCCCTTTGCCCGATTTCGCTCCGACGATCCTTTCCAGGTGTAACTTTTTCAGCACAATTCGGTTATA
Organism: uncultured Pirellulaceae bacterium; assembly: GCA_937967505.1. Classification (GTDB taxonomy): domain Bacteria; phylum Planctomycetota; class Planctomycetia; order Pirellulales; family Pirellulaceae; genus Mariniblastus. Next base: position 3,244 of record CALCJM010000093.1, on the reverse strand, counting down.
ACAAAGGGCCCGGTCGCGAGGTCTGTTTGGCAGATCGCGCTACGGCGAAGTCAACTTAACTGTCTAGTATGTGGATTGATTTGATGATCACCAATTGTTACCGCGCATTTTATCTGTCTATTGCATTGGTCCTGTTTTCCCAACTCACCCTGCAATCGATTTATGCAGAGGACCATGAAAACCGGAAACTGAAAGCCTTAATTGTTGACGGCCAGAACAACCATAACGCGTGGCCCAAAACAACGCAGATGATGCACGACTATCTTGAAGAATCGGGCCGTTTCGAGGTCGAGATCTATCGCAGCCGGTTTCTCTGGAAAAGCAAACGATTTGGAGACCAGTTCACGCTCGATGACGGTAAAGAGTATTCAGATCTGAAAAAACCAAAGACCGACGATCAGTTTTCACCCGCGTTTGCCAACTATGATGTGGTGATTTCAAATTTTGGCTGGCGCGCGGCCGCATGGCCTGAAGCGACGCGCGACGCATTCGAAAAATACATGGCCGAAGGCGGTGGCTTCGTCGTTGTGCACGCTGCCGACAACAGTTTTCCCGAATGGGCTGCATTCAATCGCATGATCGGACTTGGCGGTTGGGGCGGACGTAATGAGAAAAGTGGACCGTATGTTTACTACAACACCGACGACAAACTGGTCCGCGATACTTCCAAGGGTTCAGGAGGCGGCCACGGCCCGCAACGCGAACTTCCGATTGTCGTTCGGGAGCCCGACCATCCCATCATGTCAGGCATGCCGAACATGTTTATGCAGGCCAAGGACGAACTCTATCAGACTCTGCGCGGACCGGCCGAAAACATGACAGTGCTGGCGACCGGTTTCGCGGCCAAAAAGTTTGGCGGAACCGGCAGGCACGAACCGGTCGTGATGACGATCGACTACGAAAAGGGACGGGTATTTCACACGACGCTGGGCCACGACGATTATTCTTTCGAAAGCGTCGCACTGATCACACTGATCCAGCGCGGTTGTGAATGGGCAGCAACCGGGAAAGTAACCCTACCTGTCCCGGACGACTTTCCTACCTCGGAGGCCACCTCCAGCCGCAAGTACAAGGTGAAAGAACCTGTGTTGGTAAAATAGGGGAGTGCACAAATTGTGCAGACGGCAGTGGCACCGCATCACGGCAGGTTTTAAATTCGGCCAACTCCTGCAATCGCATTGGAAATGGTATAAGCTTCCTCGTCGGTCAAGCTTGAGATGAAGTCCAGCACTTCATGCAACCACCATGAGTAGGGGCGCGATGCATTTTCAACCAACCAGGGCTCGTCCCATGCCATCGCCAAAGTGCGCTTGGTTTTGAAGGACAGTTTGCCGAATTCCGGGGCGGCAGCATAGGTGCGGGTTGCCTCGGAAAATGTGTCTAGGATCCGTCCCAGTAGCTCATAGGTGCCGACTTCGATTCTGACCTTCTTCGCAGTTCCGAAGATGATGTCGTAGGTCTTCTTGATGTCGCCAAATGCCGCTAGGATTTCATCCGGCAGCCCCTCTTTCAAGTCGGAATGATATTCTCCAGCCATCACTGCGACATAATTTTCTTGAAACACCTGCCAAAATTGCTCGATCAACTTACCCACAACGACCGCTCGTAATTGCGAAATTTTCATTTGCACGTGATAGTCCTTGCGGGCTTTGCCCAGCAAATTCAAATATAGTTCCCGGGCATCTTTTTCCCCAAGAATCTGCATCTCAACGGCGTCTTCGATATCAATCACCGAATAGCAAATGTCATCGGCCGCTTCTGTCAGAAACGACAGTGGGTGGCGGATCAGTTGCCGCCCATCGCGCAAGCCCATCGTTTCAAAAATGGTTTCGGCAATCGCGCGTTCGGAAGAAAAGAAGCAGTATTTCCCTTTCCTGGCGGCTTCGGGATCGGTGCTGCCCCACGGGTACTTGACCATGCTGGCCAGAGTGGCCCCGGTCAGGCAGAGGTATCCACTTCGTACGATGTCATCTCGGGCGGCGATCCGAAAGCCTTGGGCATTGCCTTCGAAAATCAGAAAGTCCTGCTTGAGCGCGGTAGTTTCAGCGCATCGTTCTGTTTCGGCGGGGAATATCCTGTCCAGATGATCGGCCACCCATTGGCGGATCGCAAATTCACCTGCGTGCCCGAAAGGCGGGTTACCAATATCGTGAGCCAAAGAAGCTGCCATCAGGATGTTGTTGAGGTCACCGGCGGATTGGCAACATGAGCCCACGCACTTTTTCTCGCAGTTGCAAGGGAGTTCGTTCCGTGCACGAAGAAAGTTAACCAGTTTCCGCGCGAAGGTACGACTGACACTCGACACCTCCAGTGAATGCGTCAGGCGATTGTGAATGTGGGCATTGGTCTCCATCGGATGAACTTGCGTCTTCTGGCCCAGACGGCGGAAGGCACTGGAATAGATTATCCGGTCATAGTCTGCTTCGAAGGCCGAACGAGTTGCCGAGCGGGGTTTTCCGTTGCGATTGGGGGACCTACAGACATTGTGGGCAGTTGAATACCTCTGGTCGGAAATCAGTTCGTTCCACGATAGTTGCATCGGCATGCTTTCCTTGGGTCCTGCCCTCAGGCCTAATATTGACGCGTGAAAACGGAGGAGTATAGCCAATTGTCCGCGATACTGACTACCGGTGGCTCGCCCGATCGGAGGACAGCAAAACGTTTTTGGTGCACCTCGATGGCCTTCAGTCCCTGCGTGGCGACGTTCACCAGAGCGTGGATGCGCCACGGGACAACTCACGGTGATGGGCGCTTCCTCGAAAAAGAACGCTCTTTCCCAACGCCCCACCGTCTGGTGACGGTAGCTACGTTTTGAGCACGCAGAAGCAACGCCCACCCTAAAATCAACGTGGCTACGCTCGCCAGAGCGTGGATGCACCATGGAACAACTTACGGTGATGGAAGCTTCCTCGAAAAGAACGCTCTTTCCCAGCGTTCCACCGTCTGGCGACGGTAGCTACGTTTTGAGCATGCAGAAGCAACCCCCACCCTAAAACCAACGTGGCTACGCTCGCCAGAGCGTGGATGCACCAAGGAACAACTTACTGTGATGGAAGCTCCGTCAAAAAAGAACGCTCTTTCCCAACGTTCCACCGTCTGGCGACGGTAGCCACGTTCTTGACGGCGCATAAAAAAAGAGCCGACGGGTCATGGTTAGACGCGTCGGCTCATAATAAATCCGGCAATACCTACTTTCGCACTTGCAGTACTATCATCGGCTTAAAGTGCTTAACTACTGTGTTCG
>CALCJM010000092.1 GCA_937967505.1 uncultured Pirellulaceae bacterium | reverse complement strand
GCAGTTCGTTAAAAAGAAACTGCGCGAGGGAAGACAGGCGTTCGTGGTCGCTCCACTGGTGGAGGGCGATGACGATGGACCGCTGAGCAGTGCCGAGCAAATGTTTGAGTCATTGGCCAACGGGCCGTTCAGCGACTTCCGGGTTGATCTGCTGCACGGGCGTCAAACGGCGGAGCAGAAACAGTCGTCGATGGCCAGTTTCGCGGCAGGTGACACTCAGGTGTTGGTTTCAACGACGGTGATCGAGGTAGGCATCGATGTGGGCAACGCAACGGTGATGACCATCGAATCGGCTGAACGTTTTGGTCTGTCCCAGTTGCATCAACTGCGCGGGCGCGTCTGTCGGGGGCAACATCCTGGTTTTGTCTGTGTATTCGCGTCGTCCGATGACCCCGAATCCAATCAACGTTTGACAGCATTTTCTGAAAATGACAGCGGGTTTGATTTGGCCGAAATCGATTTACAAATTCGCGGTCCGGGGAACCTGTTCAGCACCCAGCAAAGCGGGTTTCCGCCATTGATGATCGCCGACCTAGTGCGCGACGAGGCCGTGTTGGTGCAGGCCCGCAAAGACGCGCGGTCATTGATCGCTGCCGACCCAAATTTGCGGGGAGAGGCATACACCCGGCTGCGACAACTCGTGTTCGCGCGATACGGCAGGGCACTGGCGATCAGCGACGTGGGCTAACGTTGGTATCTCCCTTGGCGAAATCATGCGTACGCGGTGCGCGCGCTCCGCTCGTGTCGAAAAATTCACGAAGCCTTGATCAGCCCTTAAGTTCTTGTGGGAAACCGGGCGTTACTGCGCAAGAAACAAATACGACCTTGTCAGGCGATTGGCAGTTGAAAGCTTACCGTTGGCGATGCAGCCAGCTTCGCCCTGACGCTCTCAGCGTCGCCAACGGACGGTAAATTCCGGACTGCCAATCGCCTTACCACCCATCATTTACGCGGTCGGCAAACGTCGGTAATATAGTGCTACATCCAATATTCAGTCACGGTCGATCAGGCCAACCTGATCGACCAACTTATCGATTTTCGGAACGCGCTTTGACCACTCAACTCAACATCGAGGTTCATCTTTTCACCGACGGCGGCTGCAGCGGTAATCCCGGGCCCGGCGGTTGGGCGTACTTAATGCGTCATTTACCATCGGGTAAAGAAGTCGAACAATCCGGCGGCCTGAAACATACGACCAACAATCAGATGGAATTGATGGCCGTCATCGAGGGATTGGCCGCACTGAAGCGTCCCTGTATCGTCGAACTGTTCACCGATAGCGTTTACGTTGGCAAAGGTATGACCGAGTGGATGCCAAAGTGGAAAAAAAACAGCTGGCAGCGAAAAGAAAAAGGAAAGAATGTTCCAGTCAAGAACTGCGAGCTGTGGAAACGGCTTGATGAACAGATCGCACGGCACAAGGTTAAGTACACACGCGTGGCTGGCCACAGCGGACACCCGGAGAACGACCGGGTCGATGAATTGGCCGTCGCCGCATACCAGAAGTACCTGTAAAACGGTGCGATGCCAATTCGTGCCGGAGCTGTTGACGGCGTTAAGCACGGGCTCTTCAGAGGACTCCTTTTTCGCCCCAGCAGGCACAGACTCCCCACGCGCAAAAGTCCCACAGGCAAAAAAACCCGGTGATTGCAGGCAGATTACGCCCACATTTGTCAAGCGAGGAAAACTGTAAGCCCGTAAAAACCGACGAAGCTCGCCATTGTTAAAAACGGGCTTTGCCATGTTCGAAACCAGGATTTTCTGGCCCGCCCGAGCGGTGCCGTATAAACTGAAGACTGGCTGTATTGCCCTTTTTATCCCATCGCCGGTTTTTCAGTATGCCCGCGGTAAGTGCTTTTGTTTTTCGCTGTCCAGAACAAACGCCTGTTTCGGCGACCCTGATGGCCAACTACTGCGTAAACACCATGCGCCGTACCATCGACCGCCTTTGAATGTCCGAACCACCCAAGCCAAAATGTTAAACCCACGCTCCCCTGTTGTCCTGGTTGTGACTATCGCAATCTCTGTCACCGCACTGTATACGACCGGTCTGTCACAAGCCGCCCCCGTCATTGTTCCACAGACCCAGGCCACCGCCGCCGATGAAAAGAATGCTGCCACGAATGCTGCTGCCGAAAAGATCGCCACCAGCGCCAGCAACGCCCAAAATAATATCGACTTCAAATTTGCCGCCAGTCAGTGGCAGAAACTGATCAACGATCATCCGACGTGGTCCAAAATCGCCACCGCCAAACTAAACTTGGGCATCTGCCTGTTTCAGCAAACCCGCTACGCCGACGCGATCGCACCTCTCAAGGCAGCCGTTTCCTCCGGCGACGAGATCCCCAGCATTCCGCGTGCGTTGTTATTTCTGGGATTCGCCCAAATGAAATACGGCGATCAATTGGCTTTGGCACAATCGAATGACCAACAACAGGAAGCGGGGATTTATTTGACAACGTCCACCAGAACGTTCGGCAAAATTATCAAGCAATACCCTGACTACAAGGATGCCGACCAGGCGCTGTACTTCCAGGGTCAGGCATTCTATAAGCTGCAACGCTACGACGAAGCGGTGGCCGCCTTTCAGGGTTTGGAGGCTTTCAAAAATGCGAAATTTAAAAACGTTGCCCAGTACGACCTTGCCAGCACTTGGCAGCAGATTGGCGAATTCGATCTGGCGCTATCGGCATTCGACAAATATCTTCAATCAATCCCTGCTGATGATACCGAATCGATTGACGATGTCCGTCTACAGATTGCCAAACTGAAAATGCGGCTGGCCACTTCCGCCAGAGCCAGGCAAGAATCAGTTGAGGCGACTGAGCTGCTTAAAGATGCCGATCGAAATTTGGACAGTATTTCACGAAACGCCCAATCCGGTCTTCAGTTGGAAGCCATTTTTCAACAGGCACTCGTCGCGGGCTCATTGGATGATTTTACCCGTGCCGCAAAACTGTTCGAACAGGTCGCAGCCGCCAAAGATGCAGCCAACCCGGATCAAGCAGCCGTGATGGCAGGGCGTGAGTGGATTCGCGCCCGACAGTACCCCGCCGCGATCAAGGCACTTGTCCCCCAAGCGGTGCCGGATTCCCAATTTGGGCTCGAAGCAACCATCTTGCTTTCCAATGCCTACCGTAGCAGTGGGGCGGCCGAAAAAGCAAGCACTTTGACGCAGGCGTGGATTGCCAATTCGGTCGATTCGCCTTTGCATGTTGCGTTGCTGATGGAACATGCCGAAGCGGCCTACGCCACTCCCAAAATGAAACCCGAAGCCGCCAGACGGTTTCAGGAGATCGCGGAAAAATTCCCCGCCGATACCGATGCACCTGATGCCCTGTTTAATGCAACCGCTGCGTGGTGGGAATCATTCGAAACGGACAAAGCCATCGAAACCGGACTGCGGTTCATGAAAGCCTACCCGCAACACGCGCTGGCAATGGACATTCAGGAGATCTTGGGCGATGCATGGCTGGTGAAGGAGAACTTCGTCGAAGGCGAAAAAATTTTCCGCAATCTGGCCAGGCGTTTCCCCGATCACAAACGACAGGTTCACTGGGCATTGAGAATTGGCTGGGCACTGTACCTGCAAAAAAAATATTCTGAAACAGAAACGTGGCTGACCGAACAAGTCGATTCGATAAAACTACCTAAACTTGCCTCCGAAGCATGGCACTGGACAGGGGTTAGTCAGTTCCAACAAAAAAAGTACGACGGCGCAATGACATCGCTGCAAAACGCCATCGACTCGGTACAGCAATGGGAACGAACCGACGAAACACTACTGGCACTGCTGCGCTGTCAACTTGCATTGGATAGTCTTGACGATGCCCGGTTGACTGCAGCCAAGATTGCCAGTCAGTTCCCCAAATCTCCCACGATCGCAGAATCGGTGTTTCGAATTGGTGAAACACTCTATGAAAAAAATGAACTGACAGACGCGTTAGCGCAATATGGGGCCTTGCTCCAGCAGTTTCCCGATTCGGAATTTGCTCCTGCCGCCCTGTTGGGGCAGGGTTGGGCGCTGCTGCGAACCGGGCAGGCTGAAGCTGCTGAAACATCATTTAATACTCTAATCGAACGTTTCCCCGACGATACGATGGCGCAGCAAGCCCGCATGGCGCGCAGCGTAGCCCATCGAAAATTGGGAAAGTCAGACCAGGCAATTGAAGCACTCAAGCAATACCTTGCCACCGCGCCCGCCGGTGACGCGCGCGACAGTAGCCAGTTTGAACTGGGACTGGCGTATGTGGAAAATGAGAATTGGGCCGAAGCCGAAAACGTATTCCGCGATCTGTTGCGTCTGGCCAACGAAAACCGCCTGGCTGACCGGACACGGTACGAATTGGCGTGGGCGTTGGAAGCCTTGAACAAATCGGACGAATCCACCGCCCAGTTCCGCGATCTGGCGGAGACCTTTCCGCACAGCCCTTTGGCTGCCGAGGCCAATTTCAAAGTGGCTTCTGCACTCTATGACCAGAAAAAATATGACGACGCGGCTGTCTTCTACGCCAATGTCATCAACAATCGTGACGCATCCTCCGATTTGCTGGAAAAGGCAATGTATAAAGCAGCCTGGTCCAGCTACAAGCAGAACCGCTTTGAACAGGCTGCTGACGGATTTGAAAAACAAATCGCAAGGTTCACCGAGGGCGACCTGTCGGCGGATGGGCAGTTCATGCTGGCTCAATCGTGGTTTGAAAATGAAAACTGGGCCAAGGCACTGGAAGCCTATGTGGTGGCCAAACCGGTTGTAATGAAATCAAAAACGACGCCAGACAGATTAAAATGGTTAACGATGATCAACGGAGCCAAAAGTGCCAATCAACAGAAACGGTGGCAGCAAGCTATCGATTTTGCCACGCCACTGACAATATCGGAAGCTGACGAATCCACCAAACACGAAGCGTGGTTTGAAATCGGCCAGGCGCGGTTGGGACTGAAGCAGGAGGACGGCGCACTCAATGCGTGGGAACACGCGGCCAACAGTTCCGGAAAAACAGGCGCTCACGCTCACGTGATGAAGGGCGAGGTACTGTTCAAACAAAAGCGCTTCGACGATGCCATCGATGAATTCAAACTGGTGTTCTACGGTTATGGTGGCACGCAGTCTGAGCCCGAAATTCAGGCTTTACAGGCCTACGCCGTTTACGAGGCAGCGCGTTGCAGCTATGTAAGAGTTTCAAAGGCCTCGCAAAGGCTGAAACCTCAACTAATCAAGGATGCAATCAGACTTTTCACCTACTTGATCGAAAATTATCCAGAGCAAAGTTTGGCCAAAGACGCCCGCAAACAACTAGAAACACTCAAACAAATCCAACCGGGCAACTAAAGTAAGGGTACCGTCGCGACCATCTTACGATCAATCGCGCGAGCTAATTCGCCTACTATGAAAATGAACTCACCACCATTGATTCCCATTACCCAAATCACAGATTGCCGCTTATTGCCGCTACAGCTATCGCTGGTTGTGCTGACGATGATGGCAGCCTTGATCATCGCGGGTCCGGGAGCCGGGCTATGTGATGCCGCGCCGGCAAATGGCGACAAAGCTCACAGCACCACGTTAATCGCCAGCGCTACCAGGTTTCAGACAGAATCTGATTTGGAAACCGCCCCCCAAGTCACCGACACGCCAGCGAGACGACCGGGCATCAACTTCCTGACGTTGTTGACGCGCGGTGGGTGGTTCATGCTGCCGCTACTGTTATTGTCGATTTTGGTGGTGGCAATTGGCGTCGAACGTTTTCTAGCATTGCGTCGCGAACGAATCTTTCCACCTGAGCTGGTCGATCAAATCTCCATGCTCAGCGCGCAGAAAGGCGGGCTCGACCCTCGACGGGTCTATCAACTTTGCCAAACCAATCCCTCATCCGCAACCTACGTCTTGCGTACCATGTTGATGAAAGTTGGCCGGCCTCAAGCCGAAATGGAAAACGCGGTCTCCGAAGCGGCGCAGCGCGAGGCGACGCGGCTTTCACGCATGACATCCTGGTTGACGCTGGCCGCAGCAATCGCCCCCTTGATTGGCCTGTTAGGCACCGTTTGGGGAATCACCCAGGCGTTTTATGACACAACGCAGCTGGTCGTGGGGCAAAATCGTGCCGAAGCGTTGGCGCAGGGTATTTATACCGCGCTGGTAACCACGATGACCGGATTGTTGATTGCCATTCCCGCCGCAGTCCTTTCGCACTACTACGAAAACCGCATTGTTCAGTTAATCAACGAAATCGAGGAAATGGCTTATCATTTGTTGCCGCAGTTGGAAAAATACGAAGGGCAGGTACGCTTCACCGTCAGTGGGCTTCAACCGCGCGAGGGCGCGAGCGAACCTACGCCCGCATCATCGTATCCGGTGCAGGCAGGCGCTGCCGGGGGAGCCCCGCCCCACGACAGTAATGGTCCGCCGGAAAACTCCAACGGTGGTCCCGGATCGTTGGCGGTTCCGCCGCCTGAAAAATTCTTTAAACCGTAGTCCAGCTGACTCATGCCTGTTCAAATCAAACGTTCTGCCGCCATCGGATCGCTGAGTATTACGCCGTTGATTGACGTCGTGTTTCTCCTGCTGATTTTCTTTTTGGTGTCGTCACGTTTCTCAGAAGAGGAACGTGAGTTGGACCTGAATTTACCAAGTGTCAGCGAAGCACTGCCGGCCACGATCGAACCCCATGAACTGGTGATCAACATCGACAGCACGGGACGGTTCTTCATCGACGGGGCGTTTCGACAGGCCGAACAGGTTGAACAAATCCTTCGCCGCGCTCAGGCCAACAACCCTCTGACGCAAACGGTGGTCATTCGCGGCGACCGTCAATCCAGCTGGGAGACCGTCGCAACGGCCATGAGCATCTGTAAAAAGGTGGGGATTTTTGAATACACTGCTACGATGAAAGACCCCTGATATTCACGATCCGTTGGTTCAATGCACATCAAAAACTTTAAGGAATCAATGATGTCCCGAGGTGTCAACGCCGGCAGAGCGCTCCTGCGTTCTCGTTCGCCCGCGCATCGGATTGCCACCAAGTCAATCTCCCTGACAGCAACTGCGGCAGCCGCGGTTGATAATATCGCATGAGAATTCGATGCGCGATCGAAAGACTGAACGCCTACGAAGACCAACCGTTTGATCAACAGGTTTGGCCGGTTACCGTTGCGCTGGGAGTTTCGTGTGCGTTGGCCGTTGGTGCCGTCGCAACGCTGATGGATGGCGTCTGGATGTGGACGATGCTGCTCCTGCTGCCCGCGTTGGCAGCGGCAGCACATTTTGCTTTGCTGCATATGGACGATTCGAAGCTCAAACGATCGTTGCAACTCGCGGTTCTGACATCGTTATCGGCTCATCTGGCGATTCTGATTTTTACATCTGCGGTCAGTATCTTTCACGGGCCCGAACCACTACCTGTACAGAAAGTGGTGCATCGACAAAGCCGGTCAATTGAAGTCACCCGTCGATCGAACCCGTTCCCATGGCAGAAAATCATCTCTCAGCCAATCCCGGAACCCGACATCAAGGTCATCAAACAAGACGCGCCTCAAACAGACCGGAAACCGCAGACACTGCCCACGGTCGAATTCACGCCCACCCGTCAACCACAGCTGGTACACCGGAAACGCACCCGAAAATCTGTACCCCGTTTTTCCGAATCTATGTCGGCACTAAAGAGGTCGGTCATCAACACAAATCCCGAGACTGGCGCACCTGAGAGCGCTGCGGCGAGAAAGCTGGGAGTGGAACAATCGATTACCACCTCCACCAAGTCCCCCGGAAATCCCACAACGAACGCCCAGAGGCTCGCCTCAAGAGTCTCCAGCGCATTGCGAAATCAGGAACAAACCGCCACCACTTCTCTGGACGCCTCCTCAAGTGCTTCGATCAGTCGCAGGCCAACGGAACCGGCATCACCCAACCGTCCTACAGTCACAATATCTGAAGCCACAACCGGTCCAACCGCAGCGGAACGGCAAATTCGAAAACGCGCACCACATGCAGCGATCGCGAAGAAACTCGATTTGGCAACCGCTGCGCGCCCCTCGTCAGCCCCCAAAAAACGTCTGCGTGATATTGTGCCGCTACCCACCAGCAACAAACAGATTTCGACATCGCAAACCGCCAAACAGCCCAACGCCCGTCAGTCAGAACTCTCCGCAGCAGCCGGAAAAATCACTCGCCGTCCCCAGAAGTCAGACATCACCAGCATCGCCCCGCTGGCGTCGGCGGACCAACAACGCAGCCCGACATCAGCGCTGGCCCGATCACTCAAAAGAAGAACAAACGTTCTCTCCCCCACTATCTCCAGTCCCGACGCTACTCCGACAGCCCCCAGACGATCGACCAGTCCCAGCCTGATCGAAGTCACTATAAAATCGAAAGACCTGCCATCCCGTCGTCCCGGCGCTCAATCAACAGCACAAGCACTCAGTGCCAAACCCACCGCCCTCACACGCAGCACGCGCGGCACCTCCGGCATCGGCAAATCAACCAACGTCTCCAACGCCACCGGGGGAATCGCCAGCCCGGCTGCTCGGGCGTCGGATTCCGCGAAACGTGAACGGGAATTCAATCTACCCAACCTCGAAACCTTGATGGCAACCAGCCGCAAGTCCAAGCGCGCCCACACGCACGCGCGTTCGACACGTCCAACCAGTAGTCTCCGAGCTGACACCGTCAAGAATGCCAGACTTTCGGGAGCACGCAAACCCAAGGAGCACTCATTGGAAGCCGCAGCAGCCGAAGTTGCTTCAGCACTGGCCGTCAACCGCGACTTGATCGCCGCAGCCAAAGGAGAAGCCTCTGCCGATCTTGGTGCGAAAAAGATCGTCGTCGATCATACCTCCAAGCGACGTTCAGGCGGGGGACTGCCCGATATTGGCCCTATCAAAAGCGAACCAACCAAACGCTCCTCGGAGACCGCTGACGCCGTGCCATCGTTACTGGCAGAAGTCACCATCGAAACCGCGGCCCCGTCATCAATGACCTCTCAACCCACCCGCGCCGACGAACTGCGCCCAAACGAGCTGGCAAAAATGGCGACCCACCGCGGTGGTGAATTCTCTGAAACCATGGACTTTGTTTCGGCAATCCGGAAAGGAGCCAAATCAGACAGTGGTGAGAATCCCTTCGCCAGACTCTTCAGCGATCAACGCAGCTCACGCATGCTTGCCGGTGATCCGGTGTCGCGCCTGATCGAAGAACTGCTGGAAGAGGAAGACGAGAAATTGGCAGCCGGTAATCGCAAAACTTTGGTCACCCAGGCACTTTTGGCCGATGCAAGAGCAGAACCGGTTTTCACCGACGCCCAAACACACCAACCCAACGGGGATGAACTGGAATCCGGTGAGGCAGATGCCCTGGCTGATTCGCTGTTGGGAAAAATCGCCAGAAGAACCGTCGCGCCGTCATCGGTGCTGGGCAGTACAGCAACGCGTTTAATGCTATCGGGCGCGACCTCTTTACCGGTGATCCAACCTGATACGGCCAAGTCTTCGACTCACTCCCGGCTGGAGAAAAATGATCAGGTTGCCCAATCCCTTCAGTCAACCACCGGTAGTAGGCTCATGTCCCCACAGCGGATACCCAACATCAATAGCGATGCGGGCATCTCCGACGAACCGGTCACATCTGCGGAACCCGACAGTGGTTCCGATGCCGATGAACTGGCCTCATTGGAGGATATTCGTGTTGACCGCATGACCGCACCGGCAGATTTCAGGCAGGATGTTGACGCTCCATGGGGGTCTGCCGGACTCGGGAAACGGCCGGACCTGCGGGCGGGTTCCAATGTCAGACCATCTTCGCAAACCAGTCTTCAAATCAAACCAGATATTGCACCGCAGTTTGAACGACGTGACTTTGGCGGAATGCTGGCGGTCTCTCCCGATGTCGCACTGGCCAAGGAAGCGTTCCGGCAGCGCAGCCCTTCCGCCATTGCGGACCTTTCCGAACCATCAACCGAAGCCGCAATTCATCTGGGACTTGAGTTTCTTGCCCGAAATCAGAAACCGGATGGCAGTTGGGCGCTGTCAGGTTTTGACTCGGGGCACCCATTGGCCAAACGACAGTTGAACAGCGATACTGCGGCGACGGGTTTGGCGTTGTTGGCGTTTCAGGGTGGAGGCTACAACCACCGCGAATACAAATATGCAGCGCAACTCAAGCAAGCTGTTGACTGGTTGGTGCAACACCAGGGCCCCGATGGAGGTTTGTATCTGGAATCGGACAGACGATCGGACGACGCCTGTCGAATGTACAGTCACGGAATTGCAACGCTGGCGCTAACCGAAGCCTATGGAATGACTCAGGACCAGACCTTGAGAGAGCCGGCACAAAAAGCCATTGACTATCTGGCGATGACACAGCATCCACAGAAGGGCGGCTGGCGATACTTCGCGGCCCCCAAACAGCAATCGACCGACACGTCAGTTTCCGGCTGGATCATGATGGCAATTCAAAGCGCTCAACTGGCCGACCTGAATGTAGACCCGGTAATGAAACAGCAATTGACTCAGTGGCTGGATGTGGCGGCCGACCCAAATGCTCCATCGACCTTTCGCTACAACCCGTACGCCGTTAACTCACAGGGGGTCTCGCGCGTGCAGGGATTAAAACCATCGCCATCGATGACTTCCGTTGGACTGCTGATGCGAATCTACAGTGGTTGGGACAGGAACGATCCGCGTTTGCTGGCCGGGACCAACTATCTTTTAATGCAGCAGTTGCCCAACATGACCACCCGCAAAACGCGCGACACCTATTATTGGTATTACGCGACTCAGGTGCTAAAACATGTCGGGGGCGCGCAATGGAATCAATGGAACAGCACACTACGACCGATGTTAATCGATACCCAGGAAAGAAAAGGAGAGAATGCAGGAAGCTGGCACCCGTACGAACCTGTCCCTGATCGCTGGGCGACTTACGGTGGCCGACTGTATGTGACAACGATGAACTTGCTGTCACTGGAAGTGCGCCATCGCTTGCTGCCTCTCTACCGAAAATCCAGCCCGCAACCCTGAAATTACTTTGTCAAAACCACGCATTGCAATCACGATGGGCGATCCAGCAGGCATCGGCCCTGAACTGTGCCTGCGGCTTCTGGCCAATCCAGACACCGCCGCGACCTGCACCCCGATCGTATTCGGTGACCAACGACTGCTTCAACGGGTTGCTGCTGCAATCGGCCTGGGATCGGGTTTCGCAACGGTCGATCTTGGCCGCGCCGGTCACCTTGATCGGGACGCTACTGTTGCACTTGAATCCGTGGAAGGTCCGACCGTGGCACATGTCCCCACGCTGGACCAAGCAGCCGTTCAGCCCGGCCAGATTGACGCCAATACAGGGCAGGGGAGTTTCGATTTTATCGAAACTGCGATTGCTGCTGCAAAAGCACGTGTCATCGATGGTGTCGTCACAGGCCCAATCAACAAGGAGGCCTGGGATGCTGCGGGGATTCCCTTTCCCGGCCACACCGAACTGTTCGCCGACAGGTGTGCTTGCGACCGGTTTTGCATGATGATGTATTCACCTGCATTCAGTTGCGCATTGGTCACCACACATATCGGATACTCATCAGTGCCGGAGGCCATGCAAACAGATCGCATCAACGAGGTCATCGAACTGGCACATCATGCGATCAGAAAAATCGAGGGACGCGAGCCGTCGGTGGCAGTGCTGGGACTTAATCCTCACGCCGGCGAAAGTGGGCTGTTTGGGGATCGCGAAGAAGAAATCCTGATTCAACCTGCGATTGAGCGTGCCAAAAGTCTGGGCATCAAGATTGCCGGTCCGCTACCTCCTGACACTGGATTTCTGCCGGGCCGGCGTGAAAACACCGATGTCTATATTTGCATGTATCACGACCAAGGGCTGATTCCTTTCAAAGCATTCAACTTTGACACCGGCGTCAATGTCACGCTGGGGCTGCCCATGGTTCGGACCAGCGTAGACCACGGAACAGCCAATGACATTGCGTGGCAAGGTATCGCTGATCCCGCCAGTCTCTATTCGGCTGTGAATCTGGCGGTCAAACTGGCCGTTGATGGCCGCTGAACACCAAAGCAGGACGATTCCCCGATTGAGGCGAGTCAATTGGCGCAAATCGTTACGAATCGGTGAATCCCGGTCTTGGCGATTTTGCCGACTTCTGTCGGCGGTACGCTTGATCGTACAATCGGCAAAAACCGGGCGATGCAGAAAAAGGACAAAACCTACTCTGCTTTTCTGATTGTTGCCCTCCTCGAGTGGCATTGGTGGTCTTTTGTAGACCATCACAATCTACTCTGTGTTGTTCTCATCGAAAGCCTTGGCTTGATGGCAGCGTTCCGCATTTGCGCGTGTGCCATACGAAACCGGAATCCGGATCGCCATCGCCTGATCAAGGTCAGCGAGGACACTCCCACCCGCTTGCCGTAACTCCTCCATTACGCAATGAACCAACAACAAAAACAAGTACGCCCCCACCACGATTTCTCCCATTCTCTACTGAAGCTTTGTGATGCTGCCGCCATCGGCGTGGGCCTGTTGCTGATTGTCAATCAACTGCCTGAATTCAACAGTAAATCCACGATCGTCGTGGCACTGCTGGCGATGGGCGTGTTTCACATGCTGGCCGAACTGTTTGGCGTCTATCGGAAGTGGAACGGAATCGCATTCACTCGTGAATCAACCACTCTGCTGCTCTCCTGGGGCACTACCTTGGTGCTATTGAAAGTGCTGGGGCTGTTCACCGTTTACTCCACCGAACTCTCAACGCCCTCACTGAGCATCTGGTTCGTTATTTCACCGGTATTTGCGCTGTCTGTGAGAGTCCTCCATCGCTGGTATTCGCGGATGATGATCGAGAGAGGGATAAACATCCGCTCGTTTGCCATTGTCGGCGTGAACGACTTGGGCATCCAACTGGCCCGTAATGTAAAGAACACACCATCGTTGGGGCTAAAACTTTCGGGCTACTACGATGATCGCCCCACCAATCGAACGGCCAAACTTCCGGACGATGTTGAAAAGCAACTTGGAAAAATTGAAGACCTGATTTCCACCGCGAAAGCGGGTAAAGTCCAAGTTGTTTTCATCACCCTGCCAATGCGGGCGGAAGAGCGCATCCGTTCGGTGATTCAGCAACTGGCCGATACAACAGCGTCAGTTTACATCGTTCCCGATCTGTTTGTTTTTCAGATGCTCAACTCGCGCTGGTCTGACATTCAGGGCGTTCCAGTCGTCAGTGTCTTTGAAAACCCGCTCTTTGGGGTCGATGGCATTGCCAAACGATTTCTTGACTTGGTTATCGCCACAGCAGCACTGTGCGTCGTGGCCGCTCCCATGGCGGTCATTGCTGCGGCGGTAAAACTAACGTCATCAGGTCCGGTGCTGTTCCGACAAAAACGTTACGGTCTTGACGGGCAGGAAATTGACGTTTGGAAGTTCCGCAGCATGAAGGTTTGCGAAAACGGAGCCAAAGTTACTCAAGCAAAAAAGAATGACAGTCGATTAACATCGATCGGTGGATTTCTCCGCAAGAGTTCACTCGATGAGCTTCCCCAGATCTTCAATGTGCTGATGGGCCAAATGTCCCTGGTGGGACCTCGCCCGCATGCCAACGCACACAATGAATTCTACCGGACGCAAATTGATGGATACATGCTTCGCCACAAGGTGAAGCCCGGGATGACGGGACTGGCTCAGGTCAACGGGTGCCGCGGTGAGACCGAAACGCTCGACAAGATGGAGAAACGTGTCTTCTTTGATCACCAGTACATTCGTGAATGGTCAATCTGGTTGGACATCAAAATCATCCTCAAGACATTTGTGGTCGTTTTCTCGCGCCAAAACGCGTATTAGCCGCCAAAATGCCAACGGTATGCACTGGTAACTTGATTCACTTGGCAGCCACCGTGCTAAGATGGTGGTTCATTGAGTTTACGGGCATCGATACTCTGTCGAACGTGGCGATGTTGACCGTCTATTGCCGGCAGGCTGCTGGCTGTCTCCTAAAGGGCAGACGCGTGCGGCCTCCGGGAAAGAGCCGGCGACTGACAGATTGATAGTCTGGCAGTGATGGCTCAAAATTAGCCTTCAGTTTTTGCTACGAACCGTTAGAATTTCGCAGTTGTCTTTGGATCAGGAGGAGTCAGATCTGCTCCGCCTTTCAGACACACGCCCCCGTAGCTCAGCTGGATAGAGCAACTGACTTCTAATCAGTAGGTCGCAGGTTCGAATCCTGCCGGGGGTGCTTGGGGTTGGGTCCACCCGGTAAACTTCGGCACAAAACACGATTGCATCAAAACGTGGCTTTACTCATGTAGTAGTCGTCTTGGAGCTTTACATCAGCCACAATATCAACATCCATCACGGCGCGGGACGCATCGTGAATATGAACTTGCAACAGAACCGCCAGTGTAAAGCCTGAGACCTGATTTCCATTGCCTGAAAAAATTTGGCAAGGGGTTTTGTTTTTAGGCTTCAATCAGCCACGGGATGCCGCTCATGACTTCTTCCCGGACTCAGTCGTCCAGCAGTGCTTGGTGCATAAAGAGCGCAACATCCGTTCGAAGCTGTCCACAAAATATTGGAGTGAGCTGGCCCGTTTGTTCAAACGTCTACGCTCGGTTCAGGGCAAGCAAGCGGCTGAGGAGGTTGTGAAGGAACTTGAAGAGTTCCTTCAAGGCAAGAACCAAGAACACGGAAGCTCTCAGGAGCCTGCACGAAGTCGGAGAAGACCTGGTCGCGTTACAGTCACTCAATGTATCCAACACGCTCCATCGGAACTTACTGAGCACCAACGTAATTGAAAACTCGTTTCGCAACACACGCAACAAGCTGGGGCGTGTGACTCGATTCCGGGCAGAAACCGATCAAGCCACTCGTTGGATGGCGTTTGTCCTACTGGAGGTGGAGAAGGGCTTCAAGCGAATTTTTGGCTACAACGACTTGCCTGAATTGATCGCCGCATTGAAACGTGATACCGACCGTTAGGCCAATCACAAAATTTTGCCGGCGATGGATTTTGTTTGATTCGCAAGCTCATCAAACAAAACCTACCGCCGGCCGTTTGAGTTCCTCAAACGAATACACTACCCTTATTTCAAGTGCGACCAACATCAGTTTTAGCAACCAATGGGACGTCCTCAAATTTTTTTTGGAATACGAATACAATAGTGCGTCACTCATTCAGCAGTGTCTCCTAGGAGCCGTCAAATGAAGTTCTTGTCAGTTTTTTTAATATTCGCTTGCACCGTGTTCGATGCATTAGCAGACAATTCAATAAATACAGAGCCTTCTCATCCACTAACCAGCCTTTACCGGGACTTCATTCTTGCAGAAGAACCCGTGGTACTCGAACATCCGTTGGCAAATGGGAAGTGGAGAGTAACATTGGTCATGGGGGACGAGAAATTTGGGCATCTAGACATGCGGGTTGAAGCTGAAGGGAATCCAGTTGGGCCATCTTTTACGTCAATGATTGGTCAATTCCTCTACGTTTCACGATTTGGTGGAAGCGATACCCCCGCATATTTCGACGTGGAAGTTGTAGATGGCAGCCTGTCACTTAAACTTTTCCCCAGCTCTCGAGCAGGATTCCGCAGTTGGGTCCTCAATCGGATGTCAATTGAGGAGCTTTCAACTTTTGAGGATGGGGACAAGGACCCGAAGAAAGAGTATCACTACGATTTTGGTAAACCAGAATCACCTGTCCAGCCGGGTTACCAAAAGATCTCGGATGCTGATCAAGGGCCTTTCACTTTCTCAACGCAAGTTCGATCGGCCGACCGAATAGTCATCACAGGTATCTTTGCAGACCTTTTTTTACCTTTGAAGTTCTCATATTCTGGCGATCGTTATGGCGACAGGGAATTTCAATACCGATTGTACGAACCACCTGATCGAGAAAAGGGTGTTCACTATCCCCTGATCGTCTGGCTACATGGTTACGACGAAGGAGGGAATGATAATCACGCGCACCTTCGTTGGCTCAGAGAGTGGTTTTTCGATGCTGAATTTTTGGAGAACAATCAGTTTTATTTGCTTGCAGTTCAATGCCCTGAGGATGACATGGTTTGGACCCATTCAAATTCAGAACAGCCCGGACGCCGGCTAAACGACATGGGGGATGTTTGCAAATTGATTGCCGACAAAACAATTCAAGACTACCCAATAGACAAGGATCGAGTCTACCTATCGGGAATTAGTTCAGGTGGGGGTGGCGCATGGAACATTGGTGGAAGATTTCCGCACTTTTTCGCGGCCATTATGCCACTATCGTCGAGAGGAGGAGATGATGACCTGGTGGCTAGACTTACTACCGTCCCCGTTTGGGCGTTCAACAATCGCGAAGATAAACAGGCCCCTATTGAACATGTCCGCCGGTCAGTCGAATTACTCAATTCTCAGGGAGGAAACGCTCACTTAACTGCGTTGGAGGAAAAAGGGCATGTTGCCAGACCGTACTGGCACCCCCAACTTAAGGCCGCCGAGTGGTTGTTATCGAAACGCCGTGGCGATCCTGGGTGGTGGTCACGCCCCGGAATGCCGCCTTGGAAACACCCTCCAGCCAAGGCTCAATCACGGTTTGCAGGACGATGGCCCGTATTGTTTGCATTAGCGGTAGCTGCCAGCGTGCTGGTTTGGTGGAGGAAATCTGTTACCGCCTCCAGCACTTGACGTAATCATAAGGAACTATAGCTGACAGAACGCTCACGTCCGGCGATAATTTGAATGATCGTGTCCACATGAAACCTCATCAGAGTTCCGTCAGCACGGCTGGCCTCAAGCATGCGTTGCGGCCCGCCGGCGTTTTGTCCTGCGTCTAAATTTTGGACGGCCAGCTCAATGAGCGTACTGACCACCGGGTTTTGGACCGATGCCTGTTAAGTGGCCCAGAACAGTCGTTTTTTTCATTTGTAGAAAGTAGCTGGGGAGAGAGAATGTTTCCGGCAGTAGGCATTCACCGAAAGGTTGGAGCTGTTTTGGTCGGTCAGTGTGGCTTGCCGGAAGTTTCTGTCCCGACGGATTCGATCTTTCATTTCGCTCCTCAATTTCAAAAGCAAAAGCTTTCAAAATAATAAGGTACCTGTCGAGATCTACTTTAAAGAACACTGACACAGAACAGAAGCTTCTTTGCATTTCTACACCAAGTAATTCAAGCAAAATCAAACGGTCACAAAATGCCATCGCTGCCAAAACTGTAAACGATTATTTTTTACTTGCCGAAACCGACAAAAGTTTCAAAATCAAAGATTTCGTCATATAAAACAACTGTTCCTGCCTGAGCATCACTTGAGGAATTTGCTTCTCCATCCTCGACAAGAAAAAAAACCCTTTGACTAAGCAATTTCATTTTCAGCTTTTTGCAGGCTGCTGAGTAGCCCGAAGTATTAACAAAATTTGGAAAATCCACTTCGCCTTTCAGTTTGACTTTAACCAAATCGTCAGTAGGTTCTTTTTTCATGACAATACTGCGAGCGTCCGTCAATGACACGACCTCGCCAAACCATCTTTTGTGTTCGTCTCCGGTAATTTTCCCCGAGAGTTTCTCTTCCATGAGATCCAGCATAACATCGCTAGTTACGTAGCCGGGCGGTTTGTCAATGGTTGATTCACCGCCTTTTGAGTTAAAGGCCCCAAGCAAGATAGCAACAACAAATCCTGTGCTAATGGTTGCAAAAAAAGCAAGAATTGAAAACTGAATTTTTGTTTTTTTATTACCCATTTCGTCCATTCCCTAAAATACTATTTACATACGGTGAGTTGGCGATGCAAGCTAAGGAAAAACTACTTACGTCATTCTCATAGTCAAGCATCTTCTACCGGCAGTGCGATAAGAGCTGTCGTTCTTCTCTCCAGCGTATTGATCAGCATTACTGCAGTTGACCAGCGTGGAATTTGTCAAGGATAATTAGGTAACTTTTTACTAGGTTAGGTTAGTATTCCGACAGCCTCTGCTTCGAGAAGTCGGTAGTAAATCCAGAAGCCTCCATCGGCGCAGTAGAGAAGTTTGTTCAGCTGAGTCGCAGGTCAATGAACTAAAGCAAGATGCGTTTTCACTCATTTAGCTCTGCTCAAATTCCCAATGTCCGTCCAACCAAGTCTGCCAGTAAAGGCTTCTAACCTATGTGTAGTCACTTGATATCTTGTTCAAGCTAATAGCTGAGACTACACATCCTAGGATAAAAATTAGGAATCGCAACAAACTAGAATTAATTGACTTAGGAGAGGCGGCAAAATAAGCCTTACTCCAATTCAACATACTCTTTGCGAATTCACGCTCGCTATCATTGAGCAGTTTGACTTCGCCAGATTGAGCGACATGAATTGTACCGCGAGGATATACTATCTTTCTATGCGTGGATTTCGAATCATCGTTTATTTTTACATCAACTACTTCGATTGAACTTGACTGAACCACTTTGCTCTGACCGCTCCCAAACGACTCAACTGTTTTCACTAAAAATGGAAAAGCAATATTGTCGCCAACTGGCCTGAAGTCGCTAAATTCGTAACGAATGAAGCTATCCGCACTTCCCAAGCTTCGTAATTCTCGCTTACGAATCAGATAGCCATTATTTTTGTCAATCCAAATTGTATCTTCACCAGGCAATTCCAATACTTCACACTCGAACCCGTTGACATCCTCACCCCAGTAAGCATATTTGGCTGCGGCATGAGACAAGGTTCGCTCAATGGACCGTTCTTTTCCCATAATCTTTGGCTCAGGCAACCCTTCTAATGGCCACCAGCCAACCAGCATAATAAGTTCGGGCGGGAACTCGTTCATCTTCAATCGCGGAGAATCAACTGGCTCATTCATCACAATAGCGTTCAACGTCGAAAGAATTGTTGCGGAACCATCTTTAATAAGGGTGATCTTTCTCACTGGATCATTGCGAAAATCCATATCTGAATGCCCATGTGAGTTGTCCAAGTATAGGTACTCGCCAGATCGGTCTACGGAAATCAAACGTTTGATATAAGGGGACTCTAGACCAGAATACTTATCCATCCCAGAAGTCATAATCTTGTATTCAATAGTAATTGCCTCCTTTTTTGAGTGTTCAATTAAGACATTGGCTACTAACTGATCAGCTACACCCCTCTCGTCGCTTTTTATTCTGCCCACTCCTGTTTGCCTAGTAAAGGCAACAAACAACAACGCGACTAACAAAGACATTGTTTTCAATTCTCCTAGCGACGCCTGTAGAAGATATATGAGAAAATCAAAAGCAAATTTAGGAAAATCCAAAATGTCGGCCCAGTAAAAAAGCTTCGTTGCTTGCGGCGAAGTTCCCCAGGAACCTCAGAGGCAACAGGCCGGTTCAAAGTAGCGCCCTCTGCAGTGTAGTCAAAAACCATACCTCCTGGAGTTTTGTACCAAAGCCTGAAATCATCTTCAGAGAAACGCCGTTGCTCTATTTTGTCGAGCGAAGTGACAACTGACAATATAGGCTTAGGTGAAATGAAGGTTGGAGCGCTCTCATCTGAAAAAATCAGTTTCTTGCTAACTCGTGGAAGCCAAAGTTCTCCTTTCGGCGCTCTGCTGAAATCCTCTAAAGTTGTACGTGACAAAATTTGACCTTCCTCTGTTTCTTCCCAACTTTCGGTGCAAGCATACCCTTTTGTGAGATCCAACCGCACCCCGACCACTCGTTTCTTTGCTCTTTTTGAGTAATCCATGAGCGATTGAAGCGACTCGCGCTGAATAGCGGCTGAGTCTCCTTTAAATCTGGCGACGTATCTTTCAATTTCTTCGCGGCTCATAATCTCTTTTACTTGCCAAGGGTCCGGCACCTCAAAACGAACTTCGATCATCTCATTCGTTGACTGGTAGTCAACCAACTTTCCTTGTCGTGCGAAGCGCAGGACCAATGATTCGACGGGTTTCCCCAACTCACGGGCAGAGCTAGGTAGCCAGAAGCCTGCGTCAGGGAAAAAACACCAGAAGAAATGTTTCTGTGATAACTCTTCTCTTTCGAGCGATATCTCTTTCGTTAAAATACTCAATATTGAATGATCGCTACTGCCATCTGGCCGACCGGAGAATATGGATTCTCCATCAAAAGCACACTCACCTATTCCAGTAAGTTTATTTGCCACTCTTTGAAAAAGTCGACCGCCTCCAATGCGCACTATGTGCTTCTCTTCACTGGCGGTCAAAAATTTTGGATCACCTAGATGCTGTAGTGGTTTTGGTAGACTGGAGATCTCCGCCAGCAAAGTTTTTTTCACCGAGAATCGCAACTCCAGCCCGTTCAGACCAGCTGCATTTGCCCCTAGCTTTTCTCTGACATCACGAGGAATTACTTGTCCACTAGACGCCGAACAAGAGGCAAAAAACAACCAAAATCCCCATATAACAATGGACCATCTGGCAAATACGTTAGTCACAATTACCTTCTTTCTTTCCTGGTGCAAACTTTATACATCCGAGCAACCATTAACAAAAATACTGGAAACGACACTCCCATAAGAAAACTGAAGGTAAGAGAAGACCGCCTTCTTCCTGTCGGCACCAAAGCATGACCAGCCCACTGTGCTCTAAATCTGTCTTCAGATATCTCGCTTACAGCCAGCAATCCGCTATTCAGAAGTGTCACCGAACCACTACGATCCTCGCTTGCCTGCAACACAATTCCAAAGTAATTGGAGCGATCGTTTTGTTCACGAATAAGAATCGCAACAGGGCATTCTAATGAACATAATTCCTTGAAAGTCAATTTCCTCAGCGAAGAATCAACCCCCATAGAACGAAGCTGACTGGCAAGGCTTTGGAAACTAGCGTCGTAACTAGAGGAAACAGCGGGAATTGGCACCTCTTCATTCAACACCAGTGAGGCAATGATCCAAGCAGCATTTGTTGCGTCACGCTCAGGAACTCGAAGCGCAGGGAAGTCTACGATGAAAGACATTGGCAAAAGACAGCAACTCGCTACTATTCCAAACGATTTTCCGAAATGCCGCGACCACTTGGTCGAAAGCAAACACAGTGGATTGCCCATAATAAATTTCCTCCCCCTAGCAGCAATACTGTCATCCAAGAATTGCAGATCTTACCCCAAAGTGGTTTCGGCGATGGGATTATGCAGTTCCCTGACCAGCGATCCGAAAAAAAGTGCCAATTCAAATGTTTTTTAATTCCAACGATCGGTTCTACTACTGTAACTCCATTCCTATCTAGATCGACTACGACGAGGTAGTGGCCATATGGAGCGAGCTTATTTTCAGGTCGAAAATGCACTAGCGCAGGAAGAATAGCATGACTCAAATCGGTTGGACCAAGCTGCCTCAATTCGCAACTGACACCGCTGGCAGTCAAATGCGAACATAATTCCGCAAGAGACACACCTGTAGGACGTTCACCAAACTTAGCAACGAGCTGGCCTTGGTCAAAATCAAAACCCAGAGAATCAGAAAAAACCCACGCCGCCCTTGGCCCGCAACTTGTTCTGAGTAGACTCAGCTTCTCAAAGCCATTTTCGATCGGATGTCCGCCTTCCTGAAAGATCAAGGCAATTAAAAATAGGGATGCGTGAGTAATTTTAAAATTCATGGATCTCTAGATCAAAGAATAAGTCGGCGAAACCAGGAATAGTTTCGCCGACACGCCTATCTAAGATTAACCTCCGTTACAGTCCTCTGACCGTTTACTGAGCCAGCAAGTGATCCAGCAGCTCCAACCGCTGACTTTCCTGCTACCATCTCCATTAGAAAAGACCCCCCTCGCAATTCCACGACACCCAGATTGAGAGCCACACTGCGTGGAAGCGGCCCAAGTCCCACAGCCGCCTCCGGTTAATTCCGCAGCTGCTTCCATCGCCACCGCGCGGCCAGGCAGTTGTGATTCTGTTGCGGCTGACTCAACGGCCAAGTAAGTCGCGAAAACCAGACTGAACAAAACAATGATTTTCTTCATCTTCAAATCTCCTAAAAAAGAAACGCAAGTCTATTCCACAACCGCACCATAAACAGCCAGAACGGCATGGGTACATGGGCAGATCTCTGCCTCAATCTCCTGTCTTTTCATTGTACGCATTCGCTTCACGGCCCAACCAACAGCGCGCCGAAAGGTAGTTAAGGGTGGGCGCAAACCCTCTGGCAAGCGATTGAACCACTCCAATAGATGACTAACCACCAACATTTTTTGAGTCTCCGTGGCGCTATCAATTTGCGGCACTTCTCCCGGCGCGTAAAAGCCGGTGGTAGCCCAAGCAACCGGCCAAGCCCCATCAGGAAGTTGTGAGCCAACCGCTTCCTTCACTTTTCCAAGCAAAAAAGCTTTCAAGCGCACCCGAGTTTCGCTAAGTAAGATCTTGTATTCTCGGTCCACAAGAAAAACAGTCGTAAGGCAATCAGCAATGTGGATTCCCGCACAAGATTCGCTAGTCAGTGGCCTAGCCATTAGTTGCTCGACCAGCATGTCAAAATCGTATTCCTCACCCAGCCTATTTTCCCATGTTCTTTGAGGCGGCAAATAAAGTGCTAGTGCATTAGCTGTCCACGCCAACTCCAATTGGTTTAAATGAAACTCCGCTACTGAAACGCGGAGCAGGTCTCGCACAGTTGCGGCAGAAGCGTTACGGCCACTAGCACTTGAGTTCGGATCTCGAATCTCACAATCCAACGACACACCCATTCTCGCTAGTGCGGACAGTAATTGGTCGCGATGCTCGATTCGTTCTCCATCGCTTGACTGGCGAAGCTCAAGACCTCTCCAAGAAGTCTGAAACATGGAGAAGTCCAAGTTGATCTCGCTGACGCCTCCTGGTGAGTCACTAACAACCAGCCAATCAGCAACTTTCATGACAACCAAGTCTTTGAGCTTTACCGAATGCAATATCGCGGTTGGCCGATCAGGAAACTTTCCAGCTGCAAAAACAATTCTATTTGCAAACTCCTTGCAATCATTTTCAGAGAAGCCAAGGAAGCCAGCTTTCATGGGTTGTGACGAAAGCGAAACGGGCATTTTCCCAAGACGATCAACGACGCCATCAGTACATTTTCTCCGCAGGTCAACTTGACTTCTTCGAATTGCATAAAAAAGAGAAATACAACTCACAAGCGCAACGAGCAAGTGTAAATTATAGAGATTGCTTTGAATTCGAATCAAGACGCACCTACTCTCTACTCTTAAAGATAAGTGTATGTAAAGTAAAGCGAGATTCAGGTTAAGCCAATGCTATCTTCAAGTCAACTCAATAATTAGCACAATTGTGGAAGCGACCCAAAAGTTGTTAGAAGTTGAAAAGTGGTCTCCCGAAGGCGACACTGTCACCCTTCGAAACTTTCAAATTTCCTGACTCTACCGTAATGTATATAATGATGCCCTTCCGTTTGTCTTGGTTCAGCGTGACGGAATGTGTCAACGATAGTGAGACAACTTTTCTTCGATTTAGTTGTCACTCATGGCTTCTGCTTTTTTTCTCGCCGTTGCGCTCGGGATTTTTTTAGGCATAACTCGGATGTTCAAGGACCATGTTCCTTGATACCCCTGCGAAAAGCCGTTTGTGTTAAAGACTCATTAACAAGACGTTTTAGCGTTTTAACCTCAGCAGCAGTGTCTGGAAAGAGATAGCAATTGTGCTTTGCGTCTTTTTTGATTTCAATCGTTTTCTTCCGAATTCGATTGTGAATCCGCCTTGGTGTGACGCCCAGTTTTTTTGCCATTTGGGATACACTCAGGAAGCCTTTTACCTCCCGAGGGTAAGAGCGACTCCCAGGGCGAAGCAACCCGAGCGACAAGCGAATGTTGGTAACAGTACTGTGAGCGTTCTTTGAACTACAGTTCCTTTTTCTCGCGTTCTTTTCTTCGGATGTCGTCGATGGTCCAACGGTGTTGCGGATTGGCTTTGAGCCGTGAGCGTTCTTTAAAGTACATCTTGACGGGTGCCTTATTTTGAAAGCTTTTGCTTTTGAAATCGAGGAACGAAATGAAAGATCGAATCCGCCGGGACGAAAAATTCTGGCAAGCCACACTGACCGACCAAAATAGCTCC
>CALCJM010000091.1 GCA_937967505.1 uncultured Pirellulaceae bacterium | reverse complement strand
CCTCAATCGTTTTCTTCGTCCGACTCGCGCTGTCTTTCCAATTGCTCCTCGATCGCTTCGCTGACGCTTTTGATTTCCAGCCTCCGCACGCGTTCCTCCATCTCCTTGCCGGGTTTGAAGTTGACGAAAAAGCGCTCCGGGATCGCCATTAGTCGGCCCGTCTGAGGGTTGTGGGTGTTGCGAGCGTTGCGTTTTTTTACTTCAAACACGCCAAAGTTACGAAATTCGATCCTGCGGTCAGTGACCAGTGAATGGATAATCGTTTCGAAAGCAAGTTCCACAATCTCGCGCGTTTTCACTTTGGAAACGCCGGTTTCGATAGCGATCAGATTGATCATTTCCTGTTTGTTCATTGAAGGCTCCGTTAGCGGGAGAGAAAATGGAAAAGAAGCAGGCAGG
Source organism: uncultured Pirellulaceae bacterium (assembly GCA_937967505.1). Taxonomy (GTDB): domain Bacteria; phylum Planctomycetota; class Planctomycetia; order Pirellulales; family Pirellulaceae; genus Mariniblastus. Next base: position 24,507 of record CALCJM010000091.1, on the reverse strand, counting down.
ATGTGGTGGGGAAAGTAGCACGAGACTCTAAACAAGCTGGGGTAGATTTTGAGTGAAATCAGGCAGGGGGTTTCCAAATATTTTCTGGTTGACCGGGGTGTTACGAGACAATTCGGCCAACCTTCAAAAAATACGTCAAATCTTTACCGTTTTTCTTTGCCCTTCAATATCGTCCAGCTGAACCAGTTTTCCTTGTCCGCTGCCCGGGCATTGTTCGCAGGTGCGCTCCCAGTCTTCAGGCGTTTTCAGATTACTGTCCCAAAATGGCCACGTTTTACACTGCCGTGGACGAGCATCATAAAGTTCACATTTACGAGTCTCTTCGTGGAGGAACACGCAGTCATAGCTGCCGGGTAGCTCTTTGAGGCTCTTACGAATTCCAATTTTTCGCACGTATAGTTTTTCGAAATCATCAACGCTGTGCCCGACGGCATCAGCCATTTCGGCAATTTCAGCTTTGTTGACCCAGACGTACCCCGGGCTGCCGGTGCAGCAATCTCCACAGCCCGAACATGAAAATTTCAGACCGTCCTTGTACCACGGTTCCTCTGCACTCATTAGTTACCTATGAACATTCGAATTGGCGTTTCCACGTCCCACCAATGTACGAAAGATTCCAATTTTCGTCTATGGAAGCGAAAAGGCTCAGTAAAAAACGGTAAATAACAAAGGCAACTGCGGCTAACCGCACTCTAAAATTTGTTGCACCAGCTCAATCGAGCCCGGGAAAATCAACGAATTCGCACACGGTTGCGATCTGCGGCCAATCCTTTTTAGGCGATTGGCAGTTGAAAGCTTACCGTTGGGGATGCTGCCAGCATCGCTCCGACGCTGGCAGCGTTACCCACCGATTTGATACATGGCGCGAGCCGGGCGTTCAAATTCCTTTGAATCGATCCCGTGACCAGCTTTTTTGTTGTCGATGGATTCCCGGATTGCATTCAAAATCTGCCCATCATTGGCTCCACCACGCAGCAATTCCAACAGGTTCCATTCCTCGGTGCTGAACAAACAGTTCCTCAGTTTACCCTCGGCCGTAATCCGCACACGATCACAAGCCGAACAAAATGGTGCTGACACCGGATCAATAAAACCAACTTTTCCCTGCCCGTCTGCGTACTGATAATCTACCGCTGGCTGACTGGCCAGCTTTCTTTTTGCAGTCACCAGCGGGCCAACTGCGCGTTCGATCAGCTGCCGAATTGTTTCGCCCGTCATCACGGAGGTTGCATCCCACTGTTGGTCCCCGTCGAGCGGCATGAACTCAATGAAGCGCAACTCAAGGCCGCGTTGGCGAGCGAATTTTGCCAGCGGCACAACATCGGATTCGGTCAATCCTGCGATCGCCACAGCGTTCATTCGGATGTTGGTAAATCCTGCGTCCTGTGCCGCTTCGATCCCAGCAATCACTTTCTCCAGCCCTTTCCGGCGTGTGATCTGTTCGAAACGGTCTGGGTCGAGTGTGTCAAGGCTGACATTCAGCCGATCCAGTCCCGCGCGTCTCAGTTCACCAGCCTGATCGGCCAACAGAATCCCGTTGGTGGTGGCCGCGACCTCCCGAATGCCGTCAATCGATTTCAACATCCCCACCAGATCGCTCAACCCACGTCTGGCTAACGGCTCCCCACCGGTCAGGCGGACGCGCTCAATTCCTGAGGACGCAAAAATCCGGGTCAGCCGCGTGATTTCCTCAAACGTCAGGACATCCTTGCGCGGGAGAAACTTGACCACTTCCGGCATGCAATAAAAACAGCGGATATTACAACGATCTGTTACGCTGATTCGCAAGTTTTTGTGAATTCGACCAAACGAATCGACCAACGGTGGCTGGCTCACGACGCACCTCCCGCCTTATCTGGTCCACCTGCGACGCTGCCCTCGTGGATCCATTGCTGGTCACCATCGGTCCAGTGCTCCTTCTTCCAGATCGGCACCTCTTCCTTCAACCGATCCATGATCCATTGTGCTGATTCAAAGGCGTCTTTGCGATGCGCCGTACTGACGGCAACGGCGACGCTGGCTTCCCCGATGGCGACTTCGCCAATGCGATGCACGATGCCACATTTTTCGATGGTCCATTTTTTCGCCGCGCGATCGCACAACTCTTTTAGCTTGCCAATCGCCATCTCTTGATAGCACTCGTAGGAAAGGAAAACCGTTTCGCGCCCGCTGGTGAATTGCCGTGTCGTCCCGACGAACAACACTGATGCCCCCGCCCGGGGCGACGAAACACTTTCCAGCAGTGGCTGCGTGTCAATCTTTTGTGTTACGATAGAAATCATTAATCGCAGAACCGTTTCGACAAAACAAACAAATATCACGCGATTGAACAATAACGCCAACAACCGCCTTACGCTAACCATCACTGATGCTAACCACCACTGACCGGAGGGATCATGGCGACTTCGTTGACCGCGTTGACGGGATCTTTGGCGGTTGCGTATTGTTGATCAATCGAAAATGCTGAACGTTCAATCAGGTTCGCCAGATCCGGCACTTGCATGGCCAGCGCCTGCTTGAGATCCCCGATGGTGCTGCCGGTTGGCAGTTCCAATTCAACATGTTCTCCGGCCACGATTTCCTTGGCGGCGGCAAACACTTTCAGTTTAATCATCATGATATGGTCAAATCCCCACTTTTACGATTGAACAAATCGTCCAACTGCGGCATCAGGCCATAGGCGTGCGCCAAAATCTTGACCGGGTGAATGGTCGGTTTCACGGTTCCCTGCTCCATCTGGATCTTGCATGAACTGCATTCCGTAGCCCCGGCGACTATTGACGGTGCCCGCATCGCCTGGATCAACTGAACACCCATCCGCAGCGACCTTAAATAGTTCTTCCTTTTGATCCCGTAGGTGCCCGCCATCCCGCTACAGCCCTTGCGGATCGTTTCCACCTGTAGACCGGGAATCACTTCCAGAATCTTGACCCCCGGAATATTTTCATCCGGATCGCCGCTCTGGTTCAACGCACGTTGATGACAGGGCAAGTGATAACCAATCGTTTCGTTAACCGGGCGAAAGTCCAGTTGCAATTCACCTGCCTGATGCAACGCATACAGAAAATTGCTGGCGTCGGTTGTATTTTGGGCAACCAAACTGGCATCCTCCTCGTCCAGCAAATTCAGATACTCGTGTTTGATGGCCAACGCGGCCGAGGGTTCAGTGGTCACCACCTGGTATCCCTGCCGGACCAGATCGGCCAGCATTTCAACATTGCCGGCGGCAACGATTTTCGCCCGTTCAATCGCTCCTTCGGAAACCAGCGACATTCCGGATACTGCCTGACCGGCAGGCACCAACACGTCAATGTTGTTGTGTTGGAGGATCTTGCAAAACGCCACCCCCAGTTCTACATCGTTCCAGTTGACAAACGCATCAACAAAAAACACCACCTTACGGGTCGATTGTTTCGATGCCACATGCAGCTTCTGGCGCTGCGCCCATTTCAGAAACGTGCCGGTATCAAACGTGGGCAACTTACGCCCTTGGGCGATTCCCAACACACGGTCCATCACCCACCGTGCCACGCGGTTTCGCAGCAACCGGTTGGTCAGCCAAGGCAACCGACCACCAATGCTGTACAACAAATCCAGCCGAGTGAGAATCCAGTCGGAAAGTTTCATCCCGTTGACTGAAAAATACTGCGCTTTGGCTTCAACCATCAGTTTGGGAATATCCACTTTCGCCGGGCACTCAAACCGGCATTGGTGACAGTTGACGCACAGATCGGCAACCTCTTTGAATTCGTCTGCAGCAAGCATTTTGGTGGACAGACTTCCGGTCACGACACCGCGAAACAAATTGGCTTTGGCACGCGGTGCAGCTTCCTCGCGCGGAGACAGGCGGAATACAGGACACATGCGTTCCGATTTCACCGCCGTCCGACAGCGCCCACACCCATTGCAGCTTTGGGCGGTCAAGGACAATTCGGAAATCGACCAGTTCAATTCAGGGGAGAAAATCGGCAACGATTTGAGCACCTCGGCCCCGACGTTGGCGACCGGGGTTGGTGCCGCGACGCCTGCGGACTCTCGCTCGGCGATCGCTTTTGCTTTTTTGGCCTGTCGCCTGGCCTTAAATTTGGAGACCTTTTTTCTGCCGGGTTTGCCGGCCCCGGAGGTAATTGTCGGCAACGCAGTGGCCTCCAGTTCTCCTTCCTCAGTGTCAAGGTCAGGGTGACTTTCGGCATTATCAGTCGCTGGCGGGACTAGGGCGATGTTGACGCTGCGAATGTTGTCGGTCAATCCCATGTGCGGGCCGCCGACGATCTTTCCGTAGTTAAAAACATTCTGGGGGTCGAAGACATTCTTTATCTCCGAAAAAACGCTGTGCAATTTTCCGAACTGCCGTCGCAAAAACCATGTGCGACTAAGCCCGTCTCCCTGGCTGGCTGATATCGTCCCTCCGAACTCAAGAACTTTTTCGTAAAGGTCTGTTGCTACCCGGTGCATTTTTGCAATGTGTGCGCGATTGCCGATCGTTACGAAAGGACGAACATGCACGGTCCCCTGCGGTGTGTGCGAAAATATCGACGCCGTTACCTCGTTGCGATTCAACACTGCGTGCACTTCTTTGAGAAATTCAGGCAGTCGTTTGGGGTCGATTCCCATGTCTTCGACAAACGGTACGGCGCGTCGATTGCCCTGCATACGGTACAGCGTCGGCACGGCGCGGCGGGCAATCCGCCAGAAAAAATCGCGTTGTGGCTTCTGCGTTGCTGTACGTTGGTCAAACGCCCACTTTTTTCGACGGACGATGCGTTGGACCAAACTGTCAATCTTCTTCCGAAGATCCCCGTCGTCGCTGCCTTCGAACTCCACCAGCAACATCGCCTCGGCTTCGTCGGGAATGACCTTCGAATACCGCGCGTCGTTCTCGCGGGCCAATCGCAGCAAACGCCGGTCCATCAAATCGCAAGCCACAATGCCCGAATCTGCAATGTCCACCGCCGCGATCGCCGCAGATTCCAGCCGGTGAAAAAACAGTAATACCACGCCGCGGTGCCGGGGCACCGGGATCGTGCGCAAGGTCGCTTCGGTGATAATTCCGAGCGTGCCTTCGCTGCCAACCAGCAAACGTGTGAGGTCCACTTCGCCTTCATCGACCACATCGTAAACGTGGTAGCCGGCCTGATTGATTTTTACATTGGGGTGGCTGTTGGCGATCAGGTCAACGTTGCGATCGATGATCGTCCGAATCCGATTTTCGTACTGGGTCGCCTCAAAGCTTTTGGGTGCATTCAACAGGTCGGGGGTCGAAATCTGGTTGGATGCCGATTCAAACTGGACGACTTCCCCGCTGGCCAGAACCATTTCGATGCTGACCACATGGTCGCGTGGGGTTCCTGTTTTCAACCAGCGACTGCCGCTACGGTTGAGCGACAGTGTGCCGCCAACGGTCGAGATGTTGCGTGTCGATGGATCGGGAGCGAACATTTTGCCGTGCGAGGCAAGATGATGATTGAGGTCACCGAGGATCAAGCCTGGCTGCACGCGCACGGTTTCCCGGTCAACCGCTAGGATCTGCCGCATCGACCACGAGAAATCAAGAATGATTCCTCCGCCGAGTGCAGCGCCCAGGACATTGGATCCGGCACCGCGCGGAATGATCGTTAAATCATTTTCACGGGCATAATTAACACAGGCCACCACATCCGTAGTGCCGGCGGGACGCACAACGCCCAGCGGCTCAATCTCGTACAAACTGGCGTCGCTGGAGTAGAGCTGCAGGAATGTGTCATCACAGCGCACCTGCCCTTCGAGCAGACCGGCGAGGTCGTCCTGAATTCTTGCTCTATCGGGATCCATGTTGTTTTAGTTGATTGAGGTGTTTGACCGTGCGGGACCGCCGCGTGGAGAAACTAGGTTAACTTTCCCGGTACTCAGTACCCGGTACTTGTGCTACTTTACCGTGCTATGGTCATTTCCCAATGCCGTCGCAAACGCGGTGGCAAATAGATTGCAATGCGAAATCGTAATCAAAATTTCATTGATGCCGCGATCGGCACACACTTCGATTGCTTTTCCATTAAGCTTCACATAGGGCTTGCCGCCCATCTGGTTGATGACTTCAATGTCTGTCCACTTGATGCCCTTGGACCATCCGGTCCCGATCGCTTTCAGAATTGCCTCTTTGGCAGCCCAACGTCCGGCGTAATGCTGCACTGCAGCTTTGCGGGGGCCGCAGTAGGTGATTTCACTATCGGTAAAAACTTTCTGGATGAAAGTATCGTCGTGTTTTTCAATCATGTCCCCAATGCGGGCGACTTCCACGATATCGGTTCCGATTCCGACCACGTTATTCATTTATCATGCCTTCTACTGCCGAACAAAAACTGCCGAACAAAACCGGGGGCGAACCTATTTTAATCCGCAGGCTTTTTGCGCTCGCAGCAAAACCTCGGCCGCCTTCTTCCGGGCCCTCGCCGCACCGTCGCCCAGGATTTCTTTCAGTTGTTCGGGTTTTGCCTCCAGTTCTTCCCTGCGTGCCCGGGCGGGCGCAAAAAAGTCCGTCGCCGCTTCGGCCAGTTTCTTTTTAATATCGCCATAGCCAAATCCACCGGTACGGTACAGGTCAGCCATCGAATCGATCTCGTCCTGTGAACCAAACAGCGCAAACAACTGAAACAAGTGATCCGTCTCAGGATCCTTGGGGTCTTCCATCGCGCGCGAATCGGTTGAGATTCGCATGACCTTTTTCTTCATCGATTTGACCGGTTCGAAGATCTCAATAAAATTCCCGTAGCTTTTTGACATTTTATCGCCATCGGTACCGGCCACCTTGGCCGACGCGTCCAGTGTTTTGGCTTTGGGAATCACGAACACCTCACCGTACTGGTGATTGAACGCTTTGGCGATATCGCGGCAGACCTCAATGTGCTGTTTTTGATCTTCACCAACGGGCACCACATCCGAGTCGTACGCGAGGATATCAGCGGCCTGGAGAACAGGGTAAGCAAACAACCCCGTCACTACCGGCAGTCCCTTGGCGATTTTGTCCTTGTAGGAAACACAGCGTTCCAGCAGGCCCATCGGCGTTCCGGCCAGCAACAGCCAGTTCAGCTCGGAAATTTCCGGTACGTCGGACTGAATGAACAAGGTGGCCTGATCGGGATCCAGCCCCAAGGCCAGCAAATCCATGGCCGCGTCCAGCGAGAATTGCCGAAGGGTGTCTCCCTCGCGCACGGTTGTCAACGCATGGAGGTTGGCAATAAAATAAAAGGCTTGGTCTTCGGACTGAAGGTCGATGTACTGTTTGATGGCTCCAAAGTAATTACCCCAGTGGGGGCGGCCGGTTGGCTGGATGCCAGAAAGGACTCTCATTAATCTTCCGATGGGTGAGCGCTGCTGTTGATTGCGAAAACACCCATTCTAGCTGATTGGTCCCAAATTATGAATGCGTCGTCTGCCTGTTTGCCGCCTGAAAGGTTTACTCCCCTGACTATTTTTAATCACCCGCTCCGTTCGTTTAACAAGCAAGACGCCAGAACCCACCCGTTCTGGAGATACCGGCTCAACCCCGGTACGGGGCGCTTTTGATCGCCAATTCATCGTCTGATAGATTACGGCGTGCAGATCGTGCCTCAATCACGCACATTCAGTCACGATTGGACTATCGGACACTTTGGGCCACGCCGACCGCAGACAACCTTGCAGCGTTTCCCGGGTGTGGCTTTGGTTTAAGGTGCTTGGTAGTTAGAGTTTATCGTTGGCGATGCTGCCAGCTTCGCTCCGACGCTGGCAGCGTCGGCAACGGGTGGTCAATTCCTGACTGCCAGTCGCCTAAACCACGATCATCCCGACCCATTCAGAATGAAACCCATTCAATCGTCCCTTAATCCGAACGTAACAATCCGATTGCACAAATCTCTGACTTAAATCCGGAAACATCATGAGCAAATTCGAACTGGCTGTCCCGCACCGCATCAAACCAGGCAAATCGGTCAAACTGAAAGACCTCGCCACCGGCCCGCCGGCCCACATCAGCTTTGGCAAAAAACACGCACTCAAGCGTATCGCTGCCAACGCCATCGAGATGGCTGAACTTGCCAAAAAACTGTACGCCGAAGACACTCGCAGCGTACTGCTGGTGCTTCAGGGAATGGACACCGCCGGCAAGGATGGCACGATCCGGTCGGTGATGCGTGGGATGAACCCAAGCAGTTGTCAGGTCAGTTCTTTCAAGAAACCCTCGGTCGAGGAACTGGAACATGATTTTCTCTGGCGCTGCCACAAGGTAGCGCCCCGACGCGGCAACATTGGTATTTTTAACCGGTCACACTATGAGGAGGTCCTAGTGGTGCGCGTGCACAACCTGAAACCCGAAGCGCGGTGGAAGAAGCACTATGGGCTGATCAATGATTTCGAAAACCTGCTGTCAACTTGCGACACTAGGATCGTCAAGTGTTTTCTGCACATTAGCAAGGAGACCCAACGCGCGCGACTTCAGGCACGTGTCGACGACACCTCAAGGCACTGGAAGTTTAACCTTGGCGATCTGGCCGAACGTAAACGCTGGAAGGACTATCAGGAGGCTTACGAAGATGCCATTGAGAAATGCAATACTCCGCACGCTCCGTGGCACATCATTCCGTCAGACAAGAAATGGTACCGTAACCTTGTCATCAGCGAGCTGCTGAAAAAGACCCTTCAGGACCTCGATCCGCAGTTCCCGGCACCTGAAGGAGATTATGACGGGATTGTGGTTGAGTAGCGGTTAATCGATCAGCCAAAACAGTCTGTTGCCCCATGACCGTGATGACCATGATGACCATGGTGGCCGCGCCAGCGTCAGGCGCTTTCCTTGCTGTTTTACCATGCTGCGGTTGCGTCGTCGTGCTACCGGGGGTGATTCCAACAATTGCCACAAATCATTTCTTCGACCACAGGCCTTTGATAAAGATAGGTTACCGCCTGGTTAACGCGAGACATCAGCGTGATGACCGCACGTTGGTAAAGCCCTTCATCAACCCCCTCAACCTGATCCAGTCGTGTCAGGCACGCATCATCCACACGGTACAGCTCTCCCTGAACCGACTCTCCCGGCACGTCAGATTCGAATGCAGTCGGCAAAACTAGCCCGGGGTAATCGCCAAGATTCACCAGCACATACTGCGGAATCGTTTTGGCGGTGCTCAAAAATTCCTGATCGGCAAGATAGTGATGGCGACAGTGGCCCTTTTTCAGCGTGCCGTAGACAAAGACGTGGGTTAGCACAGACGACATAGTAGAGAGCTCTTTTCAGGCCGATTGCTGCCGGTAATTGATGGAACACGATATGTCTCGCCAGATGATCGTTAACACACCGTCTCCCACCTGACACGATAATCCTGCAAGACTCCAATTGGCAATGGTGTCTGCGTTAAGGCGGCTGGCAGTCAGAGATTGACCACTCGTTGATGACGCTGCCAGCGTCGGGGCGAAGCTGGCAGCATCGCCAACGGTAAGTTTTCAACTGCCAATCGTCTAAAGTTCGAACTCTTCAACGGACGATTTGACCGCGTTTAGAAACGCCGCAGCGCCGATGCCGTTGGCAATGCGATGGTCGAAGGACAACGTGGCCGTGACCGAGCGTTCGAAGCGGAACGAATCACCGTCGGGGACGGGTTTGTCAACCGGTTGCCCAATGGCCAGCGTTGCGGCGGCAGGGGCCACGATCGCGGGAATCCCGATGGTCATGCCGATATTGCCAATATTGGAAACCATTAATGTCGTCGATTCATCTGCCTGATCAACGCCCGTTCGAGCCAAATTCACCGCTTCGATGTACGCCTCAAAGAACTGGTCCGGTGTAAGTTTTTCAGCGTTTCGCACCACGGCGGTCACCAACTGATCGCCTTCCAGGCTGACCGCAATCCCGAGGTTCACCGATTTAAACACGCGCCATGATTTCCCGTCGGCAGACAGCGCACAACGAAAACGTTGATGTTCTTTGGCCGCTTGTGCGACACTCCAGCAGACCATTGCGAACGCAGACGGACCACCGTGCTGGCGGGTATAGTTTCGCGCGGCCTCGATACGTTGCCAGTTCCACTCGTTAACCAGCGTCACCGGAACGCAAGTCGCCGCCGCCTGCGTCAGCCGATAGTTCAACCGCAGTTGTGATTTGGGAAGGGGGACCAGTTCAAACTGGCTGTCGTCTACGCGGTCAGCTGCCAGCACTTCCACTTCCATTTCTACTTCCGTCGAACCGGCTGTTGATTGCTGCTGACTGAGATAGTGATCGACGTCGGCAACTGACATCTTACGGCCGACGGTTGAGATTCGATCAACCACATCCATCAGATTGTGGTCTCTCAGATACCGCCTGGTTTTTGGAGGAATTAGCGCTGAAGTTGTCCGCGGAGCAACCGTCACACCGGTTGCAACCATAAACGGGGCGACATCCGCTTCTCCATCGACAGCCGGCACGACTTTATCCAACGCGGCTGCGGGGCTGCTTGGTGGCGTTGCAACATCGCCATGAGGGCACAGCAGGTCCGAACCGGCGTGCGACAGGGATGTCGTGTCAACGATGGCAATCTCGGTGCCAATTTCCAGCACCGAATCAACCTCAACCAGCCACTTGACCAACGTGCCGGCGTGCGGCGACTCCACGTCCGAGATCGCCTTGTCGGTCTCCATCGTAAACAATGGCTCGTCGCGCGCGATCGAATCCCCCGGCGATTTTAAAAAATCAACCAGGTAGGCTTCTCGCAAACCTTCCCCCAGCTGAGGGATTCGAATGGATACCGTTGGCACGCTTATTGCTCCAGAGTGAGTTTGACCGCTTTGATCACATCGGCAACCGACGGCAACGCCGAATACTCAATTACCGGATTAAATCCAATCGGCACATCCGGCTTGGAGATCAACTGGGGAGCACTTACCAAATTATAAAAACTGTTTTCATCATTGACCACTTCGGAAACGATCATCTGCCCGACACTACAGGAACGACCGTCTTCCTGAACCACAACCAGTCGTCCAGTTTTTTTGACGGACTGCTTCACCGTGCGTTCATCCCACGGTTGAACGGTCCTCAGGTCAATGACTTCGAGGGACACATTGGGCAGGGCTTCGGCGGCTTCGAAAGCGATCTCCATACAGTTGCCCCAGCTGACGATCGTCACATCAGTGCCCGCCTGACTGACTTTGGCCTCGCCGAAACCAACGGCAGGCACCACCTCCGGCACCATTACCCGTTTGCGAAACAGATGTTTCGGCATCAAAAATACGGTTGGGTCATCGGCATGCATGGCAGTCCACATCAGCGCCGCCGCGTCCTCGGGAGTCGATGGGACCACCACGCGCATCCCGGACAAATGAGCGAACATGCTTTCGTTGGCTTGGGAGTGCCAGATCGAACCGCCTGGCAGGTAAGCACCATAGGGGGCGTAAAACACGACCGGGCATTTCCACTGCCCTTTGGTTCGCCATCGCAAGGTGCCAAGATTTTGACTGATCTGGTTCATGGCGGGCCCGACAAAATCGACGAACTGCATTTCAAAGACGGGCTTGAGCCCAACCGATGCCATACCAATTCCGACGCCGGCGATCGTGGCTTCAGCCAGCGGTGAGTTGTGCACGCGCGTCGGGTATTCGGTTGACAGTTCGTCGGTCAAACCAAACACGCCACCTTTGGGAGCTTCGATGTCTTCACCAAAGAACACGGTGCGCGGATCTGTTTTCAGGCGATGCCGAAACACGGTATTGACCGCATCCACCATCCGCCACGCTTGCCCACCGGCCAAGGGGACATCTTCGGCGGCACTCGTGGGTGCCAACAGATGCTGCATTAAATCGCAATCGGCCGGATCTTTCTCAGCCTCGGCTGCCTGATACTCCTGATCGACCTGAATGTCGATGCGCTGCTTGATTTGCTCCCAACGTGTCTCGGACAGCACGCCCGATTTGATCAGCTTCCGGGAATAGACCTCGATCGGGTCGCGCAGATTCATCGCCTCAATTTCCGCCTTGGGGCGATAAACGCGATGGTCATCGCTACAGGTGTGCGAGCAAATCCGGTCGAATTCAGCCACCACGACCGCTGGCCCGCCACCAGAGCGGGCCTGATTCAAAACCGGTTCTAGGTGATCGGCAAACAAATCCGGGTCGCGCGCGTCGATATGAGTAAAGATTCCCGGATTGAACAGATTCAATTTGAAGGGATTGAACTTGGTGGTGTTGGTGCTGATGCCGTAATTGTTGTCTTCCACGATGAAAACAATTGGCAAATTCCGTTCCATGGCAAACGAGACCGCTTCATAAAATTCACCCTGCCGCGTGGCGGCGTCGCCGATGGTTGCCACTACGACGTTTTCACGTTTGGCCAATTGCATCGACCATGCGACGCCACAGGCCGGCAGGCAGTTGGCACCTGTGGGGGTCGGAACAGACCAGATGTTTTTTTCACGATCAGAGTAGTGTCCCGGCATTTGCCGGCCGCCGCTGGAGGATGATTGTTTGGCAAAATAAGCGCGAGCCAGATCCAGATTCGAGACGCCGCGTCCAATCACTGCTGCCCGATCGCGATAATAGGGAAACAGGTAGTCGCCCGTTTTCATCAACATCGCCAGTGCGGCCATGGGTTCGTGGCCGATGCCCGAAACCTGAAACCAGCCCTTTCCTTGACGGTGCAGGACGCCCTCACGGCGATCGCCCTCGCGGCTGAGATACATTGTTTTTAGCAACTCAACGCGGTCAAACGTCTCGATGCGGCGGCGACTCCGTCCCGGAATCATCAACCTTGTAGGAAAAACCGCAGCATCATGCTTCGTCATAGATTCATATCCTTACGAATCGACAAGTCGTTGAAGTGTCGTGGGTGGGCAGAACGCGCTGGTCACGCTCACCCTTAATGTATCGGCATTAACCGGAACCGTTCCTTGGTCCGAGTTAAACAACGATGGGGAATTGAGGGGGTAAATAAATAGTCTGCACAGATTTGATCGTGAGCCGGCAAGAAAACACTCTTTTCACCACGCACTTTTTACAAAACTGCTATCACATAGTTTGGCAGTTCTGCCCATTCCAAACAATAGTGATTTGGTCCATGTTTTACCGAGGATTGGAGATTCGCGGGATCAATAATCGAATCGATTTCAACGGAGTGCCATAAATTAGCCTAACACAGATCGGTATCGGCAATTCCATCTTGAATGACCGCATGGTGTTACGCAAGCGTCCGCATCGTTTGTTTTTCCGCCTCAATCTCAAGCAGAACATCGCCATCATCAAGCGTCCCGATGACGGTGAATCCAAGTTTACCGTAAAGCCGTGAGGCAGCAACATTTTCTGGCTTGTGCATCGGATCATCAACCGAAAGATCCAGTACAGCTGGAGGTCTTCTGGCTCCGTCTCGTGGCAGTAGGCAATCATCCCAATCATTTTTTTGCCACCATAGATCGCTCGCAACCGGTGGTGTGTTTCAAATTTCGATTCCGCGATCGTGGCAATATTGCTGGCAACGAAGCTAACCTGGTCATCGCGCAGGCGCAAACGCGTACATTTAATCCAGTTTTGTCGGGTTATTTCTTGGAGAGTTAGCATCGATTTGTTGAAATCAGGATCACTTTTACGTCACCAGCTTATGGCCTCACGGTTCCTCTGCAAGCTGCTCACGGTGGTGCAGTATTGAATCAAACTGTTTTTCAATTAACTTTTCGACCAACAATCCTGAATTTGGTGCAAATTAAAGTCACTGATTGATGACGGGACGAGTTCAAACTGATAAATTTACGCTGATACTACGCGCATCCCGGTCCACGGAAAGATTACTCGTGTCTTACCTGTTATCAAAAACAAGCCACCCAATTCATTTTAACATCAGACTGATCGCCTGCATTATTGTTGCGATTGCCGGAATGATGTGGCCCGGCGACGGGACGGGATGGTCGCGGTTACTGGCGGACGATCTTGGATCACCCACAAAAGCGGCCTCACTGGCGCGCGTGACCAACGACATCAAATACCTTGCGTCTGATGAACTGAAAGGGCGTCAGCCCGGTACGCCGGAAATGAAACTGGCCGAACAGCATATCGTGGCCGCCTATCGGCAAGCGCGACTCAAACCAATCGCGGCAGATGCCGGGGACGAAGACGCAAGTTACTTCCAGACCTTCGATGCAGGCGCAGGCCGGGGAACTCAGGAAGTGGACGTTACCGCCACATCTCTGTTGCTCACAGGCCCTGATAACAGGTCGATTGATCTGGAACTGGGCGACCAATACAACCAATTGATTTATACGGCCAAGATTGACCTGACGGATCTGCCACTGGTGTTTGTCGGTTACGGGATCGACGCCGCCGAAGAACATAATTTCGACGAATACGCCGATATTGATGCCAAAGGAAAGGTCGTGGTATTGATCCGCCGCGAGCCCCAACAGGACAACCCCAACAGCGTGTTCGAGGGCGACGAAGTGTCTGTTTACGCCTATTTGCAATCCAAGGTCAAAAGCGCATTGTCGGCCGGTGCGGCTGCGGTGATCATGGTCAATGACTCGAAAACCATTAATGACGCCGGCGGTATCGATACGCTGCCTCGACCAGAGCAATTCGGAGCCGTCTCGCGAATGATCCCTTTCGCTCACGTAAAACGTTCGGTTCTGAATTCTGTCCTAGAGCAGACTCCCGTTATCACGTTTGACGGACAGTCTCTACAGACAACCCGTCAGATTGAAGAACGTATCGACGGTACGCTGGAACCCCTGTCACAGTCATTGCCGGGCTGGAAGGCATCGCTCAGGGCCAAATTCAAAAAGAAGCAAATTCTGACCCACAACATTGTCGGCGTGATTGAGGGAGAGGGGCCGCTGGCGGATGAGACCATTGTCATTGGCGCTCACTACGATCATCTTGGCCTGGGAGCGTACGGTTCTCGATCGGCACAGGCTGGCAAACAGATTCATAACGGTGCCGATGACAATGCCACCGGCACTGCGGCCGTGATGGAACTGGCGCGACGATTCTCTGGCGGCGACAAACCGAAACGACGATTGGTGTTCATCTGTTTTACGGCCGAGGAGATGGGGCTGTTGGGGGCAAATCACTATGTTGAAAATCCACTCTTCCCAATCGAGAATACGGTGGCAATGATTAATTTCGACATGATCGGTTACTTGCGAAATGACAGGCTCTCGGTGTACGGCTGGAACACATCGCCCTTTTTTGGTTCTGCGCTGAATAAAGTCAATAAAAATTTTGGCCTGACGCTGGTGAAACCTCCCGGTGGTTTTGCCGGCAGCGATCACCTGCCGTTTGATGCTCGCCGGGTGCCCAATTTATTCCTCCACACAGGGCTTAACCGTGTCTACCATACACCGGAGGACGATTTTGAGGCGATTAACTGCACCGGGGCGTTGAAGGTGATCGATTTCAGTGAGTCCTTGGTCCGTGAACTGGTCGGAGCGCAGGCACGCCCGGCCTACAAGCGCGTTTATTCGCCCGGATCTTCGGCGAAGCTTGGCGTGGGTATCCAACAGGACAAACAGGCTGACAGGGTGAGGATCAGTCGGGTATTCGCAGAAACTCCGGCATTTGAAGCCGGACTGAAAGAGGGTGACCTGCTGATCAGTTGGGACGGCGAAACGAAAATTAATAGTCGCCGCCGTCTGACGCGTATCATCAAACGGGATGCCGGTAAAAGTGTGAAGGTCAAGGTTAACCGCGGCGGACGCGAGTTGTTGGTGACCGTCAAGCTAAATCAATAGCTCGTCCGCACACCAAAAACGTAGCTACCGTCGCCAGACGGTGGAGCTTGGGAACAAAGCTTCACCGAAGAAAAAAGCTGACGCGAGCCGCATCCACGCTCTGGCGAGCGTAGCCACACCAAAAACGTAGCTACCGTCGCCAGACGGTGGAGCCCGGGAGCAAAGCTTCACCGAAGAAAAAAAGCCGACACGAGCCCATCCACGCTCTGGCGAGCGTAGCCACGTTTTCAGCGCAACTACATGCAGCCTCATTAACGTTACCATGATGCTGAAGGCAGCCTATCGTTTGGCAAGAGAATCGCGAATTTCTGTCAGCAGCTTTACCTCGTCCGACGGTGGCGTGTCCTCCGCGGCGGCCTTCATGAACCGGCTGGCAACTTTCAGTGCAACGAAGATCACGAAAGCCAGAATTGCAAAATCCAACACTCCCTGAACAAACGATCCATACTTGATCGCAGCCTGCTCCGTTACCACTTCGCCAGCAGCGTTCTTGGTCTCGATCATCTTCCCCAAGGGGTACTTTAGTCCTGACAGATCTCCAACGCCAACTACCACGGCAATTAAGGGTGTGATGATGTTGTCGAGGAATGATTTGACGATGCCGGCCGTCGCGGTCCCCATCACGATGCCCACCGCCATATCAATCAGGTTACCCTTAAATGCAAACTCTTTGAAATCCTGAATAAAACCCATGTGACTCTCCTCGCGCGGTCGTGGTGACAGATTGCCGATAACAGGGAAATGCTTCCACAGGCCGGCAAACTGATGTAGCTAATTCCGTATTCTAGTCTGATCGTCTTCCCAAAAACTAGAGACGCTTGAACATTTTCCCTCTCTTCGCCCGCGTCCAGCCTCGTCACCAACGTCCTAAACTGCCCGTTCCACCAAAGCCACCAGTGTTTTTACCATCGCACCGCTGGCTCCACCGTCGATCCATGGTTTGGGTTTGGCGGCGAAAGCAGGGCCGGCGATATCCAGGTGCACCCACGGCGTTGCGCGGACAAATTCTTCCAGAAATTTTCCCGCCGTGATCGCACCGCCCCACCTTGAGTCACCCATATTTTTGATGTCGGCCACTGAACTCTTGATTTGTTCCGAAAAGAAGTCGTGCATGGGCAACTCCCAAACGTATTCGCCACAGCTTTCTGCCGCCAGCTTCACCTCGGCAGCGAGCGTATCGTCGTTGGTCATCAAGCCCGCGATGTCCGTGCCAAGTGCCACCAGGCAAGCGCCGGTGAGCGTGGCCAGATCGATTAGTTTGCCGACGCCGTGATCGATGGCGACATCAATGGTATCGGCCAGTACCAAACGGCCTTCGGCGTCGGTGTTGTGTACCTCGACGGTTTTCCCGCTGCGAGTATTTAGTACATCTCCCATACGAAAACTGTTTCCTGCGATCATGTTTTCCGCCATCGCAGCGAACCCCGAGACGTTGACCGGCAGCTTTAGTTCGGCAATTGCCTTCATCGCCCCCAGCACCGTTGCCGCCCCCGCCATATCGCATTTCATCGCCAGCATGCCCTCGGATGTTTTAATTGACAAACCACCGGAATCAAATGTTACCCCCTTGCCAACCAGTCCGATTGGCTTCTCATCCGAATGGCCGCCCATGTAACTCATGATGACTAGCCGCGCGGGGCGTGCCGAAGCCCTTCCCACTGCTAGGAACGCACCGCAGCGTTCCTCTTTCAACCGATGCTGGTCCCAAACCTCGACCTGAAAACCGGATTCAGCCCCCACCTCAATTGCGTTTGTTGCAAACGATTCGGGATAAAGATCACTGGCTGGCGTGTTGACCAGATGGCGCACAAGGTTCTGGCTGTTTCCAAGAATTTCGCCTCGTTCCACCGCCGCTTGATCATCGGTGAAAAACAGTGCCCTTCCAAACGGATTCAGTTTTCCGTCTTGCTGGTAGATGCCCTGACCGACCACGCCAACCATCGCCCCGGCAACCGCATCGGCAACGTCCAAGCCGTCAGGATAGAATCCGACCACTGACCGTGGCTTGGCAGCCAAGAATTTCGCCGCGGTGCCAACAGCGCGATGTGCCAGTCCCCGGTGATCGTGCGGAACGTCATGTTTCTGCCCCAGTCCAACCACGACGACAATTTTGGCCGATACGCCAATCGGGGCCAGCAGACGGGTCACCGCGAACGCTTCGGGTGAGACTTCATCGGCATCGATCAGGCGGGCCAAAGTGCCATCGGAGGCCGCATCGATTTCTGCCGCCGCCCCGGTCAATGGTTCATCTTTCCAGATGAAAATGGCAATGGCATCGGCCGTGAGGTCAGCGGCCGGTTGTTGGGTGATTTCGATTTTCATACTGCTTTTTCACGTGCGCGTAATGCTTTGGAGCTGTTTGGAACTGCTGTCGAACTGCCGCGGGGGAGAGTGCGTTGATGATTGCATATCGCCCGCAAGCGCGATTTTCACCTGGCTTTTCCCAATCGGCAAGACGTGCGATAAAAGGGCGAAGTTTTTGCGGTTACCCCGTTTCACCCTGACTTTAAACCTTACCCGGACCAGAGCCACCAAATATGGGCTACCGTTTCCTTTCCGACTGCATCACTGATCTTGAAAATAACGGGCACCTGATTCGGATCACGGATCCGGTGGAGCCGAATTTGGAGATGGCCGAGATTCACCGGCGTGTCTATCAGTCCGGCGGGCCGGCGCTTCTGTTCCAAAACCCGGTCGGTTGCCAGTTTCCGATGGTGTCTAACCTGTTCGGCACACTCGAACGAGCCCGGTTTATTTTTCGTGACACATTTGCCAACGTGCAGGCCGCCATTGGCCTGAAGGTGAACCCCGAAGCGGCCCTGAAGAATCCGCTGAAGTACTGGAAGGCCCCGTTTATCGCGTGGCAAATGCAACCGAAATCCGTTCGCCGCGGACCCGTCCTAGAAAACGAAATCTCACTTGACCGGCTGCCGCAGCTGAAATGCTGGCCTGACGACGGTGGCGCGTTTATCACATTGCCGCAGGTCTATTCCGAAGACGCTGGCCAACCGGGATTAATGAAGTCCAATATGGGCATGTACCGCGTGCAGATTTCGGGCAACGACTACGACCCCAAAAGCGAAGTCGGCATCCACTATCAGATCCACCGCGGGATTGGCGTGCATCACAAAACGGCTAACGAACTAAAACTGCCTTTTCGTGTCAACGTGTTTGTCGGCGGCAATCCCGCCATGACCGTTGCCGCCGTCATGCCACTTCCTGAAGGGATGAGTGAACTGACGTTTGCGGGAGCATTGGCCGGCCATCGTATCCCCATGGTCAAAAAAATGCACAGTGCCTCGATTTATGCCAACGCAGATTTTTGTATTTCCGGCACCGTCCTGCCGGAGGGAACCAAACCTGAAGGGCCATTTGGAGACCATTTGGGATACTACAGTTTGACCCATGATTTCCCCCTGATGAAGGTGGACAGGGTCTACCACCGCACCGGTGCGATCTGGCCATTTACCGTTGTCGGACGCCCGCCTCAGGAGGATACGGTGTTTGGCGAATTGATTCACGAACTTACGGGACCGGTAATTCCTACGGTGCTGCCGGGTGTCAAAGAAGTTAACGCCGTCGATGCAGCGGGCGTTCATCCGCTGCTGTTGGCGATGGGTACCGAACGTTACGTTCCCTATCAACCCACCACCCAACCGCAAGAACTGTTGACGCAGGCAAACGCGATCCTTGGCCAGGGCCAAATGTCTTTGGCCAAGTATCTGTGGATCCTTGACCAGGCCGCTGCACCGACGTTGAAGTTGTCTGACATCGATCAGTTTTTTATCGCGATGTTGGAACGCGTCGACTGGACACGCGACCTTCACTTTCAAACAAAAACCACGATCGACACGCTGGATTATTCCGGCAGCGGGTTCAACACGGGATCCAAAGTTGTTGTCGCGGCCGCCGGACCACCGATCAGAAAGCTACCGACGGAAATTCCCGGCGCGCTTCGTCTGCCTGACGGTTTCTCAGATCCGTGCGTCTGCCTGCCGGGAGTGATGGCGGTGACCGGCCCCCGGTTCAGCGCTTCAGATTCCGGTTCGCAGCGTCACTGCGATTGGCTGAACCGGTTCTGCCGATCATTTCAGACCGGCGATGCGGTCAACCAGTTTCCTTTGGTGGTGATCGTTGATGACGCGCGGTTCGTTTCACGGAACTTGAACAATTTCCTGTGGTCCGTTTTCACCCGCAGTAACCCTGCGACCGACATTGACGGCATTGCCGGCGCGACGGTCGATAAACACTGGGGTTGTGCGGGCAGTCTGGTGATTGATGCCCGTGTGAAGCCATTTCACGCTCCACCGCTGATCGAAGATCCGGAAATTTCCAAACGAGTTGACGCGCGGGCGACGCGCGGTGACGTGTTGGCCAAGTATCTGTGAATATTTTGCCCGACTGTGACGTTAAACAGTAACAACCCGAATTGCATCACCTAAGAACGAGGACAACTGTGAGCGACCCCAACGAACAACAGCGGCTGGACGATATCATGAGCCATCCCAGCTATAAAATTGCGTACGACGACATTGATTTCATTCATAGCGAGGACCTGCGGCCTGTCAGACTGCATCTGGAATTGCTAAAGCCTGAGAAGATGATGGAAGAGGCCGGTATTCATTCGTCGGTCGTGGTATTTGGTGGTACCCAGGTAGCGTCCAAAGAACAGGGCGAAGCGCTGGTGGCTGCCGCCGAAGCAACTCTGGCGAAAGATGTGCACAGCGCCGATGCACAGCGTGAACTGGTTCGCGCCAACAATGTTCTGAAAAAATCGCGTTATTACGAGGACTGCCGCAAGTTCGCTTCGTTGGTCACTGAGTTCAACAAACAACATCGCGACGGCGAGTTTTTCATCAAAACCGGTGGCGGGCCAGGGATCATGGAGGCCGGCAATCGGGGTGCGTACGAGGTGGGAGGCAAATCGATGGCGTTGAACATCACCTTGCCTTTCGAACAAACGCCCAATTCCTATATCACGCCGGGCCTGTGTTTTCAGTTCAACTATTTCGCGATCCGGAAAATGCACTTCCTGCTTCGCGCCAAGGCGATCGTTTGCTTCCCAGGCGGGTTTGGAACCCTGGACGAACTATTTACGGTATTGACATTGCGTCAAACTGGCCGCATGCAAGAGGTTCCAATCATTCTGTACGGCAAAGAGTACTGGGACGGGATCATTGATTTCCAGTTTCTGGCTGATCAGGCAGTCATCAGCGACAGCCATCTGGAGTTGTTCCAGTACACCGAAACGCCGGAGCAAACCTGGCAGGTAATCCGCGATTTCCACGGCGTGTAGATATAGTCCCGGCATCGTCCGGCAGCCTGAAAGGCGACGCTTCGGCAGATGTCTGCCCGAGAGGTTAGCTGGGCGTGGGGTGGTAAGTGCCGGGCAACAAAAGCGGTGGGACAATCCAATTCACCACGCGGTATCACTGCACTGTCCCACCAATTCCCTGAAAACCGGCTGTTTCATATTCGCGTCGCTCCGTCGCTCTACGACCTGGTCGTAAATGGCAGGGCTCGTCATGGCGATGAAAGAATCTATAATCGGGGCAGTTTCAGTTGCCTGATCCCCCGGTTCAACACTGACTGCGTCAGTGACTTTCTCACCTGTGTTAATTGCCGACTATCCACCCTTTCGCCGGAATTCTTTCTTTCCGTCGAGCCTGTTGCAAACGGTCGCTCCGCTGTTTCTGCGCGGTGCGCTTTCTGATTACTCGGCTGTCAAACGAACGGTCGATCTCTTCGATGGCGATCGCTTGGTGATCCACGACGACCAACCCAAAAAATGGATCACGGGCGACCGTATCGCGATACTACTTCACGGCCTAGCAGGTTGCCACGCTTCTCCGTATGTGGTTCGGCTTTCGGACAAACTCAGGCGTCACGGCATTCGTACCATGCGCGCGGACATGCGAGGGTTTGGCGACAGCGCGTTGATCTCCCGTTCGCACATTCACGGCGGTTGCAGCCCTGACCTTGAATCGATCGTTGCACACGTTCACAAAATTTCGCCGGTTTCGAAAATCAGTCTGGTGGGGTTCTCGATCGGCGGTAACATCGTGATGCGCACCTTGGGTAAGTGGGCCGATGACTTTCCCCGTCACGTCGATTCAGCGATCGCCGTTTCGCCACCAGTGGATCTGTTGCACACGTCATGGAATCTGCGCCAGTACGGCAATCGGGTGTACGAGGCCTATTTTATGATGCGGTTAAAACAGGCGTTGACTTACCGACGCCGTAAGGTGGTGGGACTGATCGACAACGGGATCAATCCGATTCCCGACCGTTTGTTGGCGTTCGATGACCAATTCACCGCGCCGGTGTGGGGGTACGCCAGCGCCAACGACTACTATGAAGACTGTAGCTCAATCCACTTGCTGAAAGACGTGCGCGTACCGACCATCATTCTTTCCAGTCAGGATGATCCGGTTGTTCCTTTTGAGATGTATCAGCGCGCCCATCTGTCAAATTACATTGACCTTGCCAGCACGCGTCACGGCGGCCATCTTGGCTTTCTCAGTCGTGGCATCCGCGACCCTGACCGGTTCTGGATGGACTGGCGAATCAGTCAGTGGATCTCCGCATTGGACGATGTTTAAGTGGATGGCATGTCCGTTTGGGATGCACCAGCGTGTTCAAACAATGATGTCCAAATTACCCGGCTGTCCAAACTACCGGCAGTAAAACGTGGTTACCATCATCAAAGGGGGAGCGTGGCAGAGGATCGAAAGCAGTCAGGTAAACCAACCACGCTCTGGTGAGCGTAGCCACGTTGATGTGCGGCTACGTTTGGTGTTCAACTACCGGGAAAATTTAAACCGGGGGTTGTCCTGTGCCCCGGCATTCGAACCGTCAACCTCTTCGATTGACCATTGCCCTTTACTGGTCTTGTTTGACTTCGGCGTATCTTGATTTGAGCTGCCTGAAGTTTCCACATCCTTGATTGACCATTGCCCCTCGGGTTCGAACAAACCTTCCTTGATCTTGTATTTGTCATGTTGGTCAGCGTCCGGCACAAAGATACCGCCCTGCCCTGCCCCGTTCTGATCGCCGGTGGGTGGCTGCGGTGTAGCCAACATCAAGCGGAAGATCATGAATACGGCAAAACCAATTATCAATGGGAAAATCAATTTGCCAATCCCGCCGCGCCGGCGAGTCTGCTCGGGCAATCCATAGCTCATAAGGCACCAAAATGGAAAAAATCTTCGGGATAGTTCGCACACTGCTTTCACATCGACGATGAAAGAACCAAACTATTCTACGCCAGTAGTGAGGAAGTTCCAAGATCGCCTGTCGTCAACCAATTCCAGAAGACAGTGATGACGTTTCAATTGGCCGCTGATACCTGTTTTGTGACATCAAGAAATCTAGGTCCCGGGTAATGCGTCTGATCAGGTCGTTTCAAGGTTGGGCAGCGTTGGTCATCAACTGGCGCTACCGGTCTAGTAACTCCGCTACAACGTAAAATGCACCGATGCGAGTGCCGTCCACTGTTTGAAATTGGGCGGAGAGTCTGGTTTCGCCTGCGGGCAGGTGCACGTCGAAATTAGCCGATGGCTGGTCTCCGGAAATTGCGACTTTCCAAGTTTGGTCGCCGATGGTCAGCGCCGCCTTGCGAATATCAAACGATTTCCCCAACCGGTTGCGGTAGGTTTCGCCACCGGGAGACGGAGGCGACGCCGGTACTTCATCCACCAGATTATGGCCCGATTCTTTCGGCCAACGCGATAGCTGGACGCGGTAGGTACCTGCTGTTCGGACATCGATGTTCCAAAACCCAACCAGTGTTTCCGGTTTTTCAGCGCTACGAATCTGCGCCTGATTCCATGGGGGGGGTGAGTTGCTGATCCAGTCATGGCAGGTGAGATTCACCGGGTTTTCCCGTTCGTCACCCAGGTAGATTTTCACGTCCTGGTTAAAGGTTGGGGAGACATCTGCCCAAAATTCATCATAGGCAGTGCGGAGCCGTTGAACCAATTCTGGATGCGTTGATGCCAGATTTTTCTTCTGACCGGGGTCAGACTCTAGGTGATACAGTTCCTTCCCGTTGATCAAACGCCACTTATTCATCATCGTTGCGCAGTTCCGCCATTGAACCG
Organism: uncultured Pirellulaceae bacterium; assembly: GCA_937967505.1. Lineage (GTDB taxonomy): Bacteria > Planctomycetota > Planctomycetia > Pirellulales > Pirellulaceae > Mariniblastus. Next base: position 710 of record CALCJM010000091.1, on the reverse strand, counting down.
GTTTGACAACGCGTTGGGAATCGGTGATCACCACGCGCTGGTTCCAATGGTCATCAATTTTGTCGGGGGATCTCAGCAGAGTGCTGATGTCATCTCCATCGAAAATAATATTTTCATTGGGCAGATTACACATGTTTATCAGCGTCGGCATGATGTCGGTGACGCTGGTCAGCGTATCAATGTCGATGCCGCCGGTTAGTCCTCCAGCCGGATAGTACCAGAAGCAGGGCACGCGATGCCCGCCCTCGTAGGCGCTGGCCTTTTTGCCACGCATCGCGCTGTTGTAAATCTTTTCTCCGGACGCCGTCCCGTTATCGGTCATGAAAATAAAGATGGTGTTTTGGGCCAACCTCTCGTCTTTGAGCAACTGAAACAATTGTCCAACGTTTCTGTCCAGATTCGCGATCATGCCAAAGAAGTTTGCGATCCTGACATTTTGATCAGCATAGGCAGCGGCGTCTGCGGGTGGACTGTGAAGCGGGCCGTGGGGAGCATTGGTGGCAATGTAGGCGAAGAAGGGAGTGGCCTTGTTGGCTTTGATAAAACTCGCGGCTTCATTGAACCAGATATCTGTGCAATAGCCGACAAATTTTTTCGGGGTTGAGTTCACAAAATAGGTGTCGTCAAAGTAGGCGTTGTCCCAATAGTCGGGCGTCTGCCCAACACCACCACCGCGATGACAGACCACTTGATCAAATCCCCGGTCTTCA
>CALCJM010000090.1 GCA_937967505.1 uncultured Pirellulaceae bacterium | reverse complement strand
CCTTTGTATAAGGTGTTACAGGCCCTTCTTTTTCACAAGACATGGCGACAGCACTATCGCATGGTAGCCAATGAGACCAATCTTCATAACCACACTGTAAAGCTTGTTCAATTAATAGCCCCCTAAAGCCGCTACAATCGATGTACAAGTCGGCATCATAAGAGGTTCCATTTTCCATATGGACTGACTTTATAAAGCCCGTTTCATTATTAAGATCAACATTAACAATTTTACCTTCTATACGGGTAACGCTTCTTTCCTCGGAGTATTTACGTAACAAAGCCGCATACAGGGTGGCATCAAATTGATAGGCGTAATTTAAACGGCTTTCCACTCGCCGCGGATCCGGAACCGGTAGAGTAAATTTATTTGCATAAGCAGCAACAGCGGATATGCAATAATCCTCAATAGGACGATTACTGCCAGCAGCACGCAATCGGTTCCAAAACTGATGAAACGGAAGCCCCTCCATATCCGCTCCGTGGCTACCGAAGGGGTGCATATAGGCCTCGCCTTTTTGACCCCAGTCAATGAATTCAATCCCGAGCTTCATTGTCGCTTGTGTTGCGCTCATGAATTCCCGTTCATCAAGCCCTAACATGTGAGCTGGAGAAAACACTCCACCGTCTGGCGACGGTAGCTACGTTTCTACACGCAGGCCGAACGATCATTGCCCAAGGCAGACCGTTTCCCGGCCCGGTCCCCGTCAACCAGCGACCAACCAAAGTGACACAACCTCTTCAACAATTCCGCATTGGTTAAAACCAACGTGGCTACGCTCGCCAGAGCGTGGGGAGCTGGAGAAAACGCTCCACCGTCTGGCGACGGTAGCTACGTTTCTACACGCAGGCCAAACGGTCATTGCCCAAGGCAGATCCTTCCCCGGCCCGGTCCCCGTCAACCAGCGACCAACCGAAGTGGCGCAACCTCTTCAACAATTCCGCATTAGTGAAAATCAACGTGGCTACGCTCGCCAGAGCGTGGTGAGCAGGAGAAAACGCTCCACCGTCTGGCGACGGTAGCTACATTTCTACACGCTGCCAGATTTCTAGTCTCGCCAACGGAAAATGGTCATCGCTACAACAAACGGGATCACCGTCCATGCCGCCATCACCGCAATCTCGGGCCATTGGGAAAACAGGGATTCACCCTCCATCATCACCCCGCGCAGCGAATCGATAATCGGTGTCAACGGCAGTAGCTTGATCAATGGATGAAACATCTCGGGGAACCGCTCGTAGGAAAAGAATGCTCCACACAACGTCCACATTGGCAGCATCACCAGATTCATCAACCCCGATGCAGTCTCTAGCGTGCGGGCACGCGCACCGACCACCAAACCAATCGCCGCAAACTCCAGCGCCCCCAGGGACACCAGCACGCCAACCGCCAGCAGGTTTCCGTAGACCCGATAATCGAACACAAAATACGAAACCACAATCAGCAGCAAAACCTGCGGCACCATAAACACCAGTCGGCTGAGAATCATACTGATTAGGAAATCGCTACGACGCATCGGAGTGGCCATGTAACGCTTGAGCAGTTTGCGGATCCGCATATCCACAATGGCGAATCCAACCCCCCACATACCACCGCCCATCAAACCAATCCCCAACAGACCCGGCACAAGAAAGTCAACAAATGTTCCACCGGGTTCGTCAAATTCCGTTTGCCTAGCGGTAAACACATCATTGCGTCCCATCGACGATTGCAACTGGTCATCGACGATCCCCCGCGCTTCTATCGCACCGGGGCGTTTGGGATCCAATAGATATTCAATCGACCGTCCATCAGTCGCATCAGCGGCAGATATGGCGAGGGTTGTTTTACCGACCCTGAGCCGTTTGCGGCTTTCTTCGAGACTGATGATTGTGGCATCGATTTGGAGACTTTCATCTAGGTGCTGCTTCAGCATTTGCGAATGCGGCCCCTCAATCACATCAACAGAAAACACCTCTTGTGTTTGATTGCGAAAAGCGATCCCCAGCACTAGGACCATCAAAATGGGAAAAAAGTATACCCAGAAAACCGCCTCCGGACGGCGGATAAACTCTTTTAACCGCGTGAGTGAAATGTTGTAAACTGGATGCATGGAAAATCATGCGCGTTGCAACCGCGCGAATCCTGTCGAGTGAACTTTTACGAGATCATAATGGCGTGAGGAATTGATCCGACGGTCGATTTTGTATTCAGGCTTCTTTATAGCCCCTTTGGCAAAAAAACTGAGAGGCCAGTTTGATCTACAGGTGTGGCGTCCGCTTCCCCATCAGCCAGGCAATACATTTGCGGCATCGGCTACCACCGGCGGATGATCATTCAGATGCCGCCCGGTTTTCGCAACAAACACATCTTCCAAAGACGCACTGCGTGTTGCCAGTTCGGTCAGTGTGAAGTTGTTGTCCGTCAACTGTTTGATCAACTCCGGTAACACCACATGCGGCACTCCGATCGACATCCGATAGCCAGAGTCTTCCGTCTCAATCCGGTCAACCGAGGAGATCGCCTGTAGCGCCACAACGTGCTGTGGTTCTAACCTCCGGTCCGTAGAAAACTCGATCACATGCTCACTACCGAGCGAACGGATCAGTTCTCTTGGTGATCCCTCGCTGATGATCTTTCCTGCGTCAAAAATTGCGACTCGATCACACAGCTGTTCCGCCTCTTCCATGTAGTGCGTCGTCAACAGCACCGTCTTGCCAGCAGCCCCAAACGACCGGACGATGTCCCATAATTCGCGGCGACTGCCAGGATCCAGTCCCGTTGTAGGTTCGTCTAGGAAAATCAAATCCGGGTCGCCGACCAAGGCGGTCGCCACTGCCAGTCGTTGCTTCTGTCCTCCCGAAAGTGTTTTAAACCAAGCGCTCTTTTTCTCCGTCAAGGAGGTCCGCTGTAACACTTCGTCGGGATCGATGCCCGTAGTGTAAAAGCTACGAAACAGCGTGACGATTTCGCCAACGGTCAACCGGTCGCTCAGCCGTGTCTCCTGTAGGCTGACTCCAATACGTTGACGAATGGCCGCGTCGTCGCTGCCCCACTGCATGCCCAGCACTTCAGCGGTTCCGGAAGTCGCATCCCGCAACCCCTCCAATATTTCGATGGTGGTTGTCTTGCCGGCCCCATTAGGGCCCAACACGCCAAAACACTCTCCCTGCCGAACCTCAAATGAAATCCCCCGAACCGCCTCGACCGGTGGTTTACCGGAGTACGTTTTGAAAAGATTCGCGCATCGGATGGCGGGAACCGCAGAGACTGAAGACATAGTGGATCGGATTAAGAAAATGGTCAGGATGACACAAACTGCATCAGCAAGCGTCCGGCATTCACCCCTTGGCAGCAGCGGTTGTCTGAGCGAATTCGGCGCTGAGCACTTTACGGACATGCGTCAGGACCCGATTGAGAACCTCTTCAAAATCGCTGCTGTCGATGAACGCTCCTGCTGCCGCTTTATGACCGCCGCCCCCAAATTCAGCCGCCACCTCATTGGCCGGTGACTCACAGCGACTGCGGAAACTCATCTTGTACCCTCCATCAGGCTGCCCGACCAGAATCACCGCAAACACGGTTCCTTCAATTTCCAGTGCAAGATTGATCAGGTCTTCGGTGTCGGTGGGCTGTGCGCCGGTTTTCTTATAGTCGTCGGGCATGATAAAGGTGTGAGCCAGACGACCGTCAAGTTCTGTTTGAATCCGCGCCAGCACTGTTCCACGCAAGCGGACCCGGCCGACAGTTTCGCGTTCGTAAAGATTGCCATAAATTTCGGCAGGTTTGGCCCCGGCAACCAGCAACTGTGCGGCGGCCTCAAAGGTGTGCGATTTTACCGAACCAAAACGGAACCAACCGGTGTCAGTCGCCAACGCGGCGAACAGTGGCGTGGCAATCGCAGGTGTCATGGTCACCCCCAAGTGACCGGCCGCTTCCACGACCATTCGTCCGACGGCTTCGGCAGTTGTGTTTTTGAACAGTTCCGCGTCGATGTCATCCTCACCAACGTGGTGATCGAAGATAATTGTTTTGATTTTCGAGGATTTGACGAATTCCGCCATGTCGCCCAGTTGTATCCAGGCGCTGGTGTCAAGAATCATGTGCAAATCAGCATCGGCCAGGTCTGCGGCAACAACATCTTTGTTGATGCACTTGATTCGATTGTCGGGGTCGATGAACGCGAGGTTGTGCGGCACGGCCTGCCCGCAAACAATACGGACCTGTTTTCCGAGGGCTTCCAGCAGGCCGGCCATCCCGAGACAACTGCCCAGCGCATCACAGTCAGGGCGAATGTGGCTGGTCAGAATGATGTTATTGGCACCCGCGATTACTTCTTTGAACCGATTCCAGTCAACTTGCATGATCGTACTGCGTTTCTTTAATTGTGAGAATGAATGACCGGTCGAACATCATTGATGATGGCGGGCGATACGTCGTGTTTCGGCGATGTCTTTGAGAAGCTGCTGCTGAAGTTGCTCGCGTGATCCGAAGGCAAGAATATCGCGGAGTCGGCTGATAAAATCAACCTCGATCGCCTGTCCGTACAGGGAACCTTCAAAATCTAGGATATGGGACTCCACTTTGAGTACTTTTTCACCAAAGGTCGGGTTGGGGCCAATATGGATCGCTGACCAGTGACTGCGACCGCCGATCCACGTGCGCCCCGCATAGACTCCTGCCGCCGGGACGAGGGTATCAATCGCATCCAAATTGGCCGTCGGGAATCCCAACTTGGCTCCACGCGCCATTCCATGGGTCACCATCCCGCGAATGCGGTAAGGATGAGTCAGCATTTTGACTGCCGCATCGACATCCCCCTCGGTCACCAGTTTTCGAATCCGGCTGCTGGAGATCAAATCGGGATCCGAGGAATCACCTTTCACTGGCGACATGATCTCCAAATCCATTCCATTTTCACCACACAGCCCTGCCAAAGTGTCCACATTTCCACCACGGTCTTTGCCAAAGAAAAAGTTCGGCCCCTCAACCATCGCTCTGGCACCAATTTGCTCAACCACGATCCTGCGAAAGAATTCGCCGTGAGTCAACGACAGCAGATCGGTATCAGTTGGGTAGGCCACCACCACATCCACCCCCAGCTCCGCCAACAAATCGGCTTTGCGATTGGTCCAGGTCAACGGTGCCGGAGCGCGCTCCGGAGCCAACACACGCACCGGGTGCGGATCAAAAGTGAACACAATCGTGGCAGCCCCCAATTTGTCGGCGTAGTGTTTCAACCGACTGATGATTGTTGCGTGGCCACGATGGACACCGTCGAAGTTCCCTATCGTTAGTGCTCCACCACGCAGCGACACCGGGAACCGATCCAGTTTTCGAATGAGTTTCACGCTGGCGACCTATTGCTGTTTATTAATGCGTTTGGGTGTCGGGAACTCAAGTGTAAACTGCGTCCCTTGGCCCCGTTGGCTTTGCACATTGATCCGGCCGCCGTGACCTTCGATAATCTTTTTGGCCGTCGGTAACCCCAACCCGGTGCCGCTATCCTTGCTGGTGTAGAACTCTTCAAACATCCGCAACAGGGCTTCGCCCTCCATCCCACAGCCGGTGTCGATCAAATCCAGCGCCACACCGCTGCGCGTGATGCGGGTGCGGGCGACCAATTGACCTCCCTCGGGCATCGCCTCAATCGCATTTTTCACCAGGTTCACCAGAGCCGCCTGTAATGTGTGCGGATCCATTTTGATGCTGGGCAGATCCGTTTCCAAATACTGAACGACTTCGATGTCCTGATTGGCGGCCTGGGAGCGATAAAAATCCAGCACCTGTGCCACCTGTTCGTTCAGACTTCCGGCGGTGAACTGCATTCCGCTAAATCGGGAGAACCGTAAAAAGTCATTCAGCATCGTTTCCAAACGGGCACACTGGCGATTGACGGTATCGACGCGCTCAATCGCCCGACGCCCAACCGCAGCATGATGTTCCTCAAGGTCTTCGCCCAGTAGTTCCATATTCATCCGGATAATTGACAAAGGGTTCTTGATCTCATGCGCAAGCGATCCGGCCAGCGTGGCCAGTTCACTGTACTTTTTCTGAAGCGTTTCAAGATCGTCAGTTTCGTCCATCAGTTTTCCGTTTAATCGATTTCCATTACTTTCGTCTTTGGCCAGTCAATCAGTAAAGCTCTCCCAACATAACAAACGCCCGGCAATCTTAATCGCCGGGCGTCTATTGCATCCGTATTATATCCGGACAGGCCAATGTGCCCATCGGTTATATCAGCTTCAGGAAAGTTCGTCTTAGCGACGGCTACCACGATCGTAGCTTCCGCCACCGCCGCCGCCAGATCCACCGCCACTGCGGCCTCGACCACCTCCACCGCCATTGCCGCCGCGACCGCGACCGCGTCCACCGCCGCCGCTTCGGCCGCGTCCGCCACCCCCGCCGCTCCGGCTTCGAGAACGTCCGCCGCGATCACCGCCACGATCATCACGCTCTCCGCGTTCGCTACGTTCGGGGCGCTCGCCACCGTCGTCGTCGCCGGCTTCGTCGTCCGCGAATTCGTCTTCCAACCCAAGCTGCTCCAACGCCTGGCGACGCGAAAGTTTCACACGATCGTTGTCATCGACATCAATCACAAGCACTTTCATCTCATCACCAATCTCGCAAACGGTGCCGACATCGCTGATGTATCCGCTGGAAAGCTCACTGATGTGGCACAACCCGTCGCGTCCCGGCAGGATCTCAACAAAGGCACCGAAATCCTTGGTACTGCTGACGACACCATCGTAGATCTTGCCGATCTGAACGGTAGCAGTACAAGCCTCGATACGTTGCAACGCAATCTTGGCCAGTTCGCCCTCTGTGCCGGCAACGGTAACACGTCCGTCTTCGGAAACTTCAATGACGGTTTGCGTTTCTTCCTGAATGCCGCGAATGTTCTTGCCACCAGGACCGATCAGCATGCCAATTTTGTCCGGGTCGATCTGGGTCACCAACAACCGGGGAGCATGCGGCGACAGATCCGATGAAGGACGCGGAATTGTGGTCAGCATCGTACGCAGGATATCCATGCGAGCCTCGCGCGACTGGGCTAGGGCTGCTTTGATAATTTCACTGCTGATGCCCCGAATCTTCAGGTCCAACTGAATGCCGGTGATTCCAATCTGGGTACCGGCAACTTTGAAGTCCATATCACCGAAGTGATCTTCGCTGCCAAGGATGTCCGTCAGCAGCGCGTAATCATCGCCTTCCTTGACCATTCCGACAGAGATACCGGCAACCGGGTTTTTGATTTTCACACCGGCAGCCATCAATCCCAAAGTCGTTCCGCACACGGTCGCCATGGACGACGAACCGTTTGATTCCAAGATGTCCGAAACAACACGAATCGTATAAGGGAAGTCTTCCGGGGAGGGCAGGATCGGGTTGATCGAGCGTTCGGCCAGTGCACCGTGCCCAATTTCCCTCCGGCCGGGGCCGCGAATCGGACGACACTCGCCAACACTGAAGCTGGGGAAGTTGTAATCCAGCATGAATTTCTTGCTGTACTCTTCCATCAGACCATCAACGCGCTGTTCGTCGCGACCGGTTCCAAGCGTCACCGTAATTAGTGACTGAGTTTCACCACGTTGGAAGATGGCAGAACCATGAACGCGTGGCAGTGTGTTGACGTGGCATTCAATAGGTCGCAACGTTTTTGAATCACGACCGTCGGCCCGCACACCAGCAAGAATGGAATCGCGAATCACGCGCTCTTCCAAGTCATGAATGGCCGTTGACAGAGCATTTCCACAGATCGCACCGTCAGCATCCGGATCAGGAATCATTTCTTCCTTGATCCTTGCCTTCAATTCGTTTTTCGCGGCACCACGGTCCTGCTTGCCGGCGATGATGGTCGCCTGTTTGTAAGCGTCGTAGTATTTGTCCTTCAGCTTGGCCAGCAGACCGTTATCTTCGGGGGCTTTGAAATCCACCTTTTCAACCGGGAACTTCTGGGCCAACTCTCGCATCAGGCCAATGACTTCTTTGCATGTCTCATGGCCGAATTCGATCGCCTGCAGCATTTCGGCTTCAGGGACCTCACGCGCGAACCCCTCAATCATCGTCACGGCATCTTCGGTACCGGAGATGATGATGTCCATATCGCTCTCTTCGAGCTGCTCGTGCGTCGGGAACGCGACGAACTGGCCGTCAACCCGGCCCACCCGTGTCGATGCAACCGGGTCATGAAATGGCAACGCCGAGATAAAACAGGCTGTGGCGGCACCGTTCATCGCCAGTACATCGCCATCAGTTTGCTTGTCACTGGACAGCACAAACGACTGACTTTGCACTTCATCTTTGAAACCTTCGGCAAACATGGGCCGGATTGGACGATCGATCAGACGCGCCGTCAACGTTTCCTTAGTTGTAGGTCGGCCCTCACGTTTGATGAATCCTCCCGGGAATTTACCGGCGGCACAGGTGCGTTCCCGGTAATCACACATCAATGGGAAAAAGTCTAGGCCCGGACGCGGCTTTCCGGTTGCCGCAGTGGACAACACAACGGTGTCATTATAGGCAATCAAAACCGCACCTGCGGCTTGCTTGGCCAACATACCTGTTTCGATTGACAGCACGCTGTCGCCGATCTTTTTTTCTACTCTTACTTTCACAGTCTTATTCCTACAAAAAACGACAAAGGTGACGCGATTGCGGAGGCACTTAATACTTCACGTGCGGCCCGCGAAATCTGCCATGAGCCAGAAGGCCAGACAAACAGAATCTTATGGTGACCAGAAAAGCGAAAGCGGATGTTCGTTCCAAAGCGCTGCTTCAGAAGGTTTCCGATCGCGATCGTCCGGGGACCAAAACGCCAACAAGCTAAACGCCACAAACCCGATGTGGCTCAAACAATAAAAAAATCCGGCGGTAGAAACCGTCGGATGACAAAGAGGAATCAGGCACTACAAATTGCGATGACGCAGCCCTCCGAGACCGGCTGAAATGTGCAGCAAGTTTCGCAGAACAGGTTGTGACAAAGCATTTGCTCTAGCAGTGCCATGATTTCCTTTATTTCAAAGATACTCCCGATCGAGTAACGGCCCGCTTACTTACGGATGTTTAATTTCTCGATGATGTCAAGATATCGATCCGGGTTGATTGTGCGGAGATAATCCAACAACCGGCGACGACGTGAAACCATACCCAACAGACCGCGACGCGTCGAATAGTCTTTCTTGTTGGATCGCATATGCTCGGTCAGGTTGTTAATGCGGGTCGTCAAAATCGCAATTTGAACTTCCGGAGACCCGGTATCGGTCTCGTTCTTGCGAAATGCGTTGACGATTTCTTCTTTTTTCTCTTTCGTGATTGCCATAAATCCGGGGCTCCAATAATCGTGGAACCAACTCCTACCAATGTTTGTGTGACTTATATAATGGGCTGCAAAATTTGATTCGTAATCTTAACGGCGTTCCGCGATTCCGCAATAAGAGAATTTCCCGTTTTTACCGGGAAAACATCGAAATCGGCGATGAACGGCTCCCTTTTCATCTCTGTTCCCGTCCCTGACGCACCCCGCTCTGGTAACCCGACGCGTGACAAGGCAATCAGCCTCCAAAGCACCTCCGTTTGGCCCAAGTCCGACCTTGTGCTGAGCACACCGCGCGGGTTTTCCCCGGCCGAACGACCTTTGCACGTTGTTTTTCGGCAACAATGACTCCGAATCACAACCCTGCTTCACCCCCACGTTGCGAAACAACAACCCGATTTTCCAATTATAAACATGCCCGCAGGTAATTTGAAAATCCGGTAGCGTGGCCTCTGATTCCCTTCTGACACCGAAAAAAGGGGAAAACCCCTTAAAATATAAGGGCTTTCACAAATCGCAACTATCCAGATGTGCCAGCACCAGCGATGGCAATAAGGCCTCATCCTGTTTTTTGGCACATCGAGTGCTTTACCTGTTCGTTCAGAGCCAAGGTGACCTGAGAACCCACTGTGGCTCACTTAACCATTCAAATACCTTCCGACGGTAATTGGTTTGGACAAGGTCCTCCCTTTCGGCGACGAAGGAGGGGACCTTTTTCTTTGGGATACCTGACCTTCAGCCAAGCAGGGCAAACTGCCGTGACTTTGCCGAACAGCTAGGCTGCTCGTTTCGCTCTTGTTGTAATCATTTCTCCGGTCACACGGGACGAAAAACAAACTACCTGCGCAAACCTGTTGCAAACTCCCGTCCGATAACGGATTCGCGAAAACGACCATGGAACTTATTCTAATTTTTGGATTTTTGGTCGCACTGGTCTGGTCGATGGTCGCCCTCAAACACCGCCAATCGGTCAAGGAACCGTTTTACCTGTTTCCGATCCTTGGCTATCTGGTGATCCTGACGGGTTCAGTGTTCAGTTCTGAATTCTTCAGTATCGGCGGGCCAATTCCGATCACGATTGACCGACTGCTGCTGGGCGGGACGTTTGCGTGTTTTTGCCTGATGGTTCTGTCGCGGCAGGAAACGATGTTTGTACTGAACCGTACCGACGTGGGTGTGCTGGTCCTGACAGGGGTTATCTCCTTCAGCACAATCACGCATGACTTTTCATTTTTAGGAAACATGCCCGCATCGCGATTATTATTTTTCAACCTGCTGCCAGTGGCACTGTACTTCGTGATGCGAAACGCACGTTTTAATGATACCAATCTGAAATTGATTGCCGGCGGGATGGTGATGCTGGGTATCTACCTGTCGATCACGGCGATTTTCGAAACGCGCGGATTTGGTGGACTAGTCTTTCCCCGATTCATTATGGACCCGGACTATGAAGAATTCCTCGGCCGTGGCCGTGGCCCGTTTCTGAACCCTGTTTCCAATGGCGTTTTTCAGGTCGTCGGTTTGGCCAGCCTCTGGATGTGGTGGCCGGGCGCTTCCACGCGACGCCGTGCCGTGGTGTTGTGCCTGGCGGCGCTAATGTGCGCCGGAATTTACTCGACCTTCACTCGTAGCGTGTGGCTGGGGTTGGTCACCGCCGCCGGAATCGCTGTCTTCCTGCCATCAAAACGTCAGGCCAAAGGCGGTATGGTGATCGCTGCAGCTCTGGTCGGCATCATGCTGTTTCCGGTCATCGGAGAGAAACTGCTGTCCTTCAAACGGGACAAAAATGTCACCGTCAGCGAAATGGAAAATTCTGCCCGCCTCCGACCTTTGTTCGTTACCGTAGCGACCCGGATGGTCGTCGATCGACCACTTTTTGGCTGCGGGTTTGGACAGTACGCGCGCGAAAAGTACCCCTATTTACAAGACCCCACTTCTCGGCAACCGTTGGCGATGACGAAATCGTACATGCAACACAACATCTTTTTAGCCTACGTTTCCGAAACCGGAATCATCGGTCTGGGAGCCCTGTTGATCATGCTGGCGATGTTTACGCGCATCGCCGTGCTCACCTGGACCGATCCAACGCTACCGTTTTGGAGACAGCAATTCGGCATGCTGTTACTGGTATTTCTCAGCAACCACGCGATCAACGGAATGTTCCACGATGTCTCGATCATCCCGATGGAAAACATGTTGATGTTCTTTCTGGCTGCGATCACCAATAACATTCAGTCTCGCCACCATCATGCACTTGAGCTGCACGGTGTTCGACAATTATGGTACGCCAACCAACAATCGAAGCCGCACACGCAACCGCCGCTCCGCCCCGGCCAGGTGCTGCACTCTCAACCACTGTCTCCCCTGCAACCACAGCGCCGCCCGCCTACCACAACTGCCACTGCGCAAACCAGATAACGTAGACGCCCAGCAGGAAATTGGTCACCGCATGGGCGACCACACAGTCCCAGACGTTTTTGGTTTTGACCATCAACAAGGTCACCAGTGAGAACCAGGCGATCGCCGCAATCGCCTCGCCGGGATGCGTCGCTACTCCGTAGATTGTCGGTGCAAGCAACGCCGCGCGTCCCAACCCTGCCAATCCCACCGGTTCCCAGTCCGGGTCTTCCACAAACCGAACCAGCCAACCACGCAAAAATAGCTCCTCCACCAGCGGTACAATCAGCGCCAGCACAAGAAACCGGGGCACCAAAAACGCGATACGCCACCGGGTATTGGGCAAATGTTCAAAAGGATTAAACGCCGGTCGGCCCGCACCGGTATCAGCAAACCCAATCGCCGTCATGATCGATTTTTCAATCTCCAGATGGCACAGGGCCACCCAGACCACAATCCCGATCACCCCCGTTAGCACTCCCAACCACGAAAACTTTAGCGCGAATTGCCGCAGGTAAACGGGTCGAAAATACAGCAGCAGACTCGCCGCAATAATGATCTGCACGACCAACATGACCATGTAAGTGATCGTGCTTTGCGATATGCTGAGGGTGGACCTTTGTTGTGCCTCCGCAAATCCCGGATAAAACTGGACGATCAGCAGAAAAATCACAAACGGAGCAACGAACGCCAACGTTGGTCGGTGGATTACCGGTGTGGGTGCCGTCGGTCTTTTCCCGGTTTCCAAGGAAGGTATCTCATTCGGTTTTGCATCAGTCATGGCAGGTGGGCTTCATTTCGTCGTTGGCATTTCCCGCTACAATAGTTCAAATAGCGGTTGCTGACGACCGGAGTTAGGAAAAGCAATCGGCAGCAGCAATCTGAATTGGCCAAACTGTGAAAGACAAGCATGACTGGACAACACTTATCCCTCCAACCTGAGCGTCCTTCATTTTCCTGCCGGTTATTTTTCACGCTGGCCTGGATGGCAACGACGTTGTGCTGCTGCAGGCCGGCATGGGCGATTCAATCGGGCGATCGCAAATGGGAAATCGCCCGCCACCAGATGGTCGAAACTGCCGTGGTCAAAGCGGGTGTCACCGACGCGCGCGTGATCGAATCCATGAAAGCAACCCGTCGCCACGAGTTTGTTCCTCGCAACATGCGGTCGCGCGCGTACCTAGACGCGGGCGTTCCCATCGGACACAAGCAAACGATTTCCTCACCGTTTATCGTGGCCTATATGACCGAGACCCTCGCCACCCAACCCACGGACAAAGTTCTCGAAATTGGCACCGGCAGCGGCTATCAAGCGGCCGTGCTCAGCCCCCTAGTCAAAGAGGTGTATTCGATCGAGATCGTTGAACCACTGGGCGCGCGGGCGGCCAAGGTCCTTAAAAAACTGAAATACAAAAACGTCTTCACCAAAATTGGCGATGGGTATCTTGGCTGGGAGGAGCACGCACCTTTTGACAAAATCATCGTGACCTGTTCGCCGGAGAACATTCCTCAACCACTGGTCGATCAACTAAAAGAGGGCGGGATGATCGTGGTCCCGATCGGCCAGCGTCACCAACAGACCCTGTACATGCTGGTCAAAGAGGATGGCAAGATGGTCCAAAAGGCGCTGCGCCCCACGCTGTTTGTACCGATGACCGGCGAAGCGGAGGATAACCGAAAAGTAAAACCCGATCCGGCCAACCCCGCACTTCTGAACGGGAGTTTCGAACAGGGGGCTGACAAAGGCGGGTTTGTGAAAGGCTGGTACTACCAACGGCAAATGAAACTGGTTGAGGGGCTTTCTCCTTCAGGCACGCACCATGTCAAATTCGAAAATAAAGTCCCCGGCCAATACGCACATGTGATGCAGGGGGTCGCGATTGATGGCCGCAAAGTCCCGTTGATTTCATTTTCGGCGCGTATCGCCAGCGAAAATGTCATTCAGGGCAACCACCCCAACGATGTCCCGGTCGCCGAAATTACATTCTACAACGCACAACGGAAGGACCTCACCAGCACCATTCTGGGGCCGGTGGTTGGAACTTCCTCATGGAGTCAAATTACCAAACAGCAGATCCGTGTCCCGATTGCCACGCGCGAGGCAATCGTCCGGATTGGATTGTTCGGTGCCACCGGCGTCGTAAAATTTGACGATGTGCGCGTGAGCGTCTATTCGGCCGATGAGAAATAGTCTATCTAGTGTTTAGGCTTCAAACCGACTCTGCTCATCCGGGCAAAGTGAAAAGTAACGCTCACGCATTTTCTTGGGGCACGCAGATTTCGAGATAACGTATGGAACAAAAGACACGCATTTAGATTCGGTGGTTTTGTAGATTCCACATTGCCTTTTTTCCCAATCAACTTCCACCGCCATATGGCCGACTAGAATTTAGGAAGACTGATGCGGCTGGATGGCCAACTTTTTACCATTGTCACTGTACCTGACCCCTTGCTCACCTACTGCCCCCTTATTCAGGCTCGTAATAATCACCTTACTTTGGTCCCTGAAGAGAGGCGAAATCCAAGATAGCCTTCTTTGAGGCACTGATGTCTCGCAGCTCAATCAAACCACCGTCGCTAGATGACACCAGTGCAAATTTCACATCATCCTCGATCCCAACATATAATTCCTTGCCCGAATTTCGCGTGTAACGAATTCGCCACCGATAAGGCAACAGCTGGGGACTACGCTTTTCAAAAGCAGAGTCAACTGTTATTCGCTCCCGGAAATCTGAGCTATCTAGCAAGTGGTTGAAAATTTTCGCACCGGTCTTCAAGTCTACCTCGCGCCAAGCGAAACCGTTAGCTACCGGCTGTTCGAATTCAACTTTCGTTGGAGGGAAACCATCTTCCATTATTGCTTGTAGCGGACTTAGCGCTACATTTTCATTCTTGGTACGGCAGCCGACAGTGGAGGTCAACAGTAGTATGAAAATCAAACTTCTAGCAGTCATTTCAATCGTACCGGTTAATTGAATTCAGGAGGAACTGGCGGGACAGGGTTTTCTTCTGAAAATGGATCGACAATGCATTTCGACTACAACTCGTTGATTCTTTCTTTCAGCTTTTCATTGCTTGTGCCTATACATGCTTTGCAAACTGCCACCGATGAAAAAGCCCATTGTTCAACGCACTCTTTTTGAGTTCGACTGCCCCTCCAAGGTGAACCTTCAGCACAGTTAGCAAAGGAATATGCTCGAATTTCAGAACAAACTTGGTGATCGCAATCGTTCAAGATGTCTAGTTTGTGGCAGGCATCAAACGCATGAACCAACTCATGCAAGACTATTTTGTCACTGAACCTGAAGATTAGCGCGTTTGCTGAACCCGAAGTGTAGCGCAGCGGGGTTCAAAAAAATGAGCCGCTGGGCTCGAATGTGCCCCATTAAAGACAGGGGCAACTCTTGTTATTTGCCCAGCTTAACAGTCGCT
>CALCJM010000089.1 GCA_937967505.1 uncultured Pirellulaceae bacterium | reverse complement strand
CAAGGCGAAGCAGGTCCACAAGGCGAAGCAGTTCCACAAGGCGAAGCAGGACCGCAAGGCGAAGCAGGTCCGGCAGGTCCGCCGGGAATCCCCGGTGAGGTTGGACCAGTCGGGCCTCAAGGCGAGACTGGCCCGCAAGGAATCCAAGGCGAAGCAGGACCTAAAGGGCAGGCCGGCGAAGTGGCCGCCCTCATTGCGCGTATCGCCAACCCGCGCGGCAGAGTCGTCTTCGACACCGTCCAGCCTCAGGTCACTATCACCGCGACTACCAGCACGGGGTTCTACGCGGTCCAAAACTGGGTAGGTGAGATCACCCTTGGATCCAACCAAACTAACGTGCCGGTGCCCGCGTCCGGTCCCTACTCTGGTCCAGCTGTCAAACGTGTCAGCCTCTGGCCGTGTGCTAGTGCTACCGACCCGACCCCCACTGGATCGTTCCACGGATTCTCCCTACCGGCTGCCGTCGCGCTGAGCGTGGACGGCATAGTCCAGACGGCAAACGTCTCAGGCAGTCCGACCACGACCGGCCTGGCGGCAGACATGCGATCGCTGGTCATTCAGGATTTCGTATCGCAGGGGTTGCGCATCACAGGATCGTTGCAATCTCTGATCCTAGCGCAGTGCGTCCTGCGAGACCAGACGTACGCCGCGCACATCGGACACGGGCTGGACCTGCAAGGCCTCGGCTTGGAGCAGCTGCGCTTAATAGACTGCGAGATCAGCAGCGGATACACGCATACGCATTACGGAGTGGAATTCGCGGAGATCAACCTGCGTGGTAACCAACTCTCCGCTGAGGCGCTCGGCCTATTGGCCACGGATTTGGAGCCGAATACCGAATCCGGTGGTACTGGCACAATCGACGTGACGGGCAATCCGGGCGCGACCACTTTCGACCACTCAGTTATGACGGCGAAAGGGTACATGGTGATCGGCGTATGATCAAGCAATACTTTGACGCAAGTCGTGCTGCGGTCGCGGTCAACTACAAATCGGCATCGGCCACACTCGCACGCGCAATCATTGCAGCGCATCACCCAGATATTGACCGAGCGATCACAACCCCACCGGGCGGTGGTCGCGGCATCGCGTATCCCGCGGGCGTGTCGGCCGATACGGTGAGATGGCACGCGCGGTGCCCAAAGATTGATTACGGCAGTGTGCCCCACACGCTCTTGGTTGTGCGCAATCCAATAGACCGATTTGCTAGCGCATGCGCAGAGACCGGAACGACGGACGTAGACGCGTTGCTTGATCGATTAGCCGTAGGCACCGACAACAACCCGCACTTTTGGCCGCAGTCGAGGTACGCGGAGGACACTCTAATGCTGTACCGATTCGATCGTGATTTGCAAAAGCTGGCCGAGGATCTTGGATTACTGTGGCCGCTGCCGCAAATTATTCGCCACGACAATCCCACGAAGCCAAAACTGACGCAATCACAGATCGACCGCATATCAGCTCTCTACGCTGACGACTTAACGCTCTACCAGTCCACTGAGTAAACCATGCCGACAACCATCACGCTAACAAACGGTCTAACGTCCACGACGCCGGCAGTCGACGGCACTAGCGTCTCTTACGACACGCTGCGCTCTCCGACGATCAATACCGGTGATATCACCGTCACGATCGACCAAGTGACAAGCAATTCAACGAACCAACCCACGGTCGATCCTGAGGGCGTCGTGACGCTGGAGTTGACCGACGACGAGGCGGTTGTCGGCGCTGTCGTGTCGTTCCGAAGCCAATCAGGATTGTGGCGAGCTGTGGATTTTTACCTGCATGAATCCGGCGACGACAATCAAAATTTCGGCGAATTGATTTCTGCCCTGAGCAACCAAATCAATTTGCAATTGAGCTCCCTCGAGGTCACCCGGAACGTGTTTCGCCAACCGGTGTTTGAGCGATTGGATTTGGTGCGAGGCGATAGATACAACGGCGTGGACGCCGCAAAGCTGACTTGGTCAACCGGCGATCGCCGATACAGCAACACACCAGTCAAGCTGCTGGTGTTCGATGGCGAGCAGCTGCTGGCCGAGGGGTCTGGCGTGGCTGACGGTGACCAAATCACGATCGACGACTTTGAGGCCGAGTTCGACGCCGATCTATTCCGAGGCCACCCGAGATCCGCCAAGCTACGCTATGCCGTCGTGGCCGGCACGAAAGAGACGCTGCGGGTTGGTCGCTGCCACGTGTTCCAGCGCCCTGACCTTGATTAAAGATTGAGAGACAAAAACCGCGTGACGAGTGCGGCATGGATGCGACGAGCACGACACCGTTTTTGGGCGGCGGCTGAATGGATTCAGCCGCCGTTTTTTCGTGTTTAAACGCCCCGCCGTCTTCGGAACCGAGGGTTGGAGGTTCGAGTCCTCCCGGGTGTACTTCCAAAACTTCGGAGTACAAACATGGCGAAAGCCGGATTCAAAAACCCAATGAAGAAAAGGGTTTACAATACTTGGTACGGGATGATCAATCGGGCGGCCGGTAGAGGTCGTGGCAATGGTCGTTATGTGGATCCAGACTGGCAGCGATCGTTTGTTGTCTTTCTCTCAGAAGTCGGCTTCCCAAAGTCGGCTGATCAAGTTCTTTGCCTGCGAGATCCCGAAGCTGGATTTTACCCTGGCAATGTCTATTGGGGATCACGAAAAGAACTTCAGCAGTATGCCAGCCATGTGCGAACTGTTGAACACAATGGTGAACTGTTGAGCTTGTCCGAAGCCGCAAGGCGTCTGGGCATTCATCGAACTTCGCTTCGTGACCGCATCAAGCAACAAGAAAAAAACAAAATCCACGGCGACCGTCTGCGCGAACTTCGCAAGCAGCATCGCATCTCCATCGCATCGCTGTCACTTCATTCTGAAATCAGTGAAGCCGAACTCACCAAGATTGAAGCTGGTCAGGCCGCGGCCGGCAAGCATCGTTCGGTGAAGATTAAAGACGCAATGTCCATTTTGAAAAGGAGCGCTTCATCTCGCGTCACTCGTTAGCACTGTCAAACCAGACAAGAAATTCCGGCGATCAGCCCAACAGCTACCGCCAGTATTAAGCAGTATTCCACCTTGGGAGCCAAACGAACATTTTCCGTCCGCTCACCTTTCAAAGAGTCAATGTAGCTTTGGGTCAAACTAGCGATGCAGTAGTCAGGTTTTTTATCAATCCAGTCATCCCACAATTCCTCGTAAGTAACCGTGGATTTGATTGGGACAGGGACGATCTGCGGTCGCCATACGAAGTAAACCAAAGTGCCGTGAATGGTTAAAAGAATCAAAGCAACCGTCAGAAAATATTCGTTCATGTTCTCTTGGGAGGAAGTTATCAAAGTCAGCACCGCACCGGATGCGGCAAGAGTGCCGCCAGCGGTTTGCCTGAAACCCAAGTTCGTCGTTCGGAGATTTTCATAACGCTTCGAAATGTGATCCAGCACCAACAGAGCATTCTCAACACTTTCCTCATCTGTACCTGATTTACTCATTCTAAATTTCACTTTTCAAAAAAAACTATGGCAAAAGAAAGACCCGGCAGGGATAGCAAATCCGGTGACGACGTTCATCGCAGTCAGAAGCAATGGTCGGTTCCAAAGCCGAAACCGAAACCACCAAAAGATTCGCCGAAGAAATGAACCGTCAACATAACATCAGGCCTGAGACTCAGACAGGCAATGAACAATCAGAAAATAAATTGAATTTGCGATAGCACTTTCAACCGATAATCCGTTTTGTAGGTGGATCGTTATGGCTGTAGGGCCATCTGCCACACTCGGACCAAAGTCCCGCTGGCGTTCACCAGCGGGCATTTTTTTTACATGTCCGAGGAAGTTTTTTTATGCGACCAGCCACAGATAAACAGCTGAATTTTCTCCAAAACCTAGGCTACTCAGGAGTCCAACCCGAAGCGATCCAAATCGCTTCCATGGCCATCG
>CALCJM010000088.1 GCA_937967505.1 uncultured Pirellulaceae bacterium | reverse complement strand
GTTGTTCACGTATCGGGCATCGCATCTTTTTGCATGCTCGCCCCGACGACCAGCCGAAACAGGTTCACTTGCGCTAAGCTCCATCAACTTCCTATCGCTTCCTTCAGACCATCCCGTTACCAAGATCGCCCTTGCGAGTCGGATTCTCTTCCCCGTGAACGGGGCGAGGTCGGTGATAAAACTCCGACTGGGTTTGCCAGCTTCGCTGGGCAAACAAAAAGGGCGTGTCCCGGAGGACACGCCCTTCTGATTTTACATCTTAATTCCTCTGACCAGCAGAGGGATTAATTAGTTGCAACCGCAGCGTGAAGAACGGCTTCGCATACGGCAACCGCTGAAGATACGGCATCCGCTTCCACAACGACGACCGCGACCCAGAGAGCCACAACCAGACGAAACAGCAGCAGGAGCGTAACTTGCAACAGGAGCAGCTACAGCAGCAGGGGCAGAAACGTAAGAGCTTGCACCACCGTCAACTGTTACAGAAGCACCACATCCGCAGCCAGCAGCTGGAGCAGAGATGACTTCGCCACCGTAAGAAGCACCACCGTCGATGATCATTCCACCATCAGCAGGAGCACCGTAAGAGCCAGCTCCGCCATTGATGATGACTTCGCCACCAGTTTCGACTGCACCAGCACCACCGTCGATCATCATTCCACCAGCTGAACCACAACCGCAACTGTTGTTTGTGACAACAGGAACCTGGATGGTTTTTGGAACGCGTGTACAAACTTGGTAAGGGACTTGCTCAGTGTAAGTTTCTGGAACTTGAACTGTGTAAGTCTGAGTACGAGTTTGTGGCTGTGACTGCATCACAGTTACAGTACGTGTACGCTGCTGAGGAACTTGAACCGTGTAAGGAACAGTACGAGTACGTGTTTCCTGACGAACTTTCTGAACTGGAACAGTACGAGTCTTTGTTTCAGTTTTGTAAGTTGTGTAAGGAACGGTACGTGTACGTGTTTCCAGACGTGTCTTAGTTACGTTAACAGTACGAGTACGTGTTTCCTGGCGAGTACGCTGAACTGGAACTGTACGAGTACGAGTTTCAGTGCGAACTTTCTGGACAGGAACAGTACGTGTACGTGTTTCCATACGAGTACGTGTTACAGGAACCTGGCGAGTACGAGTTTCTGTGCGGACTTTCTGAACAGACACGTTACGAGTACGTGTTTCCAGACGAGTACGAGTCACAGGAACTTGACGTGTGCGAGTTTCTGTACGGCACTTCTGTACCTGGTAGGTCTGAGTTTTGACTTCAGAACGCATACGAGTTACAGGAACCTGACGTGTGCGAGTTTCGCAACGTGTGCGCTGAACAGCAACCATACGGGTCTTTGTTTCAGTGCGGTAAGAAGTGCTGCATACCATACGAGTACGAGTCTGTGGAACGTTCACAGTGACGTTGTATGTGTAAGACTGAGGAACCTGACGGTTCATAGTAACCTGGTAAGGCACTTGCTGAGAAACGCGGTTTGGAACCCAGACGCGAGACGAAACAGTCTGGTAAGAAGGACCACATCCGCAACCTGAAGCAACAGGAGCAGCAACGGCTACGCCGCCACAAGATCCGCCACCCAAGCCACATCCGCCGCCACAAGAACCACAGCCACCACAGCTGCTGACACCGCAGCTACGACGAGCACGGCAACCGCATCCACCCAGAAGGCTTCCGCCGCCCAGAAGTCCGCCGCCGATGCCCATACCGCCACCGTAACTTACAGCAGGAGCAGAAACGCCACAGCCAGAAGAAACAGGAACAACTTTGGTGACTGTCTGCCAAGCACCAGCGTCACGGCAAACAGTACGGTAACGTGTTACAGTGTAAGGCTGACAAACCATACGAGTCGCAGTGCGCTGCTGTGTGGTTGGGACAGATACAGTGTAAGTCTGAGGAACCTGAGTCGTCACAGGAACCTGAACCGAGTAGCTCTGAGGAACTTGCTCTGTGTAAGGAACCTGAACTTGGTAAGACTGAGAAACGTTTTCAGTGTAGGGAACCTGAACTGTGTAATTGCGAGTCGCAGTTTCAGTGTAAGGAACCTGAACTGTGTAGTTCTGAGCTACGTTTTCAGTGTAAGGAACGCTAACCTGATACGACTGCTGAACAGTGTCAGTGTAAGGAACCTGAACCGAGTAGTTCTGAGTCACGTTTTCAGTGTAAGGAACAGAAACTTGGTACTGCTGAGTGGTGTTCTCAGTGTAAGGAACCTGAACTGTGTACTCCTGAGTGGTGTTCTCGGTGTAAGGAACGCTTACTGTGTACTGAGTGGTTTGTGGCTCAGTGTAAGGAACGCTTACCGAGTACTGCTCCTGACGAGAAGCCTGAACTGGCACAGTAACGTTGTACGACTGAGTGATGTTCTCAGTGTAAGGAACGCTGACTGTGTAGTTCTCGTTACGAGAACGCTGCTCTGCAACCATGACTGTGTAGTTCTGAGTCTGTTGAACAGGAACTTGAACGTTGACAGTGTAGTTACGTGTGCGAGTTTCGCTTCGCATGCGTGTACGAGTCACAGTACGCATCTGTGTCGACATCTGCGACTGGTAAATCGTACGTGTTTCGTAGCGAACTGATTGACCGCAGCATCCGCCGCCGGCTGAAACCATTCCACCATCAACAACTCCTGCACCGCCACCAACAACGACTTCGCCGCCAGCAACCGCACCTGCATCGTAAGATGCACCTGAATCGACAACAGCACCACCATCAACGACCATTCCGCCGTCAACAATTCCGCCGCTAATCATTCCACCCGCGTACGGGTCTACAACGCTACTTCCGTAGCAATCTCCACATGGTGCAGCAACTTGGCCGCAACCACACGGTGTGTCAGCGTTGGCAAACGGTGTCGCAACAGCGAAACACACAGCTACCAACATGCCCAACATACGTTGTGACATAAAAGGGTCCTCCTCGAACGAGACTCGAACAAAAAAATACTCAACAATGCCTCAACGGAGAGGCATCAAGATTTGACTTCATAAAACCGTTTGCAAGCGTGACGCAAGTCAAAGCACGAAACGACTGTTTTGTGAGCGAAATCCGGTAATTGCGCCGCATTTTAGCTGCGCGGATTTAGCTGTCAATCAGCCAAAACCTTGTTTTTTACCGTATTTTTCCCAATGCGGAAGGTTTGACCAAACCCTACCAGTTACGCTCAGTGTCGAGTTTAACTCTCAAACCCGCTTTTTCCACTGATTTATGGGTGGAACAACAGAAATATTCAGATTGCTCGACCAACTCCACGCCAGCCCTGAGAACAGGTAAAACTTAAACAATTAACCCCGCCTTCGAATTTAACCAAAGTCTGGATTCAATAAAAAATATCGAAACACCATAACGTTTGAAGGGGGAGAATGGTTCTTGCGATCAGGCCGTTTTTCGCCAAATTTCCCGCATTCTTTCGCCAGACCACGAAATGAACCCTCAGTAAAAAGAGGGCGATCTGTCAGGGGCTGTCTGACGTTCAAACCGACATCCAACGTTCGGGGCTCCTGGGTGGCAGCGGCGCACGATGATGCCGGGGATTCGAATCTTTACGCAGCTATCTTTACGCAGCCATCTCTACGCAGCCGGTAGTTCATGTTTGCCGATAGTTAGTTTGAACTTTTCAGGGTCAGCGTGGTTTTGCCAACTTTGGATTCGGGAAGCGTGCGAAGCTCCTCCAGCACCCGAAACGACTGAAAGAACTTGGGCGTGACCTTCGCCATGCGATCGGCATATTGCTGAGACGACTCATCCTCGTGAGGCGTCAAAACGTGACCGACAGTGAATAAATGACTTTGCCGCCAAACCACATCTTTCCCACGCAGCAACTTGATCTTCCCGCGCTTCGGCGTGTACGTGATGCTGGGCAAATCCGAGCGTTGATCAGCGCTGTAGTCGTGGAAGTCGCGCACCTTGGCGGTGGTGCGTTTTCCTACCTGCAATGAGATCTGTAGGGTAAGTGCCGGGTTTTCCGTGGCAGGCTGTGCCCCCGCATCTTGTAGCTCCCGTTCGGCATTGGCGCGGATCTCTTTGTTGACTTTGGCGGAAAATTTGAGGCCCTTGATTTCCACTTGAAAAGTGTCGCCCAGCTGCACGATTGCCAGGTCTTCCGGCGAGTAACCTTTCAATCGCTGGTGCAGGTCAATGTGAGGGACGGCGCGGAATGCCATGTTGCCGTCCTCAAACAGTTCAACTCCAGGTTGTCCAAACCACAAAACTTCGGATTCTTGCGTGCCTATTGCATATTGCCATACAACGGCCCCCAAACGCAGATCGATCAAGTTCTCTCCTGCCAAGATATAGTTCTCTTGCACCCAGCGTAACGCGCCCTTTGAAAACGTGGCGATTTTGCGCAACGCTTTCCCGTCCGAGACTTGCCAGCGATAAAGGTAGTCGCCTAACAGAACCGCAATCTGGCTGCCGTCAGGGGAAAAGCTCACCGATAAACCACTGGTGGTTTCCGCCGGCAATTCAATCTTGCCGGCAATCTCACCGGTCGCCACATCAACAAAAAACAGATTTGCCGCATCAGGCAACGTAAACATCCTGCCATCGGGCGACATCACGATTGGATTTGCGTCTCGGTTGATGTATCGGTCGTTGGAGACATCGAAGCCGTAAATGCTTTTCTGTTTGTCAAGGTCCCACATGCGAATCGTTTTGCCGAATGTTAACAGACGACTAGCACTGGTCAGGTATCCCCGTTCGATTCCGAAATCGTCGAATTTCTTGCTGTTCCAACGTTTAATGAGAACCGAGTGCCCTCGGTGGATGTGCCAAAAATCAAGGCTTCCCGCAACGCTGTACTCGACGGTACCCGTCACCACTTTTTTCCCGTCATCGGAGACTGCCACGACGATCAGTTCCTCTCGTGAATCGTAGTCCACTGGCAACTGAACAAGTTGATGCGCCCCGGTTTGCAGGTCGTTGATCGCCAGGAAGTGCCCTTCTTCAAATGAGTTTCTACAGGCGAAAGCTGCGTATTGACGATTAAGGCTGATGACTGGTTTGCTATAGCGTGTATGGACGCTGTGTTCGGCGAACACCGGCATCTTCGGGCCAATGGAGTTCCGGGAAAACTCGATTTTGGGGATTGGCCCAATCTCAATTTTCGAACCGGACTTCTTTGACTGGTTGGGATTGATCAAGCCCGCGTTGTCAGCAGGGGCGACTGCTGACGACCGGGAAAACCTCTGGACGGCCTTTTCGAACCAGTCGCTATCGTCCACATCCATGCTCTCTTCGTCCAGAGAATCATTCGTCGGCTCGTTGACTGCAATGAATGGGTTTTCCTCTGCCGCAGCGGCGGCAATTTCCTTGAGAAATTCCCGCTCTTGAACACCCAATTTTGTTTTCTTCACAGTGATTGTCTTGCCCGGGGTGGTTTTCAATGTCACCTCGGAGTCGGTCTGCGAAACAAAGGTGGCCATCACCGAAAAACTACCCGACTTCGACATCCACCGCCTTACTTTTTTTGCGGGCTCCCACGAAGACTGCTCACCATCACGTTGCCATACTGCGGCTTGTGCAAACCCTTCTGCCAACGGAAGCGTTCCCAAAAACGGAAGCGTTCCCCAAAACAACAGGGCAATCGCAGTAATCATCAGCGCGAGCCGTGAAGCAAAAAATCCGGGCATCTTGATCCTCAAACAGAAAATGAGTGTTAAACGAATCCACACCCCGAGATGGTGATCACAACATCAGGGGCGATAAAATAAGACCCACTTGATGTGGATGGAGGCAATGGGCGGATCAACTTTCGTCGATAGCGTTTACTGGTAAGCGCGTGTGTTCCGTCGGTAAAATATGATCGCACTTAAAACGTGCCGTTTCCAGTGTAACGATTTTTTTGTTGCGGGGCAAATTCTCCGAATTGAGGAATTGGAAGGGACCAGGATAATTTTGCGTTTGTGATTCGGCCGACGCAGGTTTCAGTTTGGCGCGTTGAACGCGCGTTTAGATCCAAACGCTGAAATAACCGTACAGTGCAAACGTGAGCGTCAGGACGATTACTGTGGCAAGGACATCCAAACTGGTCCAGCTAGATCTGATCGCGTCCCGGTCCATTCCGTGCCATGTCAGACCGCGCGTTTGTTGTTCCGAAGGGGGCGCGGTCAGTACCGATACACCCAGCACCACGGCAACACTCATGGCAAACAGCACTCCCGATGCGTACAAGAAACTAAAATCTGCAACATAGGCAAGCAACGCCGGCACATCTCCGGCGCGGTTGTCTTCGGGATACATCGTTTGCACGGTCAGTTTTGCCATGCCCGCCGCGAAGCCAAACACTAGGCCAGCCACTGCGCCGGTTGAGTTGACGCGCCGGCTGAACAGCCCCAGCAGAAACACGGCGGTGATCGGCGGTGCTAGGTATCCCTGTACCGATTGCAAATAGGTATACAGGCCTTTGTTTTTTGCAAACTTTGCCATCAGGGGGATCCACAGCATCCCCAACCCGACGACCACAACGGTCGCTGCCCGGCCGACATTCACCAGCCCTTTGGCCGAAGTCGCAGGGAACAGTTTTTGATAGACATCGTACGTGAACAACGACGCACTACTGTTAAACAGCGACGAAAGACTGCTCATCAGCGCTGCCAACAATCCTCCAATCACCAACCCGCGCACTCCCACCGGAAGCATCTCGATCACCATGGTGGCAAATACCTGGTCGCCGACAATTTGCCCGTTTTCATTCAATGGCAGCGTAAGCAGGCCTTTGTGATGAAGTGCCGCTCCGATCAGTCCCGGAATCAGGAAAATCATCACGGGCCAGATTTTCAAGAACGCTCCAAAAATCGCGCCGCGTCGGGCAGTTGTCAGATTCTTTGCTGCCAGTGTACGTTGAACGATATATTGATCGGTACACCAATACCAGATACCAATGATCGGAGACGCCATCAGAATTCCCAGCCACGGAAAATCCGGATCGTCCCACGGTCGCCACAACGCGTAGGCCTCAACGTTTTCGGCAGCAAAGGACTGGAGTTCGGACCACCCACCAAGTTTCCCCAGCCCGATCATGGTGATAATTCCACTACCGATGATCAAAATAAATGCTTGTGCGGTATCGGTGAACAGAACCGCGCGGAAGCCGCCAAACACGGTGTAGATGCCTGTCAGAATCACGGTGGTGAATGCCCCAACCCAGAACGCTTTCTCCGGAGAGCCAAACGTATCGGGTAATAACGTTTGAAAGACGATTGCTCCAGCGTAGACCGTCACTGAGACCTTGGTCAGCACGTATGCCGCCAGCGAAACCAGTGACAGAATCCAGCGCGTTGCCGCTCCGAAGCGTTTTTCCAGATACTCGGGCATCGTCGATACCCCTGACGTGTAGTAGAAGGGCACAAAGATCCAGCCCAGCATAATCAATACCCAAGCATGCAGTTCCCAATGAGCCATTCCCATGCCTTGGGTCGCACCCGAACCGGCCAGCCCGACGATATGTTCAGAACCAACATTCGATGCGAACAGCGACGCACCAATCACAAACCAACCCATGTTTCGGCCGGCCAGAAAATAGTCGTCGGCCGAATCTTGCTGGCGCGAGGAATAGATCACGATCCCAATCAGCAAAACGAAATAGCCGCCTACAACCAACCAATCAATCATACCCAGCATTGATAATTCCTGATATTCGATCACCGAACGCCCAACGAAGCAGAACCGTTGGAACAACCGACCACCGAAAATAACCGCTGCCAGTCAATTGGCCAATGCCGCTAACTCCAATAAATGTGCCAACCCTAGCCGTTCCAAAGTCTCGACAGCAAGCGCCCCTTGAGCAGTGAAAACACATTAGCGCGTCGAGACGTTTCGTTTGGCCTGATTGTCCCGTTTACCGATAGCCAACATGAACAGGCCTACCCCCACCCACACAAATGCGAATCCCGTCAGCCGCGATGAGTCGAAAGGTTCGTGAAATATCAGGGTACCGACCGCGAACTGAATGGTGGGTCCGATAAACTGCAACAGGCCGACGGTGGACAGCGGAACGTGTTTGACGGCGGTTGCGTAAAATGCCAATGGTGCGATCGTCGCGGCCCCCGTCCCAACCAGCAGCAGGTTAAACCACCACGGTTGGCCCGTCACCGTCCCACCCAGCGGCCAGCCTCGGTACAACAGCAACACGATTCCAGGCGTCAGCAGGAACCCGGTTTCAAATGTCAGACCTACAAACGAAGACACGGTGACGGTTTTCTTGATCAGTCCGTAGAACCCAAACGAAAATGCCACGGCCAATCCAACCCACGGCACGCTGTCGCTTGATTGAGCGATCCAGATCACTCCGATTGTGGCAAGGGCAAACGCTCCCCACTGCATGGCATTGAGTCGTTCGCGCAAAAAACATACGCTCAGCAGCACAATGATTTGAGGACAGATGTAATAACCAAGGCTGGCATCAATCTTGTGATCGTTATTCACAGCCCAGACAAAGGTTAGCCAGTTGATCGCAATCAGGCCGGCGGCCAACGCAAGCTTGCCTATCAGTTTTGGCTGCTTGAGTACCGATCGTATTTCGATGCCGGATGCGGATTGGTGACGGGCAGCAATTATATGTCCCGCCGCCCCCAGCAGTATCAGCCAACAGAAAGACCAGATGCTGCGATGGGCGACCAATTCGATGGCATCGACGGTTTTGAGGAAATGGAAATAGACCGGAAAGAAGCCCCACAGGACCTGTGCCGCGATCGCGCAGAAGACTCCCCAGCGGTAGTTGCCTGATTCGTTGGAAGGCATAAGTCAGCGGTATTTTGAAGCGTGGGGAAACCGTGACAGGGTAACGTGCACGGACGGGGATGTCCATTCTGAGACGTGCCCATTCCAGGATGTCCAGGTCGCACGCCGGTCGCACGAGGTGGTTGATTCAGGCAGCGCCGTTACCTTTGCCATGGGGTAGCTGCGCTACGGCCAAGCAAGTCCCCTTCTCCATCACCTGCAATCACGGGGGCATCGCGAAATAACGCATTGAAAATCGCATTAGCAAAAGCGCAAAAAAAGCGTCCCCAACTTTTTGTCGGAGACGCTTTCCTATTTTTATTTATGGCTAAACTTGGAAAAGCTTAGTTGTCGGGGCTGGCGTCATCGTCGTCATCGCTGACAGCGATCGCTACGGCACCACCGATGATGCCAAGACGAAGCAGGGGGCGTGGGCCTAGCAAACCGCCGCCTCCGCCACCAAAACCACCGCCAAGGCCGCCTCCGCCACCAAGGCCACCGCCACAAGAACTACAGCCGCCACCACAAGGAGCAGCGCTGAATGACTGGGCTGGTGCAGCTGAGAAACTTTCGTAAACAGTTTCGGGGGCGGCGGGAGCAAGTCCCATGCTGCAAGACGCACATCCGCCTTCAGCGTAGGGAGCAACGTCTACTGTTGACTGACCCACGTAAGGATCAGCAGTTCCCAGCATGTTGTAAACACCTGGTTCGACGTTCGCAAAAGAGAAGTTACCCTTTTCATCAGCTTCAACAGTGCTGACCACCTGTCCGTCCTGAGTTAGCGTGACTTTTGCGTCAACGACCTCCTCAGCATTTTCTGTGACGAATACTTTTCCATTTAGAGAACCATCTTTTTGAAGATTTACGGTCTCTTGAGCGTTTGCAACTGAGCAGGTTGCCACACAGGCAAACACCGCGCACAGTTTTGTAAGGGAATTGAGTTTAATCATAAGATGTCCTTGGACGGCTTTAACCGCATACGTAAAAATAGTTTGGGGGGAAGGGGAAACCCACGCAGGTTATGGTAATGACTCCATAGCCATGGTCAATCCCCACATACAAAAAAATCGGCAATATTAACCCAAGTTGACAATTCGGTTGAAAACCGCTCCAAAACAGCCATCGAAGGCGACTGAAACCACTCTTAAGAGGGGATTGGGCCGCAGAGGAGCTTGTGGGCGTTTAACACTATTTTGTGGATAGTATTTTGGAACGGGTTTTAGCCACGTATTATACAAATGGAGCCGGCTAATGTTCGAAACGGCTATTTGGGCTAAAAAATCCAAACCGTACCATGATGGTTAGTGATTTTCCTAGTTTGATGGTAGGGTTATAACCTTCCCGGTCGCTTTATTGAATTTAACAACACTTGGGCGAGCGCATAGAAAAAGCGTTCCGAGGAGTACCCAGGAACGCTTTCCAAGCGGTTGAGCATTTTAGCTTTGAAGTTCTGTTTGCCGACACCCCAGGCCGTCTTACACCGCTGTTTCGGGCAAGCTTAAGCTTAATTGTCCGGGCTGGCATCGTCGTCGTCATCGCTGACCGCAATGGCAACGATTCCGCCGATTACGCCAAGTCGAAGCAGCGGACGCTGGCCGAGTAGTCTGCCGCCAACCAAGGCACCGCCACCGGAGGTACCACCGAATGATTGGGCTGGAGCGGAAGAGAATGTTTGGTAAACGGTTTGCGGTGTAGACGCCGTCATTCCAAGTTGGTGGACAGATCCAACCGAGCCCTGTGAAGGTGGGGCGACATCCAGCACTGACTGGCCGACGTATGGATTCGATGTTCCCAGCATGCTGTAAACGCCAGGTTCGACGTTGGTGAACGAGAAGTTGCCCTGTTCGTCAGTTTCTACGGTGTCTACGACTTTACCGTCCTGAGTCAGTGTGATTTTGGCTTCTACAGCTTCGTCAGTGTTTTCGACAACGAAAGCTTTTCCGGCCAAAGTGCCGTCCTCTGAAAGCGTAGCCGCTTCCTGAGCACTCGCGGCCGAGCAAGTTGTAAGGGCTGCAACGACTGCAATGAATTTAGTGAGGGAGTTCAGTTTCATGGGGAGTCCTTGGCGGATTTAAATCGCTTACTAACAAAAAATAGGGTTTGCGAGAGTCGCAGTTCAGAACTCTATGTGCTGAACCTGTTTCAACTCCCGCATACAAAAACGGGAAAATTGGACCTGAGCTCACTTGTCCGCCACAAAACTGGCTGTTCAATCGCTTTTTTGTGCTTTCTGAACCCGCGGGCAATCAAAATGCGTTTACCAAAAGCGGTTTGAGGTAGGTTTGGTGACGGCCTTGATAGCGACAGGGCCAAACTTCCAACATCAATTACCACGTACGAACCACGTACAAGACGGCCTCGGGCCAACCCCGGATGCGCAGATCGAGCCTAACCGGAGTTCCCGGACGGCCTAGTTGGCCTGTTCCGAGGATTTACGATTAAACTTTCAGAGTGTAGATCTCAAAATGTCAACGTGCGTGGAACAATTTATCCAATTTCCCAAAACTTCCTTTTTCCAGACCAGCTACGTAAGATGATCTGAATTCAGGGTTTGTCTTGGTCCGTGTCACAAACAAGATCGTCACCCGGGTGCGACTGCCCCCATTCCTACGCCCGTCCTTTTAACTTCGGTTAACCCTAATCCCATGAAAAAACGCGGATTTACATTAGTTGAACTGTTGGTGGTGCTTGCCATCATTGGTGTGCTTGTAGGGATTCTCCTGCCTGCCGTTCAGATGGTGCGCGAGGCGGCGCGTCGTACCCAGTGCCTGAATAACCTGAAACAGCTGGGGATCGCGGTACAGAATTACGAGGGTGCCCTTCAGCAGATTCCTCCCTCGCGCCCCAACGACGGTTTTCTGACTTGGCCCGTGTTCCTGATGCCCTATCTGGAAGCGCATAACCTCTACCGGCAGTTCGACAGCGATGCTCACTATGCCGCGCAGAATCCGGACGTGTTGACGATGGGGTTGCCGGTCATGATTTGCCCCAGTCGTCGCAGCGGAATTCCCCTTAGTATCAGCGAGACCAACGGCACGCTGCCGGGGGTCGTCGGTGATTACGCGGGTAATGCGGGAAGTCACGCTCATCACCCCACCTTTCAATGGGCTCTTTTTGAAAAAGAGGTTGATGGTGTCTTCAACAGCGGATTCCTGCGCGATAATACAGTGGTCAATTTTAGGCTGACGGGGCCCGTGAAGGGGCGGTACGGTTTTGAAGATGTGACCGATGGGCTTTCCAACACTCAATTCATCGGCGAAAAATTTGTGGCCAATGATCGACAGCGCGAACCCGGTGGCAATGGCGACGGTTGCATTTACAACGGCGACGAACCGGCCACCTTTATGCGACTGGCAGGCGGCTACCTGAGACTTTCGAGAGGTCCCGATGATGGAACAGTGGTGGGCGACTTTCCCGTTTTCGGCAGCAGCCATCCGGGAACCGTTGGGTTTGTCTATGGCGATGGCAGCACGCACTCCCTAGATACCAACACCAGTGGGGACGTACTGGCAAAACTTAGCTCCCGGAATGACGGACAGGCAGTCGAACTGCCCTAACCGGGGTGACGCTATTTTTAATCAACAAATTGATTTCAGCCAGCCAATCAATTTGTTCTGTTCACTGAACCTATTTTTGAAATATCCACCGGACTACCTTTGAACGGCACTTCGATATATTTTGTCGGCACTCCTGATGAGATCGCCCATCATGCGCTGCCGTTGATGGAGCCGCTCTCGCAGTCCCAATTCTCCCCGAGAATTGTCTCGCCACGGCAGGTCGTCCAGGTGGCCAAACCAGGCGATGTTGCTGTTTTTTACTCCGAGCACTTTGAGCGTTTTCGCGCGGCCATTGACGAACTGAAGAAACAATCGGTCGCGACGTTGTATATGATCGACGGCGTACTGGAATGGCGCAATGCGTGGGAAAACAAGCCCGACGAAATTGCCTGCCCACACACCATGCGCCCGGTGCTGTGCCACAAGGTGGCCTGTATTGGGGAAAACCAGGCGCGGATGATCAGTAGCTGGGGCAATCAAGGCAAAGTTGAAATTGTTGGTGTGCCACGTTTTGATCGATATCGCCACCCTGTGAAAGCGCGTCGATGCGAGTCGTTCGCCAGTGTCGATAACGAAACTCCATTGAAAGTTTTGGTCGTCACTGCAAAAACTCCCGCGTTCACTGAAGACCAGATGCAGACCGTCCAACGCAGTCTGTTGGATCTGAAAAAATTCGCACAGGATTCCGCCAGCAACGTGGTGTTTCAATGGCGGTTAACGGCTGGTCTGGATGATTTCCTTGGTGTCAATGGTGGCGTTGAGGACCTGACTGGCGGGGAACTTTACGACCAGTTGCAAACCGTGGACGCTGTAATCGCCACTCCATCGACCACCGTCATTGAAGCGATGTTGGCAGGCCGGCCGACGGCAGTTTTGAATTATCATGTTTGCCCCACGTATCTGAATCCCGCTTGGCAGATCAACGGTCCTGAACAAATCGCAGCGGTGGTGCGTGAACTGCGGCAGCCCGCTGAAGCCAAATTGCACTATCAGCGTCACGTCTTGGAACAGACGCTCCTGCGAGCGGAAAGTGCAACCGACCGAATGGTGGAACTGATCACTGCCATGGCTCAAACTGCAACCGAACAATCCGCTATCGGCGAACCATTGACTTTCGACCGACCGCTGCTGGAACGCCCCCGGGCCACCACGGTGCCCCTGAATCACAGCGTGCTATTTCCGGATGATGAAGCGTTTGAAAATTCGGATGTCGTCCAATTGCAGGCTTTGCTGTCCAACGCACGCCGACATATTGGCCATTTGGATCAACGCATCGATACGCTTGAAGCAGAACTGTCTGAAGCCCACGAAATTTTTACACAAATCAACTCACACCCCGTTGCCGGTCCAATCGTGCGACTGCGTGAACGCATTCTTAAAGTGCTCTCCGCCGACTCAAACAAGCAACGCCGCTGCCAAACGGCCTCTGCAAATAGTGACTCTGTCCCAGACTAATTTTTCTCCTTGCCCGACGCCATAAACTCCCAACGCATGATTCAACAAACCACCGCCACACTGAAACTGACCCGGGATGTCCGTACGACATCTCCGGTTGTGCTGTGCGCGGCGGACGAATCGTACGCCATGCCGCTGGCTGTTACACTACATTCTGCGGTGAGTCATCTGTCTGCCGGTGAGCAGTTGCACGTGGTGCTGCTGGATGGCGGGATTTCCGAATCCAGCTGGTCCGGTATTCGTGAGACGCTGGCCGGTCTGCCGATTACGGTCGATGTGATTCGTCCCGATCTGGATCTGGTCAACGATCTGTCTGTCTCGCATCATATCAGTCACAGCGCGTATCTACGTTTGCTGGCCGATCAGTTACTGCCGTCATGGATCGACAAGGTGATTTATCTGGATTCCGATTTGCTGGTGCTGGATGATTTGTGCCAGTTGTGGCAGATGGATGTCGGCGACAATTACTGCTTGGCCGCGGTCGATATTTCGTGTCCTTTTGTCGATGCACCAACTTTCGTCAAACAAGCCCGGGGCTTGAATCGGTCGGGGCAGCCCAATGGGACCGACCAGACCGATAAAGAGTCACCATCGCCGCGGTCGGTGCCCTTCGTCGGCGCACTGACACCGATTCCCAACTGGCGGGAATTGGGCATCGACGGTGCCAGTCACTATTTCAACAGCGGTGTGATGGTGCTGAACCTGAAGCGCTGGCGATCGGAAAACATTAGCCAACGATTGTTCGAATGCTTGCGCGCCAATCGTCGTCATGTCTGGTGTTGGGATCAGTACGCATTGAATGTGGTCTTCGCCGGCCAGTGGGGGCAGTTGCCCGCGCGATGGAATCAGGGGACTCACGTTCATGAGTATCCCAATGCCGATCAGGCACCAATCGCGCCGGATCAATTTGTAGAAATGCGCGACAACCCAGCGATCATGCACTATACCACCGAATATAAACCGTGGAACTTTCGCCCGTTTCATCCCGAACGCCAGCGGTTCTATCAACATCTGGATCAAACTGCGTTTTCTCAATGGCGTCCTGAAGACCCCGGTTTTCAGTTTGGAGACTGGTGGACATTCAACATCGTCCAGCTGATTCGAGGGTGGACCGTCAGCTACAGGAAGTGGTTCAGCTTCCGTCACGTGGGTCGGTGAACGGTATGGCCACACAACCCGCATCTGAGTGTCGCAAAAACGGCCCCACTGCTCCTGAGCCTGCGGTCGGGACCGCTGGCCCAGCGGTGGGAACATTTGCGACCATTTTTACACTGCCAAAACCATTCACCGGTGATGCGAACCGGATTCAGCGCAACGCCATCGGTTCCTGGGCGTTGCTGGGCCCCGATGTGGACGTGCTGTTGATCGGTGACGAACCGGGTATCCTGTCGGCGGCCAACGAGATGGGAGCAGAGCATCTGGCGGAGGTCGGGAGAAACACCTTTGGTACGCCACTGATAGGTGATGCATTCTCTCTGGCTGCGGCTCGCGCCAAATCCGAAATTATGGTTTATTGCAATGCGGATGTGATACTTGACCGCAGGTTCATCCAGGCCGTACGCGCCGTCGCCAGTGACCCCGCCGTGGGTGATTCATTTTTGGCGATTGGTCGCCGCACCGATGTGGCAGTCAATCATTTGATCGATTATTCGGCAGGTCAGATTCCGGAGGAGCTGCTTGAGACCTTTGGCCGCGCTGGCAAACCTGCATCGATCGTCTGTAAAGAGTATTTTGTGTTTCGCAAGTGCGACTTTCCGGACGTACCCGCGTTCGCGGTGGGGCGTGGCAACTGGGATAACTGGATGGTTTCGTCCGCCAAACGGCGGGGGATCCCGGTCGTCAATCTTTCCGCTACCGCTCCGGTCTATCACCAGGAACACCACTATCAGCATCTTGCCAACGATCGTCAGCATCACGCCATCGCCAAAAGACGTTTGCACTGTTACGTTTCGGGTGACGAGGCACAAGAAAATCAGCGTCTGGCTGGCGGCAAGCATTTGATTTCCGGCTGTACGTCCACCTGGCGTTTGACGGCTGAGGGGGCGGTTCGAAACCGGTTCTCTTTTCTGCATCTTGATTTTTGGAAAGACATTGTGCGGTTTACTGAATTGGTAAAACAACTTTTCTTTTCGCGGAGTGTGTAGTGGGAATCTTTCTTTGGGCAGTTGTCGCGGGTGTTATCATCAACACCCTGTGCGCTGCCCTGTTCTACTACCGCATCCGTTCCGAAAGCTGTCCGCCGCTGGAGGTGCCACAGCAGGATGCGGCCGTGATCGTCCTGTCGGTGCGCGGACTGGATCCCGGGTTGGAACCCTCGATCACGGCGCTGCTTAATCAGGATTTTCGCGACTATTCAGTTCTGGTGGTGGTCGATCACAAACGTGATCCGGCGTGGACAAAACTACAGGAGATTAAAGCGCGACTGGACTTTGAAAACCGGATGAAAATAGTCCCTTTGGAGAACCGGCGTCTTACCTGTAGCCTCAAATGTAGCGCATTGGTGCAGGCTGCCGAGATGCTTCCGCAGAAAACGCGTTGGGTTGCGTTTGTTGATGCCGATGTCGTTACCCACAAGGGTTGGCTGGCCGATGTGCTGGGACCTCTGGTCGATCCGCGCGTGACTGTGGTAACCGGCAACCAGTGGTTTGAACCACCGAAACCTGTCTCCCGGGGGGCGTTGCTGCGGTCGATTTGGAATGCCGGAGCGCTGGTGCCTACGGTCTTGCTGCGGCATCCGTGGGCCGGGTCAATGGCAGTCCGGTATGAGGATTTAGTGATCAGTAGCTTGATTGACGACTGGAAAGTGTCGATTGTCGATGATGGACCGATGGCCAAATTCGCGAATCAGATGGGGGGCAAGGTCATCGTGAATCCATCGTTACTGATGGTCAACCGCGAGGATTGCTCGTGGCAATTTGCCATGAACTGGATGGCCCGAATGTTGACATGGTCCAGGTTGTATGAATCCACTTTTCCCCTGACGGTGTTGCATGCGCTGATCAGTGTTGTATTGGCGATTGGTGTCGATCTGTGCCTGATCTGGGCGCTGCTTTCATTGGACGCCTCGGTCATTCTGGCTGCTGCGGGGACATTGGCAACCGCAGCGGTACTGTCGGTCATTGGATATGCACTGGTGCGTAACGCGGTGTCAAACAGTCTGCGCAGACGCAACCAAAAACCGTTGCAACCACTACCGATCGATGCGTTGGGGAAGATCGCATTGCTGATGGGGCCGGTGCAACTGTGTTATTTGGTCAGCTGTTTCCGCGCCATATTTGCCAAAGTCGTCACCTGGCGAGGCGTTGATTATCGAATTTTGGGTAAACGCGTCAGCCTAGTGGATTACCAGCCATGGTCAAAAGAAGAAATTGCTGACCGCCGAAAATCGATTTAAAAATTGTTTACCCTTGGAATTGCATCACCCAATCGTGCGAACGTGCGCGCAAGCTATTTCGCAGCACGCAAATTTGACCGCGATCGCAAGTTGCCGTCGGGGCGGTGCAAGTGCGTCGGCCCGGGCTTGATTGATATTCAGTGTGGCGGACAAAACGGGGCTGTTTGCGGGGCTATTTTTCACCCGAGATTGCTTCTGCGATATTGCGGGAATGATCCCTCACGCGCGAATATGCATTCAACGATGCCAGGTAAGCCACACTGACCGGAGGGGCGATGTTCCCCTCGGACAATGCTTCCAGATGCCTGCGGCGCAACAGCTTGATTTCGTCTCGCACCCGTTTGCAAATGGCGTCGGTTTTAATCGCCACGTTCGTGTTTCCTTGCTCGAGTGCTTCATTGACCTGCCTGAGATAGTCAGTCACATTCTGATTCAGTTTGACAAGATCCGCGCGCTGATCGACGGAAAAACGGATTCCGTCGCGCCGTAACTTGCGATCATATTTGTCCAGATCAACGATGTAGTCACTCACCGATTCGTATTCGTTGGCCATGCGTAATTGTCGCCGTGCTTCGTCGGCCGTTGAGTGCGGAATGTTGTTTGACAGCAAATTGGTCACAAATGCTGCAATCTCTTCCTGAACCGAATCGAGTACTTGTTCGCGTTTCTTCAAGCGATTTGCAAGTTCTTTGTCCGGGTGCTCCTGCTGAACCAGCGTTGCCAGCCAGCCCAGCATTTTTTCGCAACCCGCGCCCATTCGTTCCAACTCCTGACGCGACTGCTCGATCGCCAGCAGTGGTGTCTCTACCATATGCACATCCAAATCGGTTAACCGTGGCTTTTCCTTGAAATCCTTGCCGGGCACCAGCCTCACCAGCAGCCCTTCAAACTGTCTGGCGAAGGGGAGGAACAGGAGCGTGTTGGCGATGTTAAAAATGGTGTGGGTCGCCGCGATCGCCGCCGTCGTATCAGGGTACGTTTCCTGGCCGTCAACCAGCACCATGGTGTTGACATCTCCCTCCAACAGCCACTGAATCATCCTGATGTACCAGGCGAAGATGGCCGTAATCCAGATCACACCCACGATGTTAAAAATGACATGGAAGTACGCCGCCCGTTTGGCATTGGTGGTTGCACCCAGTGACGCAAGGTACGCCGTGATCGTAGTACCGATGTTTTCACCCAGCACCAGGGCTGCGGCAGTTTCATAAGTAATAATACCCTGTGACGCCAGCGAGATCGTGATTCCCAGAGTTGCTGACGAAGACTGCACCAGAAAGGTCATGATACAGCCCACCACCGCACATTGCAGCACACCGATGTAGCTGTCGGCCTTGAATGTTTGGAACCAAGCCTCAAAGTCCGGCATTTTTTTGATGAAACTACAGGCATCCTTCATCAATTCCAGCCCGAAGAACACCATGCCCACCCCCATAATCGTCATCGCCAGATAACGCCAGCGTTCGCTGCGGGTGAACAGGAAAACGAATGTGGCGGCTCCCAGTATCGGTAACCCGTACTTTCCAATCTTCAAAACCAGAATCCATCCGGTGATCGTCGTGCCGATGTTAGCACCCATGATTACGCCGATGGCCTGCGACAGTTGCATGACGCTACTGTTGACAAATCCAACGACCATCACCGTGGTGATCGAACTGGACTGCACCACACAGGTTACCAGCACACCCACAATCACGGCGAACACGCGGTGGTTGGTCACCGCCGCGATCATGCGGCGCAAGCTGTTTCCTGCAACTGCCTGCATTCCGTCGGACATGTATTTCATACCCAGTAGAAAGATCCCCAACCCACCGGTGAGTTCACAAATCAGAGTGGTCAGCGCTGTAACGTCCAAGGGGGGTAGCCTCGCGTAGGAATAGGTCATTGGTCATTGGTTAGTGAGAGCGGTCAAATCCGCTTACCTGAAGTCTATACTTTTGACAAATGAACCGTAACGGGTGTGTCGTCCGATGGCGAGAAATTGGGTCAGAGACAAACCGTTCCGTTAACCAATTAACCGGCAAAATCCAAAAGGTTGTTGAACCTGATCGACGTGAGTGATTTTTCCTCAACAGCGGATTGTCCGG
>CALCJM010000087.1 GCA_937967505.1 uncultured Pirellulaceae bacterium | reverse complement strand
TTCCAGCAACGGTTGGAAGAAAACGGCAGCGCGGTTTCATAAATCCGCAATGGGACTTGCCGAAGACGATGCGGTCGTTGTCTACATTCTGTCGCGTGCCGCAGCCAAACGCACGCAATGGCAACGTGCAATCAGGATGGGGAAACGAGCGTTGGAGCTTCAACCTGCTTGGACTCGCGCCAAAGCGGCCTGTTTCGATTCCTACCTGTGTACGGGCAACCTACAGGCCGCAGGAGAGTTGTTGGAGTCAACAGCCAGCGACTTGCGACATGTCTGGAGCGATTTTTCAAAATCCACTTTTTTGGAAATCAGCAACCGTCACGACGAGGCGATCGAACATCTCGATACCATCATTCACTACTATCCGCGGCACTCCCGCATGATCAAATTTTCCTGCCGGCAAATGGTGCTGTTGCTGATGCGGGCCAACCAGATCGACCGCGCCCGGGAGATCACCAAAACATTTTCAATCAAAGGGTTTGAAGATTGGGAACAACAGCTTACTGATGACAAACGGAAATCCTACATCTCCGTTGCGTTGATTGCTCAAACTACCAATCACTGTGTGCCGACGGTTGCTGCGATGGTTGCCCGAGCCCAGAAGTTTTCCACTTCGGCCGCCGATCTGGCCGAAAAAATGAAAACCCGTCACGGCACACCCATGTGGAAGATGGTGGACACCATGCGTGAGTTGGGTTTCAAGGTGCGATGTGTTAAACCGCAATGTAAAATCGTTGAAGGGATGCTGGAACAAAACGTTCCGCTGGTGGGCGAGTTATCCGGCGTATTCAGTGGCCATGTTGATGTGGTTTGTGGATTTGATTCGGGGTTGAAACTGGTGCACCTGCGCGATCCCATGCACTGGTATGGCTATAGTATCCCCTACAAAACCCTGGAGAAACGATACGAAGCGTCCTGTAGCCTGTGGGCGATGGTCGCCCCGCAGCAGACCGCCAGCGTTAACATCGATCCGGCATGGATCAACCACGAAGCCGAAGCAATGATTGATATGGCCCGCGCGATCGCCCAAGGGAAACGTCTTGATGCCGAAGGCGCCTACAGAAAGATTGGAGACGACCATTCCCTCAGTTTCGTGCGCGACTGTCTTGCGCGGCATGTTGTGCTGACCGAATCGCAGACCAACAAGCGTGTTCGCAAGGAAATCGATTCCATTAGCCAAAATGCCGAACTGACGTTAACACAGATTCGTTCCATGCTGGTCGCGATTGACGATCAAAACGCAGATCATATTCTGGCATTGGCACAAAAAAACATCAAACGTCTTGGTCGCCCATGGGTAGACTATGTCGAAGCACAAGGGCTGTTGGCGAAAATGAAATGGCAGGAAGCCGACCGCAAGTTGACATTGATTTCCGAACGCTGGCCGGCGATGGAATCGGTTTGGTCGCAGCTGGGCCGCGTCAAAACGGAACTGGGACAATCTGAATCGGCCCAACGTTGCTTCGATATCGCATCGGAGATTGCTCCCGAGCGCGACTATTTTCAGACACAGCACGTTGAACGTCAAAAACACAAGATTCCATTTGCCCAACAGTTAGAGCAAATTCAGAAGGTTGCCAAAAATTTCCCGTGGACGCCCGAGATCAATCTCTCTCTGGCAACTTTGTTGGTCGATAGTGACGATGGCGGCGCATATGAGCAAGCATTAAAACGCTGCATCAAATTTTTCCCCAGAAACCCTTGGGGATACCAGCAGCTGTCTGGATGGTATGTGATTCAGGAACGTCCTGAACTGGCAAAAAAAGTATTGCGGGCGGCTAGGAAACTGATAGGCGAGGAGGAAATGCCGGTCGTCGATTTTGAATTGACGCCGGAAGAAAAAGAGACACGCAAGAAGAGCGCCGAAGCAAACGAAGACGCCGATTCACCCGTCAAAGAAACTGAAAAATCGGCTGTAGATGACCCACTTGTATCCTCCAGCCCATTTGTGAAACACTATGCACTCCTGTCAGAACATGCAGCCAGCGACAACTATCAGGCCTTTCAGGGACTCGACGAACTGGCGGAAGTCAAACAGGCCGACCGACAGCATGCGTTTACCTGGATTCAGTCGGCCGAACTGTTGGCCCTGGAAATTGGTAACCTGCTGGGTGACCAGTCGGAGGCAATGACCCAGCCGGACAACCGCAAATCGCAGCTATTGGACGAGATCCTTCCGGAGAAGGTGGCGGGAATTGGCGAACAGTTCGCCGAATATATTTTGGATGCGATTAATTTCGAATACGCCGGGACAAAAGTGATCAAA
Organism: uncultured Pirellulaceae bacterium; assembly: GCA_937967505.1. GTDB lineage: Bacteria > Planctomycetota > Planctomycetia > Pirellulales > Pirellulaceae > Mariniblastus. The sequence continues at coordinate 3,590 of CALCJM010000087.1, read as the reverse complement.
CAGATCCTTCAATGGGCGGGAAAAATTGCACCCCACAGCCGGCAGTATCCGGGGCTGGAGTTTCATCGTGCCTATCTGATTGAGAACCTGTCGCAATTCAACCAGTCCGAAGAGATTCTCAACCAGATCATTCGCGACCATCCCGCCTATGTTTCGGCATGGTATCGACTGGGTCAACTGCATAGCCAGCGCAACGAGTTACCGCGCGCTTGGGAAATGTTTAAAAAGTGCCGCGCGATCCAACCGGGGCACTTTGGTGCAATCAGTGAACTGTTGCGATTGGCACCCCAGGTTGATCCCGATAGCACAAAGGAATTTGCCGATGCCATGGTGAAACGGTTCCCTTGGTCACAGCGTTATATTTACGATGCTGCGATGATCAGGGTCGAAGGTGAAAATGTAACCCCGGCAACGGAGTTTCTGAATCAGCACAAACAAAGGCTGGGTGCATCGAAACACGCCACAACCACTGCCCGGTTGTTGGCGGACACCAACCAACACGCCCAAGCGCTGGAGGTGATCGACCTTGCAAAAATCGCTCCTGAAGATGAATACGCTGCCAATTGGGTACGTGTGGACTGCCATGTACAGCTGGAGACCTTTTCCGAAGCTTCCAAATGGCTAGATGAACTTGAAAAAGAGGCACCAGATGACCAAGCGATCATTGACCAAAAAGTGCGGTTGATGCGACTGGATTCACCGGGCAAGGCATTGCGATACGCAAAAGAGAAAATCGCTGACGGACAAGCAATGCCAATTTTGGCGTTTATTACTCTGACCGACAAACGGGATCCTTGCCAATACGCGTGCAAGATCGTCGATGCTGCCGACAGTAAATCAAAAGATATCACAGCGTTAGCCTACCATGACGCGATCAATCAGTCCGGCGACGCCCAGGCGATTCTCCGGTACCTCGAACATTGCCACAAAAATTTGCCGCACCTGACGGAGTTGAGCGAGTCTCTGGTGTATGCACTGGGGACCAATAATATGATCGACCGATCGGTCAAGATCGCCCGTTCGTTGTACAACAGCGACCGACAAAACCCGCGTTACATGTCACTGTTGGGTTGGGCGATTCAGGATAAGGACCCGAAGCAATCGATCAAGTTGTTGAAGAAAGAGTTTGAGTTGACCGACAGCGTCGAAACGCTCGCCCGGCTGGGGCGCGGTTACCAGATTAACGGCGATGACGCTTTGGCGAAGAAGACCTATCAAAAGGTGCTGCTGCGGAATCCGAACCATACCATTGCGATGACGAACCTGATGTTCAAGTACGGTCAAAATGACAAACGGATGTTGGCCTGCATTATTGATACACTTGAAAAAAGAATGGTCCACAGCAGTGACCAGTACTTCCTGATCCAGGCAGTGAAGCTGGCCAAAGTGCATGGAGCCATACTGCCCCCGGCGTGGATTTTCATGGCGGTGGAGCGACTGGAGCAAATGTCAATTGAGGTGCCATTTGCCGATGAAAAAGCGCTGCTCACGCGCGCGATTTATGCATGGTCGAAGCATTGCAAATTACCGATCCCCAACTTCAAACCCGGTTTTTTTGACAAACTGATGGCAACGTTTTCGTGGCCGAAAAAAGACTGGATCCCGGATGCCGAAACCTGAACACTGTTGAAGATGGATTGGCGCTGGACAATGCTTTTTATGCTGAAAATCAGGATGATCGGGTATTCAAAGGTAGATGCCCGGAAGAAAACCCTGTTCATGCCGTGAACCTTTCGCGTTGACGAATGTCTGGTAGATTTTGGTACTTCCAGTGGCCGTCAGTTGCTTTTGTGATAGGCAAGATTAATGCACGGTCGCGATTGCCTGTCTTCCAATCTATTTCTGTAGTTAGTGCTATGGGGCAGTCACACGACAACTTCATCAAATACCCTCGGACACCGCATTTGTTTGGCTCCCAGGGGACATCTATGACAAAGAGAAATCCGTGTTTCTGAATTTGGAACAGCGTCTTGAGATTTTGGATGGAATCAACATCCAAACAGTCCCTGTGCTGCATCAAGGTGCCGCGGGCCGGGAACAGTTGCTGGAGATGATTGGCCCGTCACGATTCGACAGCCGTTTTGAAAACTCACTTACCGGCACGTTCGATTATTTGATGGAAGGCATTTACCTGCGGGCGGAATCCGCTGGGTGCGTCACCGGACGGGCCAAAATGGTGCGATCGGAGTTTACCGAACAGATCAAACAAAGCACTCATTGGCAGCACCGGGAAATGATCCCCAACCTGTTGGCCGAAGGGGTTGATCTCTGGTCATGAATTGGCAACAGTTACAAACCGTTTCGTCAGATGAATTGATCGCGTGGGCAGAAGACTGGCCTTGGTGCAAGGCAATGGCTGATTGCCCGCAGGATGCGCGCTGGCATGCGGAAGGGGATGTCTGGACGCACACTAAAATGGTAATTGGTGAACTGGGAAATTTGGACGGTTGGGCTGATTTGGATACGCGACAGCAGAGTATGCTGCGGATGACGGCACTGTTGCATGATGTTGGGAAACCGACTACGACGATCGTCGATGTGAAAACAGGATGTATTTCTTCACCCAAACATGCACTACGCGGTGAACCATTGGCGAGGCAGATTTTACGATCCGTTGGTTGCGATGTCCCCACGCGCGAGTCGATTTGTGCGTTGGTGCGCGCTCACGGCCGGCCGGCGTTTCTCTCGGAACGCTCAAATCCAACTTTCGAAGTGGTTCGAATGTCGTGGCTGCTGGACAATCGATTGCTGTATTTGTTTGCCTTGGCCGACACGCGCGGACGGATCACCAAATCAATGGACCGGCCGGAAGAAAGTTTGCACTTCTGGAAACTTGCCTCCGAAGAAGCTGATTGTTTCTGTCAACCTTACCCGTTTGAGAGCGCTCATTCCAGATTTACTTACTTTCGCCATGCCGAACCCAATTTGTTTTATCTGCCGCATGAGGATTTTTCATGTCATGTAACACTAATGTGTGGACTGCCCGGCAGCGGGAAAGATTACTGGATTGACCGGTATCGAAGTGAGGTCGAAGTGGTCGCGCTGGATCAAGTGCGGAAAGAACTGGATATCGACCCTGCTGGTAACCAGGGTGCGGTCGCTCAGCGCGCCAAAGAAAAGTGCAAAACACTATTGAGAGGAGGGGTGCCGTTTGTATTTAACGCCACCAATACGGCGCTGTCCACGCGCCGTCGTTGGATAAATCTATTTGCTGACTATCGCGCCCGGATCGAGATCGTTTACGTTGAACCTCCAATGGAGACGATTCTGAAGCAAAATCGTGAGCGTCAAAAGCAGGTGCCAGAACAGGTGATTCGACGACTTGCCAGTCGAATAGAGCCGCCGACATGGCTGGAGTACCACCAACTGACGATGGGCTCATCGTGAGCTCGTCCGATCGGCGCGCTGACTGGTGACTGGTTCAAATCGCCACGGAGGTTTGAAAAACTGCCTCGTCAGAAGAATTTGTGGGTGAATTCTGGTTCAGGTAGCGCGCCTAAATTGTGATACAGTGTGGTTTCATAGGCATTTTGGGTTCTTAGCCCATAGGACTTTCTGGTAACCAGTTTTACTTTATTGTTGAAACCCTC
>CALCJM010000086.1 GCA_937967505.1 uncultured Pirellulaceae bacterium | reverse complement strand
CAGGCAAGCCCGTCCACGCTCTGGCGAGCGTAGCCACGTTGGTGCGTGGAACGGACATCCTTGTCCGTTCAATCAACAGCAGGCCCTTGATTCGGACGATGTCCAAACACGCCGTCGCGGGCTAACGCTTTCACGTGGCCGAGCCAACAACCTGTCGTTGGAGTCAACAGGCAAGCCCGTCCACGCTCTGGCGAGCGTAGCCACGTTGGCGCGTGGAACGGACATCCTTGTCCGTTCAATCAACAGCAGGCCCATGATTCGGATGATGTCCAAACACGCCGTTACGGGCTAACGCTTTCACGTGGCTGAGCCAACAACCTGTCGCTGGAGCCAGCAGGCAAGCCCGTCCACGCTCTGGCGAGCGTAGCCACGTTGGTGCGTGGAACGGACATCCTTGTCCGTTCAATCAACAGCAGGCCCTTGATTCGGGCGATGTCCAAACTACGCCGTTACGAACTAACGCAACACGCTGCCGGACGCCGGTGTCTTGCGACCAGCCATGCGGCTGATCAACGGACGGCGACCGCGGATCTGACTGGAGTAGTCAGCCGTCTCGAAATGCTGATTGGACAAATCATTAACCAGCGCCAACGCCTGCAAATCATCAAAAGGAATCGAGTTGTCCAACAGCCCCAAGTCATAGGCATATTTCGCAGAATAGGAGGGCAACAGCACACGCCAGTCGTATTTGACTTTGTTATCCGCCAGCCGATTGACGTGGCGCTGAATGTTGGTGGTGCAGTTATTGGTCAACGTGTTATAGAATTCAGGTTTCACCGCCAACTGGTTGACGCGTTCCATCACGTCAACAAACAACGCCTGAGCCTGTGCTGGTGTCGCAACCGTCGGATACACATAAACATCAATCCCCCGATGCTTGGTGCGCGAGCCGATCAGGTCCTTTTCATCGGCCACCACGTACATCAATTCAAACTTGCGGCCTAACCCGAGCACCGCCGAATACTCTTCCGACTTCTCTTTGCGAACTTCCGCCGACACACAAACATGAGTACCGTCCTGTAAACCAAAACTGATCATGGTGTGCGCCAGCGCCGATGCCCCGTTGAAGGGACAGACGATATAGTCCGCACTCTGGATCGCTGACAGAGCAAAGGTACGATCGTAGTGCCGAACCAAATAGTGCTCTGGACCGGCGTACTGTGAATTGCGAATATTGCGGACGGTGATCAGGTTTCCGTTGACTTCCGCCCAGGGGAGGACCGCGAGGTCCGGCTTCCAGTCACGGCTGTTTGACGGCTTGAACTTGCCAACCCATTCTGTCAAACCACCAGCACGTCCCGCAGAAACACGCTGACACCCGCTGAACATTCCTGCTGCCACGGCATACACCAACAACAGCGCCGTTGCACGCACCACCAATGCACATGCCGCACGTTGCCCCAGTGTGCTTTGCCTAAATTCAGATTGTCGATTGTCGTCCATGACACTCAGTTTCGGATATTGACGTTCATGTCTTGCACCCCTTGGGTCTCGACCGTTCTGGCCGCAGGGTGATAAATGATTTTATTGGCCAGCAATTGCTGCTTTTCCGCATTGGCCGTGGGCCTATGCCACAGCTTTGCCGGCGAACGGGGCGTTCCCTCAACGACCAGTTGGTCATTTCCATCGTTGTACGTAATTCGATCGGACACCGCATCGAAACCTGGGCTGGCGACATGCACATTGCCGGTGGCCACCATTTCGTTCTGAACCTTGGTACGCCCCGACGGTTGCCACTGGCTCATCCGGATGTGGTTGCACCGCATTTTCATCGCACCATCAGGCAATTGATCGGCTGGAGCATCCGGATCAACGGTATCCGAAAACCCGGAAACAGGTGCAAACGCGGTGCGGATATTGCCGGAAATCTTTAGTTGTTTATCCGTCAGGCTGGCAACCAACTGGTCCTCAAAGTTGACTTGCAAGTAGTTGATCCCCTCGCCCGCCCCGGATTGCCCGTTCCCCGTTAGCGCGCCAAGCCCTCCCCATGAGGCGGTGGCACCGTCGCCACTGCCGGAGGATTTGCCTTCTTGGGGGACCACTACGTGAGCAAAAATTTTCCCTGGCCCGTCGGCAAACACCTGATTTGTTCGAGCGTTAATTCTTGCCCGGGGAACCGCGATCCGGCGTTGAGCAACAATTGTCCCGCGCGTGTCAAAACTTTCGTTTTGAAAGATGATCGGGGCATCCGGCCTATTGAAATGATCGCTGCCAGGAGTGGCAGCAGCCCCAGTGGTAACGTGCGGCGACAATTCGAACACACGTAATTGGTCAGGAATATGATTCACCAGCACCATTTCGGACATCTCGATTTGCCCAATGCGGCGGTCACCAGAAAGCCCCCGAAAATCCACTCGTTTGGCCAACGAAATGCTCAACGCCTGGCTGAGCGTGCGAGTGATCGATTTTTCCACACGTTCTTTGTCACCAAACGAGGTCATCATCACGTTGCCTTCAAAGTAGATCTTGGCCCCGTCGAAAACCATCCCGCCAACCCACTGGAGGTCAATGTCTCCCGTCGGTGCCGGTGCTTGATCCGGTTCTGCTGTCGGCGGTTGTACGTTCGCCTTTTTTTCCTGCTGTCGGACTTTCATGTCGCCGGTTCCATCGACCCACATTTTATTGGATTCCTGATCCAGATGAATCGCGGCCCCAGACAGTTTCAAGCCACGCGCGTCGATCATCGCAGGTGCCTCATTTTTCCCCGCAACCAGCATCCGATAGATGTCTTTTCCCTGTGGCACAATTCGCAACTCATCCCCGGCAATGCGCACAGGCTTCTCCCGGGAATCGCGTCCGGGATACTGATGCACAACAACATTGCCATTGATTTTCAGGTCCAGCAACTGTGAACCGGTGTTTTGTTCGCCACCGCCTGGAATTGCAGTCCCGGCCACTATCGAATTACTTTCCAACCTCACCCGAACTTCATCGCCTTTGAATCGGACGTACTGTTTCAACGTATCCTTGCTGGATACCGCCGACCCGTCAAACACCACACGCGTATCACGATCGATCCACGCCGCCTGCGCGACGCTGGCCGGTTGGTCAAACCGGGATCCGGGACCGGCCTCACTGGTGGCACCCTGTAGACTGCGCAGGCGCGTCTTTGTTGTCAATGCAGAAGATGAGGTTTCTGCAGGTCCGTCCAAAGCGCGCTTCAAAACACGATGCTTGCCAATCACCGGATTCAATGATAACGCTTGGTGAATCTTGAAGGGTTTGGGATTCGGCCGGGGCCACGTCACCAGTAACTTACCCGCGGTCCCGTCAAGATTGGGCGATTTAATTGTGACTGGCGTATCGGCATACACCTCCGATGGTACATACCTGAATTTTCTCCCCGCCTTCTCCGAAGACACGGAGGCCAAACCTACGGTCGTTGCAGGAACCTCATAAACAGCAATATTCAATCGATCAGAACTCACATGGGTCGCCTCCTGAACCAGCACTTCCGCCGCGCCATCGATCACGATGATCTTTTCCGGCAGCCTGCCACCAGGCGGGCGATCCGCTTCCGGAAGAACGCGATCCCGGATGCTCAAATCTCGTCGCCAGCGCAAGAAAATGTTCTCCCTGATGTCCGCCGATTTGCGAAAGAACTCGCCCGGGCCAACCGCGTCTAGGTCTCCCAGTGATCCGTCGGGATTCATGTGATAGGCCAAAGATTTCGCTCGCACGTTCAGCTCAGGGCTGACAATGGAGACCTGATCATTGCCGCGACAGACCACCTGGCCATCAGCCGCGCGGTATTCAAGTTCATCGCCGGTGATTTTTGTCTGCCGCGAGTTGGCGATCATGACAACCGGTTGACCATTGGCGCTATCCCCCTTGGCAACGAGATTCTCAATCGTACCGGCAGACGGCGGCTCCGCCTCGGCGACGGTGGTGCGGATGGCAGGTTCCGACGAAGAGGATTTCTGATCCTCAGGGTTCTGATCTTCAGCAAACTGCACGGTCAGTTGATGGCAGTTCAAATTATCGCCATTGGCATCCTGCTGTTTAACAAAAACGCGCTGGCTGAATGTTGCCGTTCGAGTCGCATAATCAAACCGGAACGGTCCCGCACACGTGACCACAACGGGAACATTGGCGGCCGCAAGTACGGCCGCTGGCGATTGCCTCGCTGGCACTGATGATGTTGGAGCGCCGGTTTTCTTCAGCCCGGCCGGCTCAATTCGCAAACCCTTTAAAGACGCCAGTTTGACTGCCGAAACCCCATTGATCGTCGAGAAATCCGGATTGACAGGGCTGGCTCCGGGAGCGTGTTCCAGTTCAATGGTCAGCGTTTTTCCACTGCCGCGATGCGGGCCGAAAGAGAACGCGATGTCTCCTAGGGCGACAATACTGCTGGCGTTTACCTGAACATCATGTGCGACCAACCTTAGCGCTTCATCCTTCTCTGGTGAAGGCGAGGGGCGAAAAATGGTCACTTCACCATTTAACGCGGCCCGCTGCATCCGTGTTTTTGAGTCGCCTGTCAGCAAAATTGGACCTTCAAATCCAAGCCGCGCCTCCGCACAACGCAACACCGTAGGAGGAACGGATGAATCCAGCCCGCGCGCAAACACAGTACCCGATTGATGGTCGTTCATGATCATCGTGAACGGTCGAAGTGCGTAATTTCCCTGGTCGTCCAGACGGTCCATCTCTTGAAACAGCAATGTCCCCTGAGAGGTGAACAGCGTTTTGCACTGTCCCAATTCCCACCCATCAGACGGCAGCAGACGGTACAGTCGCGCTTTGTTGTCGCGCTTTTCAGGCAGACCGTCCTGCGGCAACACCGCAGCGCGGCGAACCTGATTCGCAGGGCCCTTGATCATGGGGACCACCACCCGCACGTACGCCGAATAAGCGCCGATCATCAATGCCAATACCATCAGGTACTGGGCCAGTGGGTGAATCCGTCCGGACAACAGAGCTTTCCTTATTCAACATCAAAATTCAAAATTGGGCGCGCCCCTTCAAACCGACCAGGTCTGCAGGATCTCATCCCACCGGTTTTGACTTTTTAGAATGGACTCAATCAGTTCGCGGATCGCTCCCCGACCACCGGGCAATTGAGTCACCAGGTGGACCATCGATCGAAGATCGGACGCACCGTCGGCGACCGTGACGGACATTCCAACCGCGGCCAATAATGGAGCATCAGTCAGATCGTCTCCAATGTAACACACGTCGTCCAGCGTCAGTCCCAATTCACCAACGATCTGGGAGGCTGCCGCCAGTTTTTCCTCGCTACCCTGGCGAACAAAATCCACTTTCAGTTCATCCATCCGCAGTTTGACAATGTGCGAACTACGTGCCGTGATCACGCCAAACTTATAGCCCGATTTTTGCCAGAGCTTGATTCCCATTCCGTCACGCACGTGAAAGGTCTTCGTTTCAATCCCCTGATTGTCGTAAGTGATTCCACCATCGGTCATCACACCATCAACATCAGACAGGATCAGCCGGACTCGTTGCATCCTCTGATCGATCTTCATCTACGGGGTTTGTCCCATTTGGTTCCGGGGTAGGTTGATTGAATCGGGATTTTAAAGAAGCCAGACAGGCGAGGCAATGTTGATCGACTGGCGTAAAATATCAGGTTTAAAAGGAGTATTGCTAGCAGGCCCTACCGGGCCAGAGATCTTAAGCTTCGGTGGAAAACAGAGGCACTTGGAACACAACGGTTCCCGGGACGGTCTATCAGGGCCGCTCCCGGATGACTTCTTCCAGCAACTCTCCGAACTGGATGTTGTTGAAATTCATTTTAGCCGATGCGTGAGCGCAAAGCTGTTTTTCCATTTCAGCCATTTCTCCATCGGCAGCCATCAGCCGAATCATCTCCTTCAGCAGCGCAACGCGCTGCTCATAAGTCTCGGGAATGTTCAACGCAATCTCGCCGGCACCGATGCCAACCAATGCCGTTTCAAATTCGTCGGATGGAATTCCCCATGTCTCCGCGCGATTGATCAGGAAGGCAATTTCCTCCTCGGTGAATTTATGATCCGCCGCAGCGAGATTGACAAGATTATGAAACAGCTCGGTTCGGTCAATAGCCATGAAATACTCCGGAGACGATGAATCGGGAAGGCGCATGGTGACTGCAGCAGGCCATCACGAGCGACGAATGAAGTCGGCGGCATGGCTGCGAATCTCTTTTCCATTTAACACGTGGACCATTCGCAGGTTTTGGATGGTTGTGTCACTGAATTTTGCCAATGGCAGATGCACCCAAGATTTCTTGAACATTTTGGCGATCTGACGCCAGGCTTGTCCCGGAGGGGCTGAACTCAACAGCGCAATGTGTTTGCACTGGCTGTGCAAGCAAGCAGCTCCCAGCAGACGCTCTTCTAGGGTGGTTGCAAAATCCAGACGCGCGTCCTGCCAAATATCAATCACCGCTACCGGTGGATAGATAAATAATGCGCCACCATAGTTGGCCAAGCAAATTCCCGGCCCGACAGGTTCTTCGGTGAAATCGGTCGCGTAAAAGGCCAACGTGGATTCATTGGCATGTTCGGCAAACCAGGTCGTCCGCCACGGATACTCGCGCGGGTCCGAGGGAGAATCGAACAGCATCACCGCCGCATCCATCTTTCCGCGACTCGGTGGCAGGACTTTGACATAAATGTCGTTCTCGTACCAGTGCCGCACCGTTTCACGAATATCGATACCGTCCTTGACACTGGTCGTGAATTTCTCGGTTTGAACTAGGTCGGCTCCCATCGCTTCTTTGGCCCGGTCGAAAACCGTACGGCGAAAACTCTCAATCAAATCATCTTCCGGGGGCCAACTGCATTGGGAATAGGGATTCCATTTCTGTTGCCAATTCTCGCGCTGGCTTTTATCAGGGCGCGGCACCAGTTGCAGTTCCGTCCACACCAGCGGCGGGCCCGGCAACCGACTGCTCGCCCGCAGCGTCTCACCATCGGGCAACGCGACCTGGTTGATCCCCATCCGCGCCACCCCCAGCCCCAAATCGCGGCCGTAATCAAACCGCTTGGCCAGCTCCAACACATTGATCGCGTATCCGTCACCGGCAACCTGTTGCGCCGTGGTTACAATGGTGGCCAGCTGCGGCGTAAACCCATGCTCGATCAGAGTTAGATTACGAGTATACTTTAAACACTTCGCCAACAGGCTGGGCGTAACCTTGCGGGCTCTGCTTTTATATTGATCGATATACTGGTCGCGCGCCGCAATCAGCAGCTCTTTAACCCCGTCAATCCCTAGGTGTTCGTCGTCCGACAGTTCTTCACGCGCCCGTTCATATAGATTGGTAATGAACGGTAACTCCCCCAATAAAAAGTACAGGGTCTCATCGGTTACCTGATAGCGCTCGGTCTCATTGATCGGGTCATTGTCGGGACAGATCAGTTGTTTATTGTTGAACGCTTCCCGGATCCAAGGCCAATCCAACACGCTGGTCACGAACAAAATCCGCTTGTAGTCCACCGAAAGTTCTCGCAACTGCCAGGCCATATGTTCGATCCGGGCATGCCACTGCGCTCCTTCACCCGGGCCGACAAACGGCAGCACCGCCGCCGCATATTTCTCCAGACTCATTTTTTTCAGCGCAAACGCGTCCGGCATCACCCGCGCATGCGGTTCAAACTGACTGGTCTCCAAATCAATAAATCGCCGTTCAACACGATCACCCATGGCGGTGCGGATCGCCGCGATCACGCTCTGACAGGGATCGATCGGGACGTAGCTGACGCCCGGTTCCCGATCCTCCGGTGGTGGAAAATCATTTTCCTCCTCGTCAGCGGAGAATTCCTTGCCGGGTGAAAAATCGGTTGGCGTCAAGTATTTTTGGTCGCGTTGCACAACGATACCGGGTGTGGGCAATTGCAGGATGGCCTCCTCGGTCGCCGCCTGAAACGACGGCGGCAACGCCACCGCCAAGCAGTCATAGGAGTGCTTCATCATCAATCGGCGCACCTCCCACGCAAAATCGCCGCTGCCGTGGACCACCGGCAACGCCGTCACATGCGGCCCGATCTCGAGAACTTTATCAATCAAAATGGCTCCCCGTCATCATCGAAGTCGTCATCATCGGCCTCATAGGGATTGGCGTCGTAGGAGTCGGGATGCAGCGAATCATCGCTGTCGAAAAAGAAGTCGCCAAACCCCAGCGGCAGGCTCTGACCGCCCAGGGATTGGTTTCGTTTTTTGGCCAGCGTTTGCAGGTCCGCCGCCTCGGCCCCCAAGCATTGAATCAGCGCTTCCTGCCACGCGACATCTTTGGCCAGCGGGTGATCGGATTCCTGCTTCATTCGTTTGGTCGCAAACCGTAGCAAATTGATTCCATCGCGCGTGGAGAAGTCCAGTTTCAGGCCATGTGCCGTTTGCAAAAAATCGACGGTCATCGACAGCATCTCCGATTCACAAAATGGCAAATGGTATTCAAGGATCGCTTTTTCGTCCTCGCGCGAGGGGAACTGGATATTCAACGTTGGTTGCAGGCGGCTGAGGATATAGTCCGGAATTTCAAAGGTAGATTCATCCATATTCATCGTCACAGCGCAGCGAAAATCAGGATGCGCATTGATAGAAACTCCGGCGACGATCGATTCAATGTAGCGCCGATGGTCCAGCAGCGGAGCGAGACTGGCCCATGATTTTTCGTTCATCCGATTACCTTCATCCAGGACGCAGACACCGCCCTGGATCATCGCCGTGACCAGCGGTGAAGCGTGATAGGCAATCTTTCCACTTTCCGCCAACACCGGTGTGATCAGCAAATCCTCCGGTCGTGTATCGGCGGTGCACTGGTAAATAAACAGGTCCTGCTTTCGCGCCGCAGCGGCAGCCATTGCCAGTTGTGTCTTACCGATGCCCGGCGGCCCCACCAGGCGCGGTGTCAGCGGTTGGTCGTGTTCGTCAACGACCAACCAACAGGCCAGTACCTGTTTGAGGATTTCACTCTGGCCGATCCAGTTGCTGCTTGCTTTATGAGGCGTGCTCAAATGCAAGTTAATATTCTTTACCTGGAATGTCTCAGACATAAACGTGCGTGGTTAATGGTGTGCAAATGTAAAAAAGTCAGCCGCCGCAGCAGCGGAAACCCACTTCTAATTTTATTGGCACGGCGCGATGACCACCACCACCTGTCGAACCGGTACAAAACAGGGCGATTTAAGCGTCTTTGTGAAAAACAGCACCAAATTTCACTCATGGACAACGATTGGGCCATCAACCGAGAATGCGACCACCGGGTTAGATCGGTCGCATTATTGCTGCAGGGTGTGCGTCGTTGCATCAGTCCAGATTCAGTTATCATCCATTGTTGGATCAAAAGTTGGACCGAACTGGTCGCTGTGTGCTGCACGACGGTGAAGGTCAGCGGCCGGAGCGAATTGACAAATGCCGGGCGCCCCTACCGCAAGCGTCCAGCAAGAAAAGTAAGCAGTAGGATGGGACAAGTAGTAGTAGTAGTAGTAGGGTGGGACAAGCCAATCCAACGCGCAGCGTTATTGCGCCGACCCACCCCATGCCGACCGAGTGACGGTGGGTCAGGATTTCGCTGACGCAAAACCCGAACGACCCACCCTACGGCTCCGAACCACAGCGATTCAAACGCAATGCAAACTCAACTTTGTCCCCAAAATGCGGCCAAGGCACATTGCACGAAAAAAGGGACTCATGACCGAATCGTCACAAGTCCCCAGCTTTGCGAGTGGGGGGGACAGGAATTGAACCTGCACGTCCTTAAGGGCACTTTGCGTGGCCAGCAAACTTGGTTTTCTAGATTCTGCAATCGGCATTCAATTGCGTTCGGAAGATGAAGCCGACGCCGTTTGGATATTTGCCTAAATCATTTCTCAGAAGCACGAATTTCAAGTTTTTCCATCCGACTTCGCAAGGTGTTCTTGTGTACGTCAAGAAGTTGGGCTGCACCATTTGGGCCACCGACCACGCCGCCACAGGCTCTCAGGGCGGCAAGTATGCGAGCTTTTTCATTCATTGCCAACGTCGCAAAACCGTTGTTACCTGAGGTCTGCGAGACAATGGGGAGTGCCCCCGGTGGAAGAGAGAGCGTATTCCCCTTTGACAAGATCATTGCGCGTTCAATCACGTTTTGTAATTCACGTATGTTCCCCGACCAATCGTAATTGCAAAGCTCATCGATTACGGCACTTGGAATCTTTTGTTGATGTCGGCCAATTGATTTTCTAAAACGATTTGCAAAATACGTGACGAGGGCAGGTGTCAGTTTGCGCCCAAACAGTACCAGTGATTTGCGCTTCAAACAGTACCAGTTGATTTAGCCTGACGTTGAGCCTCGGATGATCGTTTTCATTTCGAAAACGATCTCAGGGGCTCCGATGGCGAATCGCTTAGGTATGGACAAATCACTTGCAATTAAGCAATTACGTGACGCTGGCTACTCCGAGCGGCGGATCGCAAAGACGCTCGGCGTCTCACGCGGAGCCGTCCGGCGGCACCTGGCCTCGTTTGGCTCAAACAGTACCAAGGCGCAAAC
>CALCJM010000085.1 GCA_937967505.1 uncultured Pirellulaceae bacterium | reverse complement strand
CCGCCCTCGGACTCACCGACGCCGCGGCCCGCGCCGTTCCCCAGGACGCACTGATCGCAGCGTTGAGCACCGTGATCGACGGCGGACTGGTGATCAAGTTCATCCTGCTCGTGGCGCTCTGGCTCGCCGGTTGGGGTGCGGCGCGCATGGTCGCCGTCCTGCTGCCGACGGCCGGTGTCGGTCCACAACTGGTCGCGTCGACGGTGATGCTCTGGAACCCCTACGTGGCCGAGCGCCTGTTACAAGGACATTGGAGCCTGCTGACCGGTTATGCCGCACTGCCGTGGATCGTGTGTGCCGGAATCGGAGTTCGCCGAGCCACGCCCGGGTCCTGGTGGGCGTTGGCCGCGTCACTGGCATACGCGGGTCTGACACCTACCGGCGCTCTACTCGCTCTGACAGCCGCGCTGGTGGTGGTAGCCCCCCCCGGAGGCCGAACCTCGGCCCTGCGGCGTGTCTGCGGCGCTATCGGGCTGTTCCTCGTCGCCGCCTCGCCGTGGTTGGTCGCCACCTTCGTATCCGGAGCAGCAGGCGACGGTTCCGATCCAGCGGGAGTCGCCGCCTTTGCCGCCCGAGCAGAACCGGGACTCGCGACGCTCGGCAGCCTCGCCGGGCTCGGCGGTATCTGGAACTCGGCAGCGGTACCGTCCACGCGCACAACACTCTTCGCGTTGGTCGGAACAGTTCTTCTGCTTGTCGTGGTGTTTGCCGGTGTGCCCGCTCTATGGCGCCGACGCCGGAACCCCGTTGTCAGTGGACTCGGCGCGCTGGCCCTGTTCGCGGTGCTCGCTCCGACCCTGGGCGCTACTCCGTGGGGGCTCGACGTCGGCCGATGGTCGGTCGAGGTGTTCACCGGCGCCGGTCTACTGCGTGACGCGCAGAAGTGGGTCGCGCTGGCCGTCCCGTTCTACGCACTTGCTGCGGCCGCCGCGGTGATGTAACGACACCCGAGGACCGGCTGGCCCGGCCGATGGTCCGGGGCAATGGTCGGTTAGCGGCCCGGCGACCAGCGGAGAAGGTGGTACGTCGCAGTATACCGTCGCGTTGACGGGAACCTATGGCGCCGGTGAAGTGGTCACGGTTGATCTTGGTTTAACAGACATCGACACGACCGGCAGCGACTACGGTGATATCGTTAACGCGGTCACCGTCGCGGTTGCCGCCGATCCCGATGTGACCTTCGACCCGGTATCGGGTACGCTAACCTACACCGCGCCCTCGGACGGTGCGTCGATGACGGACATTGTCATCGATCTGCCGATCGTTACTGATGGTCTGACCGAGGGCAACGAAGATTTTTCAATTGATCTGACCAATCCAGGATCATCAACGGGCGCTCCGGTGGGGGTTGATCCGTTGGCCGCTTCGACAACCACAACGATCATCGATGCCGACGGAGCCAACTGGTCAATTTCGGGGCCGGTATCCGTTGATGAAGGTGCCAACGCGCAGTACACGGTAGCTTTGGGTGGCACCTTTGGTGCGGGGACAGTGATTTCGGTTGATCTTGGTTTGACGGATATTGGAACCGACGGTGCCGACTACGGTGATCTGGTGGCGGCGATCAACGCGGCCGTTGCCGGTGACCCCACGCTGACCTTCAATATCACCTCTGGAACGCTGACCTACACGTCACCGGCAGATGGTTCCGCCCTGACCGATATCATGATTGACTTACCAATCATTAATGACAGTCTGATCGAAGGTCCGGAGAATTTCTCGTTGAACCTGACCAACGCGCTGTCTTCCGGCACCGCCGTTGGAATCATAAACCCAACCGTGACGACAACGGTCAACGACACGCAGGGGCCAGGTGGCGGGGTCGATGGGCCGGGCGTCTGGGATATCAGCGGTCCAGCGGCCGGTGACGAGGGTTCGGATGTGCTCTATACCGTTTCACTTTCGGGAACCTACGGTGCAGGAGAAGCAGTCAGTGTAGAACTTGGTCTGTCCGATGGAGACACCAACAGCGCTGACTACGCCGATTTCACTGCCGCCGTTACATTGGCGGCCAGCGCCGATCCGTCTGTCACCTTCGATCCTGCCACCGGCGTGTTAACCTACACCTCACCCGTCGATGGCGCGTCAATGAACGACCTGGTGATCGACCTCACCCTCACCGACGATATTTATATCGAAGGCCCGGAAGACTTCACGGTTGGTTTGGCCAATCCGGATTCCACGACCGGAGCCGCCATCGATATTGGCAACGACAGGGTAACGACCACGGTCAACGACACGCAGGGCTCCGGCGGTGTGGCCGATGGGCCGGCAGCGTGGCAGGTCTCGGGCCCTGCCAACATCGACGAAGGTGGAAGCGCCCAATACACCGTCGGGCTCACGGGGACCTTCGGTGCAGGGGAGGTCGTCACTGTTGAAATTGGCTTGGCTGATATCGACACTACCAGCAGCGACTATGGCGATCTCCTGGCGGCCATCAGCGCAGCGGTCAGTCCGGATCCTGACGTGACCTTTGACGCTGCCACAGGGGTTTTGACTTATACGGCACCGTCAGATGGAGCGATGATGGCGGATATTGTGGTCGATTTGCCGATCACTGACGATACCAACGTCGAGGGTCCGGAATCCTACACACTGGCCCTCAACAATGCAGCAACCTCAACCGGTGCAGCGGTCACCGTAAATCCACTTTCGGCCGCAGTCATCACCACCATCAATGACACCCGGGGTGTCGGCGGTTCTCCCGACCAGGCGCTTTGGTCAATCGTTGGTGATACAACGGTCGATGAGGGTGGGGCAGCGACTTATACGGTTTCACTTAATGGAACGCTGGAGTCAGGCCGAACCGCGACCGTTGAACTAACCTTGGCCGACATCGACACCAACAGCGCCGATTACGGAACGTTCGTCACGGCCGTCTCTGACGCGCTCGCGCTGAGAACCGACCTGGCCTTTGACGCAACCACCGGGATCCTGACCTACACCGGCGATGGCAACCCGATGACCGATCTGGTAATCCGTTTTGATGCCAATGACGACTCGGTAGTGGAGGGCCCTGAGCGCTACCAGGTTTTGTTGTCCAACGCTTCCAGTACAAACGGTGCCTCCACTGCAATCGATGCGGGACTGGACCAGGTCACCACGACCATCAATGACACGATCGGTGTTGGTGGTGCGACCGAGGAAGCGGTTTGGTCCTTCGGTGCTGATCAAACTGTTCTTGAGGGGGCCAATTCAGCTTATGTTCTCGCGCTGGCTGGCGTTTTACAGGCCGGCGAGGAGGTTTCTGTTGAGCTTTCGTTGACGAACCTTGACGCGGATGTCGGGGACTACGACGATTTTGCTACCGCCGTCAGCACTGCGGCGGCTGCGTATACCGGACCGGGGACGCTGACGTTTGACGCGGGCACCGGCATCGTGACGTTTGTCAGCGACGGTAACGCCATGACGGACTTGCCGATCAACCTGGGCACCATCGACGACCCGGTTGCTGAAGGTGCGGAAGATTTCCAGATTCAGATCACCAACGCTGCCAGTGCAACGGGGGCCGTCGTTTCGATCAACGCTGCTGCGGACGATGCGGTCACCACGATCGACGACACAACCGGGCCGGGAATTGACGAGGTGATCTGGTCAGTCACCGGCGATGCGACAGTTGATGAAGGCGGATCGGCCACCTATCGCATCGCGCTTGCGGGAACTTTGGCCAATGGTCAGGCAGCAGCTGTTGAACTGTCTATTGGCGATCTCGAGACTGACAGTGCCGACTACAGCGCGTTTGTCGCGGCGGTACAGGATGTCGTTGCCGCACGCCCGGAACTGGAGTTCGATGCGACGACAGGAATTTTGACCTTCACCGGTACCGGTGCGGCGATGACGGATCTGGTCATTACCCTAGATGCGGTCGATGATTCGCTGATTGAAGGTCCCGAGCGTTATTCGGTTCAGTTGACCGCCAGCGTCACACCGGCCGAAGTTGCCGTTGGTGTGAGCAGCACCGAAAATATTGTGCTGACCACGATCAACGATACCGTAGGCGACGCCGGTCCCGGTGAATCGGCGGTGTGGTCGATCACGGGAGACGCCAGCGTCAACGAGGGTGACCCGGTTGGTTACACCATTTCGCTGGGTGGTGTTTTACAAAACGCAGAGGTGGCCTCGATCGACCTTGCTTTGACGGACATCGAAACCAGCAGCGCTGACTACGACGTGTTGGCGACTGCCATCAATAACGCGGTGATTGCTTACACCGGTCCCGGCATGTTGGCCTTTGACGGACTGACAGGCACGTTGACCTTTGTCAGCGATGGCAACCCGATGGATAACCTGAACATTTCCCTGGGTACGGTCAACGACGTATTTGCTGAAGGCAATGAACGCCTGACCGTCGCGCTGTCCAATCCGGCCAGCACCACCGGCATTGTTGTCGAAACCGCGGCAAATTCGTCGGTCACGACCACGATCGTCGATGACGATGTGGCGCAGTGGTCGATCAGCGGTTCGGTGGTGGGCGACGAAGGTTCGTCGGTGCAGTACACGGTCGCATTGAGCAACACGTACGGGGCAGGCGAAACGGTTTCTGTCCAAATCGATCTGACGGACATCGCCACCAACCGCAACGACTATGGCGACATTCTGGACGCGCTCAGAACTGCCACGGCAGCCAATCCGGATGTCGTTTTTGATGCCGGCACCGGCACATTGACTTATACATCGCCTGCCGATGGTTCGGCAATGACAGCGCTGTTGATCGACCTGCCGCTGACAGACGACGCTTACGTGGAAGGCGACGAAACTTTCACGATCGGTTTGACCAATCCGACCACCTCTTCGGGGGCAGTCATTGACGTCGATGCAACAGCCGCCAGCGTGACGACCCTGATCAACGATACGCAGGGCGACGCTGGGCCTGACGATGGTCCGGGCCAGTGGTCGATTACCGGCCCGGTGACCGCCGACGAAGGTGGTCTGGCGCTGTACACCGTGACGCTGTCCGAACTCTATGGAGCCGGCGAAGTGGTCTCGGTTCAACTGGACATTGCGAACATTGACACAGACGGCAGTGACTACGGCGACTTTGCCACGGCGGTAACGGCAGCCGCAGCCGTCAATCCCGATGTCACGTTTGACGCAGCAACCATGACGCTGATCTACACCTCGCCGGCCGACGGTGCTTCGATGACGCCGTTGATGATCGAAGTTCCAGTCACCGATGACGTTCTGGCCGAAGGTCCGGAAAGTTACACCGTGAATCTTACCGCACCAACCTCGTTGACCGGAGCGCGCGTTATTCTGTCGACGATGGACAGTGCCACCACGACCATCAATGACACGCAGGGCGTCGCCGGTGCCCCCGACGCGCTGGATTGGTCGATCACTGGTTCCACGGATGTCGCCGAAGGTGGTAACGCCATCTATACGATTTCACTTGACGGCACCGCACAACCGGGAGAAATGGTTTCGGTTGACATTGGCCTAAATGATCTGACGACTTCGCCAACGGACTACGGAAGCTTTGTCACTGCCATTGAGGACGCGCTGTTGGGCCGTGCGGATCTGGCGTTTAATCCTGTGACAGGAACGCTGACCTATACCGGTGACGGTGCCCCGATGGCCAATATTCAATTCACCATTCCGGCGTTGCTTGATGGTGCGGTTGAAACACCGGAAGACTACAGCGTACAGCTGACCAACCCGACCAGCGCCACCGGAGTCACCACATCGATCGCGCCGTCTAGTGCCCAGGTCACGACCACGATCGAATCGCGTGATACCAACACCGGCAACAGTCCGCCGGTGGCCACTGACGATGCCGCCACAACCCAGGTGGATATGCCTGTCGGTGGAGATTTGTTGACCAACGATGGTGATCCCGATGGGGACATGATCAGTATTAATACCGTGGCGGTGACACCCCCGACCAACGGGTTGGTGACGATCAACCCTGATGGCAGTTACATCTACATTCCGGACAGCGGCTTCAGCGGCATCGACAGTTTTGTGTATGAGATCAACGATTCTTTTGGTAACACAGACACTGCCACCGTCACGATCGACGTGCGACCTGACAACGGTCCGGTTAACGATCCACCGGCGGCCAATGATGATGCCGGCATAGGGCAAAAGAACGCGCCGATCAGTGGCGATTTGTTGGCCAATGACAGCGATCCGGAGGGTGATCCATTGACCGTCAATACCACTCCGGTGGTTGGTCCCGCCAGCGGCAGCGTAGTGATCAATCCGGACGGGACGTACATGTATTTCCCGAACAACGACTTTGTTGGCAACGACCGGTTTACTTATGAGGTTTGCGATTCGTCGGGAGCCTGCGATCTGGCGATTGTTTACCTGACGGTGTTCGACAACCCGCCGGTTGCCGGTGATGATTTTAATAACACCAACATCGACACGCCGGTCACGGGCAACGTGTTGACCAACGACAGCGACCCGAATCCGAACGACGATCTGACCGTCAATGTGACGCCGGTCCTCGGACCGGTCAGCGGCAATGTCGCACTGAACCCGGATGGGTCCTACACCTATACACCCAATACAGGCTTCACCGGCACCGACACGTTTGCGTACGAGGTCAGCGACGAAGGCGGCAACACCACGACGGCCACCGTCACCATTGAAGTGCGTGACACGACGCCAAACAATTCACCTGTCGCCAATGACGATTCAGGTTCGACCTTTACTGACCAACCGGTCAGCGGCTCTCTGACCAGCAACGACAGTGACCCGGACGGTGATCCATTGACGATCAACACGATTCCTGTCGCCGGGCCCGTCAATGGCGTTGTGGTGATTAACCCTGATGGAACCTACACGTATTCTCCAAATCTGGGATTCAACGGTACGGACTCGTTCACCTATGAGGTTACCGATCCTTCCGGGGCCACCGATACGGCAGTGGCGACGATCACGGTGATGCCGGATACAACTCCGGGCAACGATCCGCCAATCGCCAACGACGATTCGGGAAGCGCGCTGCCAAACCAGCCGGTGACCGGCAACCTGCTGGCCAACGACAGCGATCCCAATGGCGATCCATTGGTCATCACCTTGACTCCGGTCACGCCTCCAACCAGTGGAACGGTCGCCATTAACCCGGACGGATCGTACTCCTACACACCGAACCCGGGTTTTGTCGGCACCGATACGTTTACCTACGAGGTCTGCGACGATCAGGGCGCTTGCACGACCGCGACGGTAAGGATCACGATCGCCGATACGCCACCCCCAAACAGTCCTCCGATTGCCAACCCAGATTCCACCTCGACCCTCCAGAATGTTCCGGTCACCGGTAACCTGATTACCAATGATGGTGATCCGGACGGGGATGTGATCACGGTCAACACGACTCCCGTGATGGTGCCCGCTAACGGAAGTGTCGTCATCCACCCCGATGGCACGTTTACTTACACCCCGGATGCCAGCTTCCTTGGCACGGACTCGTTTGTGTATGAGATTTCTGATTCGGGGGGTGTTACCGATACGGCAACGGTCACGGTCGAAGTCAGGCCTGACACGACCGGACCGGCCAACGATTCGCCGTTCGCCGGGGATGATGCGGGCATCGGCCAGAAAAACGTACCCGTCACCGGAAACCTGTTATCCAACGATAGCGACCCCAACGGAGATCCGCTGACAATCAACCCGACCCCGTTGACGCCACCGGTCAACGGGACGGTCATGATCAATCCGGACGGCAGTTATACCTACACGCCAAACGATGATTTTGTTGGCACGGACAGTTTTGTCTATGAAGTTTGCGATGACCAGGGAGCCTGCGATCAGGCGACGGTCGTAATCACCGTGTTTGATTCCACTCCGGTAGCCACCGATGACTTTGGCAATACGATCATCAACACATCGGTGACCGGAAATGTTCTGTCCAACGACATCAACAACGACGCGCGCGACGACCTGAGAGTCAACCCGACCCCCGTTTCGACACCGACCAGCGGCACCGTGACGCTTAACCCCGACGGCACATTCACGTACCTGCCGAATGTTGGTTTCGTCGGGACAGACACGTTTGAGTACGAGGTTTGTGACGAGGGTGGAAATTGCGATATTGGACGCGTCACGATCGAGGTTCGTGACGCGACCGCGGGTAACAATCCACCGATTGCCAACAACGATTCCGCCACGGTTTTCCAGGGCGGCACGGTATCATCAAGTTTGATCTCCAACGACGGTGATCCGGACGGTGACGCGATCACCGTCAACACGACGCCTGTTTCGCCGCCGGCCAACGGTACATTGGTCATCAATCCCGATGGAACGTACACTTACACGCCGGCCGCAACATTTACCGGCACGGACAGTTTTGTCTATGAAATTGTCGATTCTGCGGGCGTCGCCGACACGGCAATCGTGACGATTCAGGTGCGCCCGGACACCACAGGCCCGGGCAATGATCCGCCGATTGCAACCGCCGATTCGGTCATTGGTCAGAAGAATATCCCGTCCACCGGCGATCTGCTGGCCAACGACAGCGATCCCAATGGCGATCCGATCACGATCAATACCACTCCGGTGACACCTCCGTCCAACGGGACGTTGATGATCAATCCGGATGGCACATTCACCTACGTTCCTAACAACGGTTTTGCGGGCACTGACAGTTTCGAGTACGAAATTTGCGACGATTCGGGGGCCTGCGGCACGGCGATTGCGGTGGTCACGATCTTTAATGAACCTCCTGTCGGCGTTGATGATCAGGTCACCGTCATTGGTGATGCGGCCAGCGGTCAGGTTACCACCAACGATACGGACTCCAGTGGTGATCCGCTGACGGCCAGATTGATCACCCCGCCGAACCACGGCACGATCATCTTCGCCCCCGATGGAACGTTCACCTACACCCCGGGTCCAACCTACACGGGTAACGACACCTTCACCTATGAAGTGTGCGACGATTCCGGGGCCTGTGGATCGGCGACGGTAACACTGTTCTCACCATTTGCGTTTGATTCGTTCACCAACCAGTCGATCGACGTGCATGCCTTTGAG
Organism: uncultured Pirellulaceae bacterium; assembly: GCA_937967505.1. Lineage (GTDB taxonomy): Bacteria > Planctomycetota > Planctomycetia > Pirellulales > Pirellulaceae > Mariniblastus. The sequence goes on along the minus strand of CALCJM010000085.1, from coordinate 48,777 downwards.
CGCGAGATGGGGCAGGGGCGTGGCTATCGTAGCGAATTGCTGTCGGAGCGTTTGTCCGATTTGGCGACCGAGCCGATTCTGGCCGGTTACGCGACACCGGGGGCGACGTTGGTCGGACGATTGTACGACAAGCATGGAGCGCTGGTGGGCGAAACGACCACCCGGGTAAATCAGGCGGGCAATTGGGTAATGCACTTCTTCGACTGCGAGGCGCGGACGGATTACCGTGTGGTGATCGAGCACGTGGCGACCGAGCAGGTCGAAGTCGGCAACATTCACTTCCGTTTGACGCCGGACACGTACCGTTCGTTGCAACTGGGGGCACATCATACCCAGGCCTTCAATATTGGCCAGGTCATGTCCGACGCCCCTTCGACCGCACTGGAAACCTGGCACCACCAGAACGTCAATCCGCTGAAATTGGAGTAAGGGTTTTGCGGACCAGGAGCGGCGTCCGCGACATTTCCCAATTTCTCGATTTCCCAATTTCTAGGATGGGCAGTTTTCGTGGTCGGGCAATTCAGCACACAATTGACAATGCCCCCCGGTTTCACATCGGTTGCATCTGGCACAGGGTTTGCACGGGTGTTGGGATTGTCGATTGATTCCTGAGGCGAACCGTGTCGGCATCGTCGTTACCGGAACGAGGGTGGCTTTTGATGTCCAGTGCTGAAACAGAAGAAGTGCGTGAAAAGCGGGTCGTGTTTCGCGCTGACGCAATCGCCAAGATTTATGAAATGGGCGAGGTTAAGGTCCGTGCGTTGCGAGGCGTTAGCCTAGAGCTGTACCGGAGTGAGTTTATTGTGCTGCTGGGGGCGTCCGGCAGCGGCAAATCGACACTCCTGAATATCCTCGGCGGACTGGATGTGCCGACTTCCGGGTCCGTGCATTATCTGGATCAGGAACTTACGGCCAGTACCCCGGAAGCGCTGACGCGTTACCGTCGCCAGCACGTTGGATTTGTATTTCAATTTTATAATCTGATTCCCAGCCTCACCGCGCGCGAGAACGTCGAACTGGTCACCGAAATCGCACCCGATCCAATGGATCCCCGGGAAGCGCTTGAAATGGTGCGTCTGGGCGATCGCGCCGATCATTTTCCGGCACAGCTGTCCGGTGGTGAGCAACAGCGGGTGGCGATCGCCCGAGCCATCTCGAAGCGTCCCGACGTGTTGCTGTGCGATGAACCGACCGGTGCGCTGGATGTGCAGACAGGAATTGTGGTGCTGGAAGTCATTGCCCGTATCAACAGGGAACTTGGCACCACCACCGCGGTCATTACCCATAATGCTGCCATCGCAGAAATGGCTGACCGTGTGATCGCGCTCTCCGACGGTCAGATATCGGGCATCAAAATCAACGACGCAAAAATTCCGGCAAATGAACTGAGTTGGTAACCGGTCAGATTGACGACTGCCTTTTTCAAAACGTCAGCCATGCGAAAACTTGACCAAAAACTGGTTCGTGACCTGCTGCAAATGAAGGGGCAGGCGATTGCCATTGTTGGAGTAATCGCTGCCGGCATTGCGGTATTTGTGATGTCCATGTGCTGTTGGTCCGCGCTGAAACATGGCCAGAGAACGTTCTATCGTGATTTCAGGTTTGCCGACGTTTTTTCCAATGCTCGGCGTTGCCCCCGGTCGGTTGGTGATCGCATTGGTGAAATTGACGGTGTCTCTGCGGTCGAGATGCGACTGGTCTACAACGTATTGTTGAAAGTCCGGGGGATGGATGAGCCTGCCACCGCCAAACTGATCTCGATCCCCCAGGCGGGGCAGAGCCGTTTGAATCAGGTATACGTTTCACAGGGAAGGATGCTGGAACCCGGGCGCACCGGAGAAGTGGTGGTTTCCGCGATGTTTGCCGAGGCCCACCGTTTTGTGCCGGGGGATCAAGTTGATGCGATTATCAACGGAAGATTGCAAAGCCTGACGGTTGTCGGTATTGCACTGTGCCCCGAATATGTCATCCAGATCCAGGGAGGCAACATGTTGCCGGACAAAAATCGATTCGGGATTTTCTGGATGAATCAGCGCGAGCTGGAATCAGCGTTTGACATGACCGACGCGTTCAACAGCGTTTCGTTGAAACTGACGTACGGAGCCAACCGACAGCATGTCATTGACCAAATGGACCACCTGTTGGAACCTTATGGCAGCCTGGGGGCCTACGACCGCAGCGACAATCAATCGCACCAGTTCGTGGAAGACGAATTGCTACAATTGAGGACGATGGCCACTATCGCGCCGGTGATTTTTATGTCGGTGGCCGCGTTTCTGTTGAACATTGTTGTCACTCGCATCGTCGCGCGCCAGCGCGAACAGATTGCCGCACTTAAAGCGTTTGGTTATTCTAATTTTGAGGTGGGGGGGCACTATCTGGATCTGGTATTGGCGATTGCCACTGCGGGAATGGCGCTGGGGACCGTGGGGGGGATCTGGATGGCGACCAACCTGATCGAAATGTATCAGGAGTTCTACAAATTCCCCGTGTTGACCCTGAAAATTAACCACTTTGCCGTGTTTGCCGCGCTGCTGTTGACGACCACCATTGCGGTTTTGGGTACATGGTTCGCCGTGGCCAAAGCGATTCGGCTGCCTCCTGCCGAAGCGATGAGACCTGAAACGCCTCCCACATTTCGGCTAACGTGGATCGAAAAGATTCTGCCGACCCGGTGGTTGCCCGCCGCGCTGCCAATGGTGGTTCGCAATGTTCAGCGCAAGCCCTTCAAATCGACCGCATCGGTTGTCGGAATCTCGATGGCGGTGGCTGTCCTGATCGTGGGAAGTTTTTCACTGGATTCGCTGGACTATTTGATTGATTTTCAATTCAGGAAATCACAGCGGCAGGATATTACGGTTGGGTTCGTGGAACCGGTTACGTCGTCGGTGGTCTATGAAGTGGACAGTCTGGACGGTGTCTTGGCCAGCGAGACCATGCGCAGTGTCGGGGCCAGAATTCACTTCGCCCATCGCTTTCGAAGAATCGGCGTAACGGGCCTAGTGGATGATCCGCAATTGTTCCGCCTAATCGACGCACATGAAAGACCAGTCAGTGTGCCCGCCCACGGCATCATGCTCAACAGCATGTTGGTGAAAATATTGGGCTGCCGTAAAGGGGATATCGTCAAACTGGAAGTGCTCGAAGGCAAGCGCCCGGTGCTGGATCTGGAGGTGACAGCCATCGTCGATGAATACGGCGGCATCAACGCTTACATCAGTAAGGAAGGTTTGCACCGCGCGCTGAACGAGTCTGCCGTGGCGTCAGGGGCATTTTTAAAGGTTGACGCGAACCGGTTGAGTGCGCTGTACCGGGAGCTTGAGCTGCGCCCGGGGGTCAGTACTGTTTCCATCAAAGACGCCGCAATTGTCAGTTTCAAAGAGACGATTGCCGAAAATATGATGACGATGCGATCATTCAACATTCTGTTCGCCGTTGTGATCGCGATTGGTGTGGTTTACAACAGCGCCAGAATTTCACTGTCTGAACAAAGTCGCGACCTGGCGACGATGCGGGTGATTGGATTTACCCGAGGCGAAGTGTCCGCAGTGTTGCTGGGGGAAATTGCTTTGTTCACCTGCCTGGCGTTGCCGCTGGGTTGTTTGTCAGGATACGGTCTCGCGTGGGCCATGATTCAGGGCCTGGCGACGGAAAATTTTCGCATTCCATTGATTGTGGATCCGTCGACATTTTTATTTGCCTCTCTGGTAGTGGTTGGCGCGACGGTTGCATCGGGGTGGATTGTCCAACGCAGGATTGGCAATCTGGATCTGATCGCTGCACTGAAAACACGGGAGTAGGTGATGGGGGTAGGTGATGAAGCTGTCCATTCAGTCGTTTATCTGGGCGTTTGTATTGGTCGCGTTGATTGCGGTCCTCGGGATGGTGATGTTTCCCAAACCTGTCGAAGTCGAAACGGCTCGGGTTCTTCAGGGTGACTTGGTCATCACGGTTCAGGAGGACGGCAAAACACGGATTGCCGAAAAGTACACCATCTCGGCTCCGGTTGCGGGACGATTGGCGCGTATCGAACTGGAGTCTGGCGACCCGATCACCGACGCGAATCGCCCGGTGGCGGTGATCCTGCCTGCCGATCCGGCGATGCTGGACGCGCGTTCCAAAGCCCAAGCGGTAGCGCGAGTTGAACTGGCGGCCGCTGCGGTAAAACGAACGGCCGCTAACGCAGAACAGATTCGTGTGAATGCTGACCTGGCGCGCAAGAAGTTTGAACGCGTGAAACGCCTTTTTAAATCCAGTTCCGTGTCGCGCGATGAATATGATGTGGCCAAGGCCCGGTTTCAAGCTGATTCGCAACGCATCCGGACAATGCGGTTTGACGAGGAGATTTCCCGATATGAACTGGAGATGGCGCAGGCAGCCCTCCGCCAATACAACGGCGTAACATCGACCGGCAGTGGCAAACCGTTTGAAGTGCTGGCACCGGCGGGTGGGAAGGTGTTACGTGTGTTTCAGGAAAGCTCAACGGTTGTCAGCGTGGGAACGCCGTTAATCGAGATTGGCGATCCGGAGAAACTGGAAATTGAGATCGATGTGCTGTCCACCGACGCGGTGCGGATCCAACCGGGGGCTCCATTGACAATTGATCACTGGGGGGGCGATTTGCCTCTGAGAGGGCTGGTGCGGGTCATCGAACCTGCCGCGTTTACGAAAGTGTCTTCGTTGGGTGTGGAGGAACAGCGCGTTAACATCATCGCCGATTTTGACGAACCGGCCGAGAGGATCGCGCGGTTGGGCGACGGGTATCGTGTCGAGGCTGATATCACGGTCCAGCGCATCAGTGGGGCGGAATTAATTCCCGGGAGCGCCTTGTTCCGGCACCAACGTCTGTGGCACGTGTTTGTGGTTACTGATGGTGTGGCACGAATGCGACCGGTCAAAATTGGTCGCCAGAACGACACCTGGACGCAGGTGTTGTCGGGGATCGATACTGATGATCAGGTCATCCTCTATCCCGGCGATACGGTTGTTGACGGAACACGCGTTCGATGCCTGAATGAGTCCAACACCGCAGGAACGGCCAATGGCTCCGGCGGTGGAACTGCTACCGGAGTCCGTCCGGCAACACCATAGAGTGTGCGGCACGGGCGATTGGGCGCGCCCCGGTATCAAACAATGCCGAATGTGATCCGTCAGTCGTCGGGCCAGGCCAGCGCGTTATAGCGCGTCGCGAATGCTCAGAGTGTCTCCAGCACAACTTTTGTCTCCGGCAGCGAATCGATAAAGATTTTACCGTAACGCTTTGTTTTTACACGCGGATCCAGAACGACCACAATCCCGGTGTCAGTCTTGCTGCGAATCAGGCGGCCGAAGCCCTGTTTGAACTTGATGACGGCTTCGGGAATCTGGTAGTCCACAAACGGATTGCCGCCCGATTTTCGAATCGCTTCCAGACGCGCCTGTAACAGCGGCTGGTCGGGGACGCTGAAGGGGAGTTTCGTGATGATCACGTTGGTCAATGCGTCGCCCTGCACATCGACGCCCTGCCAGAAACTGTCGGTGCCGAACAGAACACTTCGGGGAGTTGTCTTAAATTGCTCCAGCAATTGTCCGCGTGGAGTGCCACCTGCTTGGGAAAACAGCCCGTAGTCATTTTGCGACAGCCACGGCGTCAGCTCACGCTCGGCACGGCGCAGAAACTCATAACTGGTAAACAGCACAAAGGCATGGCCATCGGTACGTTTGACGTATTTTTGAATCGCCTCGATGCACTGGCGTTCGTGCAATTCACGCTGCTCCGAAGGGTTGGCAATGTTGGTGACGATGATCAGTTCTGACTGATTCTGATAGTCGAACGGACTGCCCACGGCCAGCGTGTCGCCCTTGGTCATCCCGACGCGATTGCGGAAAAAATCAAACGAGTTCCCACCGGTGGCGATCGTGGCGCTGGTCATAATGACGCTGTCGGTTTTGTTCAGCAGATGCGTCCGAATCTCGGGGCCGACATCAATGGGAGATGCCATCAGATTGACCGCCTGTTTGCCAAACCGGTTGACCGAAGTCTCAATCCAGTAAACACCGCCCTCCATCCCCTGCAACCGCCAGTTCTCCAGCGACGCGGCGATCGCCGTCAGCCGGTCTGCGGCTGCGGTGAGGTTTTGTTTGTCCGATGGGTTCTTCTGGTTTTCAGCGTGCTGGGTCACCGCATCGCTGATCTTGTTCAGGATCGGGCTCAGGCGGTTTTGCACGATGCCTTTTTCGCAGACACGAATCTTGCTGGACCGCCGGTTATGGTTGTCGCCGCGGCGGGATGCCCAATTCAAAATGTCCAGGAAAAATGTCTCGGATGCGGAAAATGCTTTGACCACCATCCGTTGCACCTCGCCCAGATTGTGCACCACCAGCAAGCCCTTGTTTTTCGAGCTGTTGTAGAGTTTCTTAAGCGTGTATTCGACCTGACCGAGGGTTACCGAGATTCCCAGATGATCGCTGGCCACGTCAACCACCGTGTGGGCTTCGTCCAGAATCACCGTGTGGTAGTCCGGCAGAATGTTGACCCCCAGCCGTCGCAGTGACAGGTCCGAGAAAAACAGCGCGTGATTGACGATCAGGATGTCGGCGTTCTGAAGCCGATTTCGTGCCGCGTAGTAAAAACAGTCTTTGTGGTTGGGGCATTTGCGGCCCAAGCAGTTCGCACTGTCGCTGCGGACCTCGTCCCAAACTTGAGGCAGAACTTTGATCGGCAGGTCGCTGCGCGAGCCATCAGGGGAATCCTTGATCCATTGGGTCAGCATCGGGATTTGGTCAATTTCCTCTTCGCTGGAGAAAACCGTCTTTCCCTGCACCGCAGCATCGTGCAGCCGTCGACGACTGACGTAGTTACCACGTCCTTTGGCCAGTACCGCCGAAAACTCTAGCGGGATGACGCTGTTGAGGAACGGGACATCTTTTTCGATCAACTGCTCCTGCAGGCTGATGGTGTGCGTGGAAACGACGATGCGCTTCTTGGTTTCCGTTTTGGATTCCTGATTGGCGGCCAGACTGAGAATCGCCGGCACCAGATAGCCAAAACTCTTCCCCACACCCGTGCCGGCCTCGGCAACCAGGTGGCGTTTGCCGGCGATTGCCTGAGCCACCGCGTCGGCCATCTGGAGCTGCTCGGGACGGTGCTCGTAGGTCTCCAGACGTTTGGCAATTTTCTGGCCATCGCCAAGAATGTCGTGGGGAGTCAGCATTGTGTGGCGATGGTCGGACAAAATGAAAGAAACTGCTTGCCCCTAAATTTATCCGATTCGCTCACAACAAGACACCCGGACAAGCATGCGAGCAGTGAAACGGGGACTGGGACCTCCAATGGATGGCAAAAGCCTTCGGCGGACGGCAAAACTTCCTGAAGACGTTTCCAAATGACGCAAATCGATGTGACCACGTCGGAAAGGACATGAAAATCCGGTATCATCCTGTGTCCCGGCCCTGCGGATTGCCCACATGGTTAGACTTAGGTGATTGGCAGTTGAGAGTTTACCGTTGGCGATGCTGCCAGCTTCGCTCCGACGCTGGCAGCGTCGGCAACGGATGCCAACGGCTGGCAACGTCGGCAACGGGTGGTAATATCCTGACTGCCAGTCGCCTTCTGTCTGGCGGCGCGGTGCACTTTTGCGCAAACGGTGTGAGGCAGGCCCGAGTTCCACTCACAAAATGAATCCTTTTTAACCAGAGACAGCCAAACCATGAATCAACTTGACCAAATGAAACAGTGGACCACCGTCGTTGCCGATACAGGCGATTTCCAGGCGATGGCCGAATACCAACCCCAAGACGCGACCACCAATCCGTCCCTGATTTTGGCGGCAACCAAGGACGAGAAGTACCAATACCTGGTTCAGCAGGCGGTGGACGATCTGAAAGAATCGGACCTGCCCGCAGACCAGCGGGTCGAAGCGACCATTGACCGGGTGCTAATTCTGTTTGGTAACGAGATTCTAAAAGTTGTGCCGGGAAGAGTATCGACGGAAACCGATGCGCGACTGTCCTTTGATACTCAGGGCACCGTCGATAAGGCGCGTACCCTGATTGATCTGTACGAACAATCAGGAACATCCCGGGAGCGCGTGCTGATCAAGATTGCATCGACATGGGAGGGGATTAAGGCAGCTGAAATCCTGCAAAAGGAAAACATCAACTGTAATTTGACGCTGCTGTTTTCGTTGGTTCAAGCGGTCGCCTGTGCCGAGGCAGGGATCAAGCTGGTTTCGCCATTTGTGGGCAGGATTTACGATTGGTACAAAAAATCGGAGGGACGCGACTACGTGGGGGCTGAGGATCCGGGCGTACAGTCGGTCACCGAAATTTACAACTACTACAAAAAATTTGGTTTTCCAACCGAGGTCATGGGGGCCAGTTTCCGCAATGCGGGACAAATCATTGAACTGGCCGGTTGCGACTTGCTAACGATCAGCCCCGGCCTGTTGGAGCAGCTGCAAAACTCCAGTGATCCGATCAAACAGAAACTTGACGCAACCGCCGCCCAGGCGATGGACATCCGCAAAGTGGAGTGCAATGAAAAGAACTTTCGCTGGCTGATGAACGAAGATGCAATGGCAACCGAGAAGACAGCCGAAGGCATTCGCAAGTTTTCAGCCGACATTGTCAAATTGGAAGCCTTGATTGCCGGCATGATCGCCCAGCCGGTTGGCTAAGAGGCTGGGCTAAGGGGTTGGGCTAAGGGGTTGGGCTAAGGCGGCTGGCAGTCAGGAATTTACGATCCGTTGGTGCCCCTGCCATCCGTTGGCGACGCTGCCAGCGTCGGAGCGAAGCTGGCAGCATCGCCAACGGTCGGCTTTCAAATGCCAATCGCCTAAGACCAAGAACCAAGGAGGTGTGCGCCCCTGACGATCAGGTTGGTGGTTTTTGGTTTTACGAAGCTGTTGGTGGATCGTGGCGGTGATTGGCTAGCGCAAAAAAACAGACGCGACGTGCAATGAAAAGTGGGCACCGCGACTGTTCAGGAATGATTTAAAATGGGAGTGGAGAAGCCTCTGAGACGGCGGATGGGATGAGAACGCTAAGGCTTGTGGCCTCCACTCCGGAAAAACACTAACGCAAAGGCCATGCCAAACGGGCTGGCCAATTGCTCATGCCTGCCCGAAACGGGCATTTTCCCGTGTGAAACTACAATAAAAACTTCTTTCCATGCCATTATATTTCTCTTGCACATCGTCTGGCTCCTTCAACGGATCACGCAGCGTCTCGATTTGAGACGCGATTTTCGTTTCGAGATTTTAGTGCGCCCTCAGGCCGCCGATTCCTAGGCCGGTTTGATTTTATGCCGGTTTGGTTCTGAGTACTGCGATGATCTTCTTTGCGGCGATTGGAAACAGGCTCAATAGCACCAGCGCAATGGTAATCTGCGTCAGTTGCTGGCGGTTGAGCACCGACCCAATGCCGTGCTCGGACAGCGCTTGTAAATCGGGAATTCTCGATCCAGCGTAGCAATAAATGGCCGTTCCGGCCAACATCCCCAATTGGCTGACCCACCAGAACGTGCGCGTCGGAATCTTCGTCAGACCCATCACATTATTGATGACGAAAAACGGCACCAAAGGAATCAACCGCAATGTGAACAGATAGAAGGCTCCCTCCTTCTCGAGGGCCTCGTTGAATTTCTCCAATCGATCCCCAAACCGGGACTCGATCCAGTCCCGGAACAGGTGGCGGCTGATTAGGAATGCGATGGTGGCTCCGGTTGTCGAGGCGAAGCTGATCAATACTAGGGCGGTTGGAAACCCCAAAAACCATGCCATCACCAACGTCATGGGCGATGCGCCAGGAACCGACAGCCCGGTAACCAGTGCGTAGATCACAAAAGCGGCGGCCAGAACGATCACCGGATTGGAAACATAGAACGATTTGAGTTGCTGCTCAAATGAGGCCAGATATGCGATGTCAAAATATTGTCGCACTGCGATGAAGCACGCCACCGCCATCAGCAACACCAGCCCAAGTAGCCAAGCTTTCTTCCATCCTGTTGGAGCAGGTTGGGGGCGAGTCGTTTCAGGGGCGTTTGGTGTGGTCATGAGATCACTGTAAGGAGAGTTCAAGTGCAAGACCGCTCGAAGAGGCAATCTTCCCAACGCATGTCAGCTGTAATTAGTATCGCCTGCAAGGCTGCCGATGCCTACAATGCAAACGGGACTACTCCGAAAATTCTTTCTGAAAGAACCGCTGATCATGAGACAATCAAATAGGGTTTCTACTCAATACGTTTTCTTCGCAAGTCCATTTCGCATATTGAGTTCCGCGATCTTGCTGAGTCTGTCAATTTGCACGCTGGGTGCTCTGGGGGCTTGCCAGCAACCACCCGCCTCCACGGGCGGATCGCAAACCAAACCGGTCACCGCCGGATCGGTTGCCAAATCGGGTGCATCCCTCGGACCCTCCACCAACAACGCCGGCGGTCCAACTCTCACTGGAGTGATTGAAAAGGTTCGAAAAACAGACCCGCAATGGCGATCGCAATTGACACCGTTGGAGTATGACGTCACCCGGCAAAAGGGCACCGAACGGGCGTTTACCGGCAAGTACTGGAATAACACCCGGGAAGGAACCTACGTCTGCAAATGCTGCGGGCAGCCTTTGTTCGATTCATCCACCAAATTCAAATCGGGCACTGGTTGGCCCAGTTTCTTTCAGGCCATCGACGAACGGGCGGTTGGTTCAATGGTGGACTCCAGCTACGGAGTGACGCGCACCGAAAATGTGTGCACGCGCTGCGACGCTCATTTGGGGCACGTATTTAACGACGGCCCGGCTCCTACCGGGCTGCGCTACTGCATGAATTCGGCAGCGCTGAAATTCATCCCTAAAGGGCAACCCGTTCCGCCGCCTGCACCTGCGACTACAACCCCCGCGGCCTCTTCAGCTCCTGCGTCGCCGCTGTCCGCCGGCACGCACGGTGCGGCCTCCCCACCAGCCTCCTCACCGGCCAGAAATTCAGCGGAAACACCGCCGATAACTACCCAACCTGCGATTTCTCCAAAATCGCCCATCCCTTAACATCGAATATCGGGCGTGGTCAGCCCCCTGGGGGACGGTTGGATTCGGACGTTGTCAGATCGCCTGATCCGAATACAATGTGCACTTTCAAAACGGGCCGGAGATTACCGCTTCGGAGCGTTTTCTGTCACCCTTCACCAGAAACTGATTCATGAGTACTACCACACAAATCAAGCCAGGCGTTGTCTCTGGTGAGGCACTGGACCAATTGCTGCGTCACGCCAACGAGAACAACTACGCGATGCCGGCGGTCAATGTTGTCAGCACGATGTCGATCAACGCCGTGCTGGAATCTGCCGCAGCAGTCAACTCACCCGTCATGGTGCAGTTTTCCAACGGTGGCGGTTCATACTATGCCGGCAAAAGCCTTGCTAATGCCAATGAGGCTGCTGCCATCGCCGGTAGCATCTCCGGGGCGCATCACGTTCACCAGATGGCCGGCATGTACGGCGTGCCAGTCGTGCTGCACACCGATCACTGTGCCAAAAAACTCCTGCCATGGATCGATGGCCTGCTGGATGCCGGCGAAAAGCACTTTGACCAGACCGGCCAGCCGCTATACAGCTCTCACATGCTGGACCTGTCAGAAGAATCGCTGGAAGAGAATGTCGAGATCAGCTGTAAGTATTTCGAACGCATGGCAAAAATTGGCATGACGATCGAGGTTGAACTGGGGATCACCGGCGGTGAGGAAGACGGTGTCGATAACACCGATGTCGATAGTTCGAAGCTGTACACGCAACCTTCAGAAGTTGCCTACGTCTATGAAGAGCTGAACAAGATCTCTTCCAGCTTCACTGTGGCGGCCGCTTTTGGAAATGTTCACGGTGTCTACAAGCCCGGTAACGTCAGCCTTCAGCCGATTATTCTGAAAAACTCTCAGGAACACATCAAGGAGAAATTTGGCACCGGCGACCTGCCTGTGAACTTCGTCTTCCATGGCGGATCGGGGTCAACGCGTGAGGAAATCCGTGAAGCGATCGACTACGGTGCGATCAAGATGAACTTGGACACTGACATGCAGTGGGCGACCTGGAAAGGTGTGCTTGACTACTACAAAGCCAACGAAGGCTATCTACAGACTCAGTTGGGCAACCCGGATGGCGACGACATTCCCAACAAGAAGTTCTACGACCCACGCAAGTGGCTGCGAAAAGGCGAAGATCAATTCGTCACGCGTTTGAAGGAGGCCTTCGAAGACCTGAACTGTATCAACCGCTGTGACGGCCTTATTTAGGCACTCCGCGTGACCAGCGACTGAAATTCAAAACCCGAATCAGCATGTTGCGGATTCGGGTTTTTTAGGGCACCAAACGTGGCTACGCTCGCCAGAGCGTGGTAGCCCACCAATAGAACCTAAACAAAACAAAAAACGATAAACAAAACAAAGAACGAGGATCAGTCGTCAGCTTTGTCTTTCACGACAATCACTTTGTGATTTGCCACGTCATACTGATACGACGATCCATGCGGCAGCATGGTCAGTTTGTAATCGTTTTTATAGATGACCTCTTCCATAAACTCCTTGTGCGTTTTCGGGTACGCGCCCGTGGTCGCGCGATAAAATTCGATCTGCCGGTTAACATAGGGCAGCTCGATATTCTCCACCGCACTACCATAGGCGCGCGCGTTGCCCATCGCGGTCTTCAGCAGACTTGATTCGTACTTGCCCTCACTGACGATCTTGCCAGCGGCCGGATCGTATTCGGCAATATCCTGAGTCTTCTTTCCGAAGATCGGTTCCGGTTTGGGGTCCTCGGCCACCTTTTTGCTCTCGCAGCCCGCGGCCAATACCGTAACGGCCAGAATAAAGCATAGCGTGTGGAAAATCGTTTTCATGGTTTCGCCGGCAAGTGAAATTGGGATCGGTCCAAGTCGTAGAAAAATGATTCTACCGCCCAGCGGCTGGCAAATCCAGTTTGGGCAAATCAGTTTGGGCAAATCTGGTTCGGCAAACCTGTTTGGGCAAGACACTTGAGGGCATCCGGCCACCCGGCGGTGCTGTTTGGTAATCGCGATCGGAAGTAATGGCGATCGGCGATCGGAGGCTACGCCATAAAGCGCGTCGATTTTTCCAGGGACTTTGTTTCAAAATCTGCCAATTGTTCAACCAGCATCTGCGTATCATCCTGAGATTTCTCCATCCACAGCATGCGCGCCGATTTTGGCAGGCCGGTCGAATCGAAGCGGTCGGAAGGAAAGCATTTCAGAATGCCCGAAGCGATTTGGCGATTGAACACCGGATTGGCCGAATGCCCGTGGAAGGTATTGACATCGGCGGCGAAAGAAGCCATCAGTACCTGCTGGCGGCGAACGACGTTGGGGCCGGACTCCTGTCGTCGTTCGTTGTAAAAATCGGCAACGCGTTCCTGATCGAAAGCAAACTGCCGGGAGATGTTCAGATTTGGCAACTGAGCCATAAACAGGTCCGTCCAGCGTTCCAGTTTCCGGCGTAGCAGATTGATGCGGTCAAACGCTTCCTCATTGGAGTTCTGCCCGGCCAGCAATAACCGCACGGCGCGGTTGCGGGCTTCGATGTGACTGATGAAGGTCGAATGTGCCAGACCGTTAAGTTCATCCGTTTCGTGATACTGGTCGTGGCACAGCACCGCTGCCGCCCACACGCGGGTCAGAAACTCGGACAGCAAAATTTCCTCTACGACCGTTTCCATTGCCGGCCACGGATCGTGCTCTTCGGCCGGATCAGCAATGTCGTGCTCAAACATCTTCAAAGCGGTAATCCATCGTTGCAGCCGGCATTTGGACGCCGTCCAGTATTCATTGGAAACGCAGAGTGATTGTTGTTGTCGTCCGAAGACCAGGTTAGCGGCGTGGACAGCAACCCATGAACCAATTTCTGACAGTTGACTAGCGTGCATTGTGTGTTCTCGTTCGATTTATATAGTGCTGGGCAACAGGTGGGGAATTGCCCGGTGGGTAGGTGAACTGAATGGAAGGAGGGACGGGGGGGCGGGGACCGGTAAAGGCCTGTATCGGGGAAGTTCGAGGAGGTCTCGTTTCAGTCAGTCACCTGGTCGGGAAACTAACTGATGACTCTCAATGGCAAGGCTGATGCCAATGTGCAAAATAGGGTGGGACCATTCGGCCAATTCAGCCACGCGCCCGCCAAACAGGCCGGTTTTGGTGTTTGCGCCCTGTTTTTGATGGCTCAATCCGGGCGATGCCCAAACGCCACATGAACACCTTTCGCAACAGGGGTGTTTCTTAAAAGCCTCTCTGGTAGAAAATAACTGCTGCCGTTGTTCACCCAACATGCCACTTGGAACCCGTATGTCCGACACACCCATCACCCGTTTTCTCGATCAAAACTTCCTGCATTTCAACGCACGTGAACTGGTTGCCTCCGCCCGGGCATGGCGCGAACACTTGGACGGAGATGGCAAAATGTTATTGTCGCTCGCCGGTGCGATGAGCACTGCCGAATTGGGGATCTCGCTGGCCGAAATGATTCGGCAGGACAAGGTCCACGCCATCTCCTGTACCGGGGCCAATCTGGAAGAAGACGTCTTCAACCTAGTGGCGAACAGCGAATACCAACTGGTGCCAAACTACCGCGACCTTTCGCCGGCGGATGAACAGGCGCTGTTGGAGAAAGGATTCAATCGCGTCACCGATACCTGCATTCCCGAAACCGTGATGCGACACATTGAGGACCATTTCATGGGAATCTGTGCCGACCATGCCGAATCAGACACCAGCCTGACACCGGCGGAAGTATTCTTTCGGATCTTTGACTCCGGCAGCCTCAAGCCTCACTATCAGATCCCGCCTGAGAATTCATGGATGCTGGCGGCGTGGGAAAAAGGGATTCCCGTTTTTTGTCCCGGATTTGAGGATTCGACGCTGGGTAATATTTTTGCCGCGCGTGTGATCGAAAAGAAAATTGGCTCGCACCACGCGCTCGCCAGCGGCACGCAGCAGATGGAAAATCTGGTGAACTGGTACCTAGAGACCGACGGGCGACCGGAAGATCGAAACGGACGGGGCATCGGTTTTTTCCAGATTGGTGGCGGGATCGCGGGCGATTTTGCCATCTGTGCCGTGCCGACGATCATCCAGGATCTACAGAAAGACATCCGTCTGTGGCAATATTTTGCTCAGATCTCGGATTCGACAACGTCTTATGGGTCCTATTCAGGGGCCGTTCCAAATGAAAAAATCACGTGGTGTAAACTTGCTGAAAATACACCGAAGTTTATGATCAACTCGGACGCCTCGATCGTCGCGCCGCTGGTGTTTGCCTACGTGTTGGGCCAATGATGCCATGATAAACTGGTTGTGATTCTTGTTGTTGTTTTCAATCTGAAACCATTGATCTTCAGGGGAGGTGGCATTTGAACAGGCAGATTCTATGGCTCGCAGGCATTAGCGCCGTTGCCTGTGCGGCAGTTTTTTCATATACAATCATCGGAGCGGGCGGTGACTTGAACGAAACCGGTTGGATTTCACCCCGGGGTTCTTCCCGGGATGCCGTTTTGCCGGAGCGCGAGACGGGATTACTCAAATCCGGTAATCACCAGGCAAGCCATGAAGCTCTATCTCAACCTACCACCGGCCAAATCAAAATGACCACAGAACAACCGATTGAAATTGATGTCCAATCCACCTCTGACCTGCTTCAGCAGCATAGTCGTGCCGAGTTTTTATTGTTGGACTGTCGTGAACCGGACGAGCACAAAACGTGTCGGATTGAGGGAGCGATGCTAATGCCAATGCGTTCGATTCCCGAGCGATTGAAAGAGCTGGAGGCGTGGAAGGAGCAGCCATTGGTGGTGCATTGCCATCACGGCGGGCGTAGTTTGCAAGTGGTTCAGTTCCTGCGCGAGAACGGTTTTCCACAGGCGCGGAATATGACCGGCGGCATAGACGTATGGAGTCAAGAGGTTGACGAATCGGTACCGCGCTATTAGGTGCCCGGCGGCTTGAATCGCGTGTGCGTCTCCCGCCAGCGGTGGTTGGTGACCGAAAGATGAAAAAGCACAGAACCGGAGAATTAGGGTGAAATTCAGCCTTGAGCAGACGGTCCGGATGGCTTATAACTCTGAACCGATTCGGAAGTAGCATCAAGCGGATGTGGCGGAATTGGCAGACGCGCTGGCTTCAGGTGCCAGTGGGGGCAACCCCGTGGAGGTTCAAATCCTCTCATCCGCACTTAAGCCGATTACTCGGTAAAACACAACTGAATCTCTCTAAGATTACTTGCCGATGGTCGGCAAAGCACCCAGCTAATGATTTAGCAAATCTCGTACGTACGACATTTGCTCAGCAAGGGAGCTTTCAATATGCGTGGACCATCAAAATCTTTACCCAAGTACGCCAAGCACAAAGCATCTGGCAAAGCCGTTGTTGGACATAGCGGCACTAAAGCCTCGTCATCGAAAGTTCGAAACCATCCCGGTTCAACTCGTCATAGGTACCACTGGAGACGATTCCGCGAGTGTCGATGCGATGCAGGTTGTCTAGGGCGAACATTTTCGGCAATCGTTTTTCGCTTTCTGCTTTCTATCTAGTGGTTTCGCATTCTTTGCTTTTCCACCATGTGCTTAACCGTTCGCTTATTCTTGAGCCTTATACGTTATAGGAATTGGGCCGGCTGTAATTTGACAGTTTTTTGGACGGCCTAGGCAAATTCGACGCAAACTGTGTGAAGATTGAAGGATGTAGCCCCCGTCGACAATTTTATATATATACTGTTCTGAAGTTCTTTCTGCACTCGATGATTTCGCCACTGATTAGGTTAAATCCGCATTATCGGAGATATGCGACGAGTTTTCACGGATGTCTGCCGACTGAAACGATGTTGCTCACACAAGAGCAATTCGTTTATTCTTCTCGTTTAACAGTCTGACCGTTTTTTAGGCTGCGAGTTTTTAGGCAAACAAAAGAATTTGAGTAAATGGCCGAAATAGAGATTCCCGACGAAGGGTGCCGGGGAATAAAACTTTTGATCGCGCAAGGCGAGGATCGTATTGCGGCGATCCGAGAGGCGCTGGACCAGACTGGCCCGTCGCTTATTTCAAATCGAAAGCGGGCCATCCTGATCAACGAAGCCCTCGGCGGTCGCGGTTCTGTACACGACATCGAACTAATTTTAAATTCGGTTGTCTACCCACTGCGAATGCTTCAGTTTCGGTTGGAAAAATCTGGCACCCAAATTCACGCAGTGGTGTCAGAGTTTATCGAAGATGAAATAGCCAAGCAATCAACTGCAACTTGGACGCAAAAACTGCTTGACCGTTGGAATCAATTGAAATCTCCCATCGTCGATCTGCTGGCATCAAAATCGGCATCCATTGAGACGAAATCAATTCGATTGCTAAGGTCACGGTCTAATCAGTTTCGCCACGTGGAAGTTTATTCCGATTGCCGTCCGTTATTCGATGAGGCTATCGACGGTGTTGAGGCGAATCTAATTACAAACACCATCCAGATTGCTTACCAAGACAACACGCTGCCCAAAGTGATCCATCTATCACTCGACCCTAAAGATCTCGACAAATTTGAAATGCAGATCCAACGCGCTAAACAGAAGAACGTGTTGTTGCGACAGCAAAATGATTCGCAAGGCCTCATTACTTTGGAATTTGAAGTCGATGAGAACGAGGACGAGCCAGTCTCATGAGTTCAATAAAAGAAATTAACGAAAATGGAATAGCCGACGTTCTGTGGGGCAATTTGCAAAAAATCAAGTTGCGAAAAACGTATCGCCTGCCATCAGCAATCGATTCTACATGGCCAGTTGCGTTCCGAGACTCCACGTGTGAATCTGATTCGTCCAGTATTGCCCCAATTCTTCAATCCATCCTCGACGCCAAAGATCGGCAGGATGTTTTTTCTGCTGGTCGTTCGGCTGTTAACTGGCTCAAGAGGACAGAAGTGAAACATCGAGAGTTGTACCTGCGTGGATTTGCTCGCGAATTGAAAAAACAGGCGGAGGGTGCCGATTCAGTAACGCCAAATGTGATCGTGGGATTGGAAGTTCTCACAACTTTCAACAGTCAGGAGGACTTGGGATTACTTCTGCAAGAGATCGTCAAACGCCCTATTTCCGAAGAGCATCTGTACCTTGTGGGCTTGGCTCATGACTTGGATTTGGAAGCAGGTGAAGAAACATCGAGTATTCTGTACCGTGAGATAGCCAAGTTGCTTCGTGAATCGTTAAGTAATGCAGCTACAGAGTTATGGCAGTCGCACATTCCCGTAGAAGCCTGTCGTGTACTGGCGAATTGGGCACCAGAACGCCTTATTGAAGACAGTGGTGAACTCCTGACCAATGTTGGTGAGCTTGAGATGCCAGCGGTGCTGGATGCTTTCCTCGTCGCGGTGGCTAAACAAAAAGATCATGCTGATTTTGATAAGTGGAACGACACCGCAGCAAAGGTTTGGGAGAGATATTCCGCTGACACCAACCTTGCAGACGCGGAAGGTGTTTTAGCGCGACTGTTGGGTTACGGTCTGTTGGCGGGGAAATCAGTTGACAGTATTGTATCTCAAGTCGATCAGCTTGATGCGTCAACAGCGACTGACACTTTATATCTGCTTGGCATCGAAGGGCTCAAAACTGGTGACCGAAATCAGTTGGTGCAATTCTACAAGCATCTGGTTGGTCGTCTGATCGGCGAAGGACAGAGCAAAGCGTTGTCCAAAACCTTAGCGAAGGTGCTAAAGTACGACATTCAGGTCGATGAGATTCTCAACGTGAATCAATAGCCGCCTCGCCCATGCCACTATTCAACTTTCTTGAATGTTTCGCCTCCCCGCGTGTGCGTGAGATCCAGCCGTTGAAGAAAGGTGACATGGTTTTTCATGTTACCATGGAGCCTTTTTCGTCTGGTGTACGTCGTTGGGTCATCAACCAGTTTTGTCACACCGGGTTGGTCGCGACCGACGTTGCCGATTACCAACTCGGCGATCAGGTGCTGGTTTACCACATGGGAGTCAAACGAATTTGTAGAGATTATTGGCATGACAGTGTCAATGGATCGCGAGTTGATTTGGTGGGTGTTGTGAAGTCGTTGGATCGGGCAACCCGCACCGAGTTAATTTCCAAAGCGCTCGGCTACTACGGCAAAACCCCCAAGCCATTACGTCGAAGTTGCTATTGGATGGGCGAGGGACAACCGGACTGTCACCCTCGTTTTCCAGACGAAGACGAAGCGTACGGTTTCAGTTGTGCAACGTTTGTCCATCAGTGTTATCAGGATGTGGATGTTTTGTTGGTTGATTTGGAGGCTATGCCGCTAACAACCCGAGAAGAGGTTGATGAGCTGGTAGCGTTATTCAAAGAATCTGTATCAACAAGGCCATTCAAAAGGCTTTTTCCGGGCTACCTGATGGGGGCCACAAAAGAAGATCAGCAGCCTTTCGCTCCTGATGACTGGAGCCCCTGGAAAGATCACGGGCAGTTCGTGCCGCCCCATGCGATATTTGATATTGGGTCAGCTCCATAATATTTCATTTTTTCACGATGCGATTTTGCAGAACGAACTGTCGTTCAATTTGACCGAGCTGGCGCTCTTACCGGATAAAGGTTGCGTCGTCGTTGAGTCCATGCATTGCACTGACGTGCAAGACATTTTCGACCTCCTCCAAATCGATCTCTTCCGCATTCAACCTAGGAAATTCACTGACAACAAAGTGATGGGGCGAGTAACAACGCTCCTGCAAAAGTCCCGGTCATACTTGATGAACAATCCTCACAATCCGATACCCGTCAGGCTGGTGAGTCAGCGTATCGATCCACAACACGCCTTGCCAGCGATAGCGAATCTGCACACGCGGTGTTCTGCCGGTTAGCAAGGCGTCTTTAGCCATGGCCAAATCGTCTACCGATTTTGCACGGGATGCGGTGGCCCGCAATGACGCAACGGAACGCTGCATCAACTGTATATCCGTGCCCAGTTGCGCGATGTCGGCAAAGAGCGCATTGATTTGCTGGATTTCTAGGATCGCCTCACGCATCGGTGGCAATTCGGAAAGGTCCAGCCCGTCGTGATTGACGGGGGGAGCGACAGGCGAAAGCACGTCTTGCTTAACCCCGGATTCGTTAACCTCGAATTCGTTAACCCCGGATTCGGTCGGTGCCAGCATTCGGTTCTGATGTTGTCCCCGCAAGCGAAACCAATCGCGCCGGGTTATTTTGTCACTCATTTGATCGGTCCGTGTTGATTAAAATTATTTGGCTCTATCAGCGGTGGATTCAAGAATTTCACATCGGTTTCAAATTCACTCTGATCCAGTTTCGAGGTGAGGGCGTGGCATTGTAAGCAACTGGTCCGCCAGGGATGCGTGCTGCGAATTCCCTGTGCTCCGGTGAATCCGTGACAGCTGCTGCAATCGGCTCGCATCCACACTGAATGCGGTACTTGTGGCGGAGCCCCGTCGAACGCACGATGTCCCGAAGTGGACTCCGGTAATCCAACGAACGATGTTTCTCCAAAATCGATCGACTGCATATGTTCGGGATTGCTTTCCACATGACACTGTGTGCAGTTTGAGAGAAATTGATGAGACATTTTTGAAATGCGAAGCGTCTCAGATTTCAAACCCTCGCCATGACAGGCGATACAGGCGCGCGCTGACGTTTGGGAAACAGAATGGGGCACCGTCGGCGGTGCCCCGCTGAAGGCCCGGTTTTTTGCTCGCCGCGCCAGAGCAAATGATTTTTCCGCGGGAGTGATTTTGATCTCAGGCAACGGAATCGATACTTCCTTGCGTTTTGCATTGGTCGCTAACCAGTCAAGTGTCGTCCGCCATTGCTTGCCACGCGCGTGTGTCAGGTGGTGCATCTGTGCGTAATCCGTCGCCGGCGTGACTTCCGGTTCGATTGCGTAATTGCCTTTCACAGAGCGCTCGTTGGAACGTTCGGAATGTCGTTCCTGAAACTTCCCTTTGG
Organism: uncultured Pirellulaceae bacterium; assembly: GCA_937967505.1. Classification (GTDB taxonomy): domain Bacteria; phylum Planctomycetota; class Planctomycetia; order Pirellulales; family Pirellulaceae; genus Mariniblastus. The sequence goes on along the minus strand of CALCJM010000085.1, from coordinate 27,848 downwards.
CGTCCCGCACATTCGAATTTTGTTCGTAGCCTGGATAAGCTGTTGATGCACGGGTCGCGCGTTGGTTCCCGGGCGATTGCAGACCAATAAAGTAACCGGCAACTGCAATTGAGATCACGACCGAGCCTATCAAGTAGGCGGATCGAGCATTATTACCTAGAGTCATGTCAGTTGCCTTCGACCTTGGTGATTCGCACCGCGCTTTTCTTATAGTCGGGCTGCTTGGAAAATGGATCGATCGCGTCCAACGTCAAATCATTCACCAAGAGTGTTTCGTCAAAGAACGGAATAAACACCGTTCCTCTTGGCGGTTTGCCGCGTCCATCGATCCACGCCTGTAGCTCCAATGAACCGCGTCGTGACTCAAGTTTGACTCTGTCGCCATTACGAATTCCTTTTTCTACAGCATCTGCTGGATGCAATTCCACATAGGCCGCCGGCATTGCGCGACTTAGTTCAGGAACGCGCCGCGTCATCGTGCCGGTGTGCCAATGTTCCAGCACCCGGCCAGTACACAACATCAGCGGATAGTCGTCGTCCGGAACCTCTGCGGGGGGCTCCCACGGGTGGAACCACAGCTGTGCCCGATCGTCTTTGGTGCTGGAATGATAGAATTGCACGCCCTTGCCCTCTTGGACATAGGGATCGTACCCCTCGGAAAACCGGAACAGCGTCTCTTTCCACTGACCATCTGTTTCCACGACAGGCCACCGCATCCCGCGCGCCTTTACATATTCGGTATAAGGAGCAAGGTCTTTGTGCTTCAACCGGGAGAACTGACGGTACTCATTAAAGAGATGTTCATCGACATTGATGTCATAGTAGTTTTCCCAGTTCCAGATTCTGACCGGCGAATCATTTTCATCTTTGACTTCAAAGATAAAGTTTCCGTCACGATCCCTCATGCCATCGAAACCGCGTTCGAACAATCGATGAGCCACCGCGATTGTTTGCCAGCAATCGTCGCGCGCCTCACCGGGCGGATCGACCATCTTGAACCACTGTTGTGTCCGTCGTTCTGAATTGCCGACGACGCCGTTCTTTTCCACCCATAACGCTGACGGTAAAATCAGATCCGCCAGTCGGGTCGTCGCTGTCGGGTAGACATCACTGACGATCAGAAATTTGTCGTCAAGGTTTTCTTTCGGGTTGAATAGTTTATTCAAATTTGGCAATGTCTGGCCGGGGTTGGTGACCTGTACCCAGATCGTACCAATGTCACCGCCTTCATCGGTTGGCGTGCAGAAGCTTTCCCACATCTTGACCGTGTGATAGCCGGGTTTCGGATTGACCCGACCTGCAGGCAGTTTCCAGAACTCTTCCGCTTGAGCGCGATGTTCCGGTTTGGCAACCACCCGCCCTCCTGGCAGCGCGTGTGCCAGCGTGCCAACCTCGCGGACGGTGCCACACGCTGATGGCTGACCGGTCAAACTGGTGGGGGCATCGCCGGGTTTGCCAAAGTGACCACTGAGTAAGTGGACACCATGCACCATCGAGTTAATGGCTGTGCCGCGTGTGTGCTGGTTCATGCCCATGCACCACAGAGATGTGATCCTCAGATCCGGGTTCGCGAACAGATCGCCCAGCATGCGGATCTTTTCCGCCGGAACACCAGACAATTCTTCGACGTACTCCGGCGTGTAAGGTTCCAGTCCGGCCTTGTAGTCATCGAATGTAATGGGTTTGCCGTGCAGGTTCGGATTGTCTGGATCGTTTGCCTTGAAATTACAATACGTTTCCGCAAAGGTTTTGTCGTAGGTATTATTCTTGATCAGCAAGTGCAGGATGCCGTTGGCGATCGCCAAATCGCCATGCGGCTTCATTTCCAGATAGTGCTGACTCTCCTCGGTGGTGCGTGTCCGCCGGGTACCAATATCGATCAACGTCACCTTTTCACCCCGACTTCTCCGATCGATAATGCGGGAAAAGAGAACGGGATGCATCTCGGCCGGGTTGTTTCCCCACATGATCAGGACATCGCAAGCGTCCAAGTCGGCGTAGCATCCTGCCGGTTCATCGACCCCGTAGGTGGCCAGAAATCCCGTGACTGCTGACGCCATGCACAGGCGGGCATTCGGGTCGATGTGATTATTGGACAGTCCGCCCTTCATAAATTTCTGGGCGGCATAGCCTTCGGGGATGGTCCACTGGCCCGATCCATAAAATGCAAACCGCTCGGGGGCGGCTTCAACACGATCGGCGATCACATCGATCGCTTCGTCCCACGAAATTTCTTTATAAGCGTCCCCATTGCGCAGCAACGGCTTGGTCAGGCGGTCCTTGCCATAGAGAATTGCCGGAATGTGGTAGCCTTTGACGCACAATAGGCCTTTGTTAACATCAGCCTCTCTGTCCCCGGCAGCCGCGACTACTTTTCCAGCTTGCACTCCGACCTGGATATGACAGCCGGTACCACAAAACCGACAGGGAGCCTTGTCCCACACAACTCCATCGGGGGTGCTCCCCGTTTCACCCGCACCAAGAACGGGCAGCGCTGTTGCGGAAGTCCCAACCGCCGCTGCGGTTGCTGCGGCCATGGCCGTTGCACGAATAAAGTCACGACGACTGCGTTCCATCGCCATTGGTGGGGCAAAATCAGAAACGTCAGGGGAGGGCGTTGCACCTTTGGAACGCTGGCCGGGATGAGTTGACTCGTACATGCTGAAGACCGCGGGCTGAAGGTGTGTTGTGGGTTGACCTGATTGACCTAGTTGACCTAGTTGAGCGACCGTTTGCTCGGGTGGCAGGTACTTATTCGCTAACAGACGTTGGTTCCTCAAAATGAACATACGTCACATCAACGAACGCCACATCAGGCAACTCGTTCAACCAGCGAAAGAGAGCGCGGCTGGCATACGAGTCTGCCGTTTCGAGGACCAGTGGCAAAAGGCAATCTTGCCGCGGTCCCAATTCAAACTCGGGTCGCGCCCTGATTGACGCGACGGCGTTTTCTGTATTGTTTTTAAGGTGGACCAAGAGACTGCTGATCACATTTCTTCCAATCTACGTTTTGATGGTGGGAAGGCATTTCAACGTCCGAAGCATCAGGATAGAGGACTCACTGATGAACTGCAACTTGCATGCCCCGAATAAAAGGTGTACTGTGACAAGAGCCAAGGCGACTGGCAGTCAGGAATTTACCATCCGTTGGCGACGCTGCCAGCGTCGGAGCGCAGCTGGCAGCATCGCCAACGGCGGGCTTTCAATCGCCAGTCGCCTAAAAAGAATTGAAGGTGTTCAGCAGCGCGCTCTTTAGGACCATTGGAGCTGGAGGTGTGCGATATCGCGCTCCTCATGGGACAGAAGATTGTGTTTTGCGCTGGTACACCGTTTGCTGTAGTACACCATTTGCTGGTACACCGTTTGCCGTATGGGGAGACGATTGCCACCACCATCACTAAAAAAGAGAATAAAAGTCAATGAGCAGCCATGGCAAAACCAACCTCGCGGTGATTGTTGTCTCTGTGCTGATGGTTGTTTCTGTTTTGATCGTGGGGTTGGCTGTTGGTTTTTTCCGCCTGCCTGCCTCGATTGGAGCGATTGGAGAGATTGGGACAATCGGGCCTCAAGAAAGATCTCCTCCCGCGTCAGCGCGCGGATCTGTTGCATCTGTGCTAGGAGTAGAATCGGCAAATCCACCGAAGAAGAAATTCCCGGTAACGATTCGCAAGCCGGCCGGTCCGCCACAAGTGGACACAGGGGTGAAAGACGTGCATGGCCAGCCGATCACAGTCTCCTGCAACACATGCCATGCCAACCGCAAGGCGAACTTTGCAAATAAAACGGCGGCCGACCTCAACGAATTCCATGCGGGACTTAATATGGCTCATGGTTCTGTCAGTTGCCTGTCCTGTCATAACTCAACCGACTACGATGCGCTTAAGCTGGCAGATAACACGCGCGTCGAATACTCCGAAGTGATGACCTTGTGCGCTCAATGCCACGGATCGCAGATGAAAGATTTTGAGCACGGGGTTCATGGCGGCATGAATGGTTTTTGGGATCGCTCGCGCGGGCCGCAAACGAAAAACAACTGCATTGATTGCCACAACCCTCACGCACCGCAATTTCCCAAAATGAGGCCTACCTTTAAACCGCGCGACCGATTCCTGGAAAAGGTGGAAGATTATTGAATGGTGCAGGCAATGCCCAACGGGGCGCGTGCATTCTGTTGGCCTACCGATCCGGGGAAACGGCAAGGCATTCTCTCGCAAAATAAATTTTCTGGTTTCGTCTTTCCCACTGCCGGCACCAACATAACTTTGTCCTGGAGGACTAAATGGCGTCCAAAATTGACCAAACCGACAGTAATCAGGACACCCCGGGACGCTCGTTGCCGATCATCGGGCAACCCTCCTCGCGCAGGACGGCGCTTAAAGTTGCCGGCGCCGCACTGGGGCTGGCCGCATTTGGCAAAGCCGTTTCACCGTTAATGGTGATTCCGGAAAAGATCTCGGTCAGCGAGTTTCTACAACAGCACTACAAAGAACTCACTGACGAAGATAAGCAAACTATTTTCGCCCGGCTGGAAGCCGAAACGAAAGAGGAGTACGGTGCGGACGTTACGATCTCTGATCCCCAGCCGATTCCCGGCGTCGAATATGGTTACGCGATCAGCCTGAGTAAATGCAACGGTAACGGGAAATGCATGGAGGCTTGCAACAAGGAAAACAATCACCACCGGGGCATCGATCAGTCGTACATCCGCGTGTTGGAAATGTCCAAAGGATCGTTGGACATGGCGCAAGGCACAACGACTTACGATCACACTGTGCCACAAGATGACAAGTTTTACATGCCGGTGCAGTGTCAGCAATGCGAAAACCCACCTTGCGTCACTGTGTGTCCGGTGGCGGCGACGTGGGCCGAAGATGATGGTATCGTGGTGGTCGATTACAATTGGTGTATTGGCTGTCGCTATTGCGAGGCGGCGTGCCCCTACCACGCGCGGCGGTTCAACTGGGAACAGCCCGAGATTCCTGCCGAAGACGTCAATCCGGACCAGGGATACCTGTCCAATCGGGTCCGTCCGCAAGGGACGATGGAGAAATGTCACTTCTGTTTGCATCGTACACGTGCAGGAAGAGCACCGGCCTGCCTGGAAGCCTGCCCGACCGGAGCGCGCGTGTTTGGTGACATGAACGATCCTGATTCCGATATTAACTACGTACTGAAAAACAAACGCGTCTTTGTGCTTAAAGAGGATCTCGGGACGCGGCCGCGTTTCTTCTACTTTTTCGATTGACACCAACGACCAAACCGGTATCGCAGGTAAGTGAACCTCGGTGCATCCTGGCTTTCTTTCTCCCCAGAACATCATGTCTACAACTGGCCAAATGCTTGACGAGCGACCGCACTATGTGCAGAACTACCCGCGTTTTATTTGGTGGGCGTTAGGCGAATCGACCAACGGCAACCTGCTGTTCTACTTGTGGATGTTGGTGCTGACAGCGGTCGCGCTGGTCGGTGCCAACGCGTGGGCCGTACAGGTCGTCGACGGGATGATCGTCACCAACATGACCGATCACGTCAGTTGGGGACTGTACATTGCCAATTTTACTTTTATGGTCGGCGTCGCGGCAGGAGGTGTGATGATGGTGATCCCGGCCTATCTGTATCATGACAAAAAAATGCACGATGTCGTCATCGTGGGCGAACTTTTGGCGATCGCAGCGATCGTGATGTGTCTTCTATTTGTGGTAGCGGACCTTGGACGGCCGGAAAGGTTCTGGCACATGATTCCCGTGATGGGGCGCTTTAACTGGCCGATGTCGATGCTGACATGGGATGTCATTGTGCTCAATGGCTATCTGTTGTTGAACCTGCATGTTTGTGGGTATTTGATGTACATGCGATTCTTGGGCCGCCAACCCAACCCGACGTGGTACGTGCCGTTTGTGATGTTGTCAATTTTCTGGGCGATTTCGATTCATACTGTCACGGCATTTTTGTATTGCGGCTTGGGGGGGCGTCCGTTCTGGAACACAGCTTTGCTGGCACCCCGATTTCTGGCCAGCGCGTTTGTTGCCGGGCCGGCGTTTATCCTGATCCTGCTGGTGGTATTACGGAAGTGTGCCGGGCAAAAGAACGTGGAAGATCCCAGTCGCCTCCTGATTAACATTATCCGCGTGACGATTTTGATTAATCTGTTAATGGTCGTGTCGGAAGTGTTTACCGAGTTCTACGCGGGTGGCGCTCATACGGCGTCGGCCACCTATTTGTTCCTGGGGCTGCACGGTCGCGATGCCTTGGTACCATGGATCTGGACGGCGATCGCGTTCAATCTGATCGCTACGGTACTGTTTTTCTCACCGGCGATTTACAAGTACACGCCTGTTTTGATTCTGGCATGTGTGCTGGCGTTTGTCGGTGCTTGGATTGAAAAAGGTATGGGGTTGATCGTCCCCGGCTTCATTCCCAGTACACTGCACGAAATCGTCGAATACACACCCAGCGTGACCGAATGGAAAGTTAGCGCGGGTATCTGGGCGTTCGGCCTGATGGTGTTGACAGTCCTGCTGAAAATCGCGATCTCGGTTTTTGGTCGCCCTGAAGATGTTGAAGATCTATCAAGGGCAGATGTTGCATGTGAGCGATGCAAACTGGAATCTGTTTCCCCTTAGAATTGCTTGTGGCAAACCCTTGGCTGCCGTCGCCAGACGGTGGATGGCCTTGGAAACATCTCACCACTGCCTCCACGCTCTGGCGAGCGTAGCCACGACAATTTGCTGCAGCGGCGGGCACGCGTTTTTAAGCGCGTGCATCAAAACGTAGCTACCGTCGCCAGACGGTGGACGGCCTTGGAAACATCTCACCACTGCCTCCACGCTCTGGCGAGCGTAGCCACGACAATTTGCCGCAGCAGCGGACGCGTGTTTTTAAACGAACGTTAAAGATCATTTTTGAAGAAAAATATCGCAGGCAGAGTCCATCACAGGCTGTTTTTCCCGACTTGCAATTCATGTCGCGCATTCTCTGAACATATCGAACTCCAATATTGTTGGTTCTTCAAACACGGCCTGTATATGACAACTGGCTGTACCAATCCCGACAAAATCGCCTTTGCCAACACTGTAAAAGTGGAGCGAACGGCTCATTCTACGCACTGCAATTTTTTTTGAAAAAATGTGCTGACACCACAACATTGCGGTTCATCAATTCGTTATGGTGGAGAAATAGATTTAGGAGACAAGCTGTTCAATTCGTGTTCGGCGACTGCTATTCAGCAAAAAATTCACAAGGATTAACTTTATGCGGCTCCCTATTACCGGCTGGAAAAACACCCTCAAAACACTCGGCTACAAAGTCGTCAAAAGGCCTGTCGGCAAGGTCCGCAGGAAGCAAGCCGAACACCAGCAGGTTTACGGTCCACTTGAACCAAGGCAGATGTTGGCGACATCAGTCTCGGCATTGGAGGGGATCGAAACCAGTCTGTCGATTGGACTGACGCACGATGCACTTGGGCAGGACTACTCGGTCGAATTCAATCGTGGCGATGGATCTGATTCATTCGCGGTTACTGATTTTACCAGTACGCAGTCTGCCGGATCGACAACTGTGACGCTTGACAGCCTTGGTGTCACCTTTGCTGATGACGGCCAGTTCACAGCGACCGCGACACTGTTTGATGGAACTACCGCCGTTGATACGCAAGAGTTTAATGCCACGGTGGCTGATGTGGCTCCCAATGTGAGAATCTCGGCAGACCAAAACTTCGCGACGCTCGACGGAGATTTCCGGATTAACTTTGACGTGTTTGACCCCGGCGATGATGAAATTGTCAGCTGGATAGTCAACTGGGGAGACGATACATCCGGCAGCTACGCCGGATCAACACGCTCGGCGACCCACCGGTACCAGTCGCCCGGTAGTTTTCCTGTGACGGTGACGGCGACCGATTCTGATGGTGCGGTGGTTACCCAGTCACTTGCACTTGATTCTTCTTTTGGTGATGGAGGAGTTGTTGTCACTGATTTTTTTGGTGGTGATGATCAAGCGGTTGACAGTGTCGTGCAGCCCGACGGAAAGGTGATTGTCGCTGGCACGGTCGAGACGGCCGATTACATCAATCGCGGTTACGTGCTGCCGGGGGGACAGAACCTGCGATTTGACGGGGAAAGCAACGTTGTGACAACCTCACCACGAGTTGCGCTTGAGGGTACTGATTACTACCAGATTACCTCCGGGCAAACCTACCGAATCTCTGCTACCGCCTGGTCAGGTGACGGTGCGGGCGGTAATGTCAATCCGGCGGCGGTAAGTTACCTAGGCTTTAATTCGTATGACTCGGATTACAAGCGAATCAGTCCATTTCATATCTTCAAAAGCGCTGGAGCAACCGACACAAGACTGGCGGTCGATCTTGAACCGGGACAAACTCAAATCATCCTTGATGACGCGACCGGATGGTATAACGAAGGCCGTGAATACCAGCGTACCTTGGCGTGGTATGGATACGCCAACAGTTCCGGAAGGGTCTACGACGACTATACCTACACCCGCAACTATCGTCGCAATCTTTGGGATGAGGGAGCCGTCAATGGTAATGTCATTACCCTCAGAGATCCATGGAACGGACCAAAGATCAAAGCAGGTACTGCCGTTCGAAACACGACTGTGGGACGCAGCTACAACTATGCGCTGGCGCTTGGTGAAGTAATTCCCGCCCAGGAGACCCAGTACGAGTCGGTTATCAGCGACAACGATACCGACTACTCCCGCAATTCAATTCGACCCGGAACCGCCTACATCAGGCCACTGGCCCTTGCAAACTGGAATAGAGTGAGCGGCAACCAGTTGAATTTTGGGGACTTCCGCATCGATCCGATTGTCGAAGTCGATGATGGGGCAGACTTTCTGTTTGATGAAAACCGGACACTCAGCACGACGGCCACCGGGACCATCACCAGCAGCAACTTCTACCCCGTCGATCCAAAGCTTTCCTACAAGATTTCTGTTGAAGCGTTTTCAGGGGACGGTAGCGGTGGAGAGGTCAACGCATCAACCAAGCACTTTCTCGGGTTTGCGGCCTATGATATCGACAAAAAGTTTATCCGGCCGCAGATGTATCTGAAAAGTCCCGGTGCGGTTGACACTCGCTTGGCGGTCGATTTAGTAGATGGAGCGACGCAGATTGTGCTTGAGGATGCCACCGGATGGTACGACGCGGGCAGTTCCCATCAGCGTACAATCGCATGGTATGGTTACGAAAACAGCTTGGGAGAGGTCTACGACGACTTTACTTACACGCGGAACTACAGGCAGAATTTGTGGGATGCGGGCGACATCAACGGAAATGTTATCACACTCAACAAACCTTGGGACGGCGGAGGTGTCCCTGCAGGGACTGCCGTGCGAAACACCCGTTCGGCAGGAACCTATAATTACGCGCTTGCCATCAATCAAGTCGTGCCCGAATCACCGACACAGTACCAGGCGATTATCGGTGGGGATCGATCTGAATTGGCGTATACGGGTTTTCGCTTCGGTACCGCCTTTGTAAGAGCGCTGGCACTGAGCAACTGGCCGTTGAGCAGTGGCAACCGCCTGAATGTTAGCAATTTCCGTATCGATCCAATCGTTGAGGCAAAGGCTCGTGACATTGGGCTGGTGAGGTACAACGTTGACGGGTCGCGCGATGCTTCCTTCGGTGTCGATGGTTTGGTCAGCACCAACATCAGAGACAACTTGTCTGCCAACGATTACGGCTCTACCATCACGCTTCAGCCGGATGGAAAGATCCTCGTCGCAGGCCGAACGGCTTTCCCCGGTCAATCCAACAATTTCACGGTGACGCGGTATCACGAAAGTGGCGGTGTCGATACTTCTTTCGGTGTCATGGGGACCGTGAATCTTGATATCGACAGTGGTGCCAGCGATATCGCTACGTCCATCTTCTATCACCGTGATGAGAACGGTGTTGGTGACAAGATTCTCGTGTCGGGTTACTCGATCCGCGGCGGCAGCCCCAATGAGTACAACTTTGCCGTTGCAAAACTGAACGTTGACGGATCACCTGATCTGTCATTTGGTACCGGCGGCACAACCGCAATCGATTTGGGCAGTTCCCTTGATCTGGCTTACGATGTGGTCGTTCAGTCGGATGGAAGCGTGGTGGTTGGAGGACGTACGCGCGTCGGTGGCCGGGATCAGTTCGCAGTTTTACGCCTCACGCCTGATGGGCAACCCGATCTTTCCTTTGGAGAGGACGGAACGGGGCAGATCATTCGCACACTGTCACCCAACCGCAGCAACGGTTTGTCATCGATTCTCCTACGCGCAGACGACGGTTTCTTCGTGACCGGGTACGGCTACAAGGTTGGGGCCTCCAATGACTTTGCCGTACTCAGCTTCACCGCCGATGGGCAGACGGACACGTCGTACGGCACCGAGGGGATTGCGACAGTTAACTTTAGCGGAAGTGATGTTGGTCAAAAAGCAGAACTGCTTGCCGACGGCAAAATCATTATCACCGGGTACGCTATCGGTTATATTTCCGGTAATGTCACCCGTACCATTGGTGCTGCCCGGCTTAATGCGGATGGTTCGGTCGATGAAACCTTCGGCAACAGCGGCACCTCGATCATTCGTTTTGATCACATCGATGAATTTTCGGCCGACATTAAATCCACTCCCGATGGTGGCTTCGTGGTCACCGGATACGATCGGGTCGGCACTGATCGGGATTTCAAGGTCGCCAAGTTCTTGCCCGACAATAGAGCCTTGGTAAGCCCGTTCGGGTTCACAGAGACCGGTGGAAGTCTCGTTGGTAAAGGAAGCATTGAGGCACCCCGGAATTTCGAAGGAGATGTCGTCCTCAGAGAGGGCGACTCATTCAAAACAGAAACCTTCAAACAGGTAACCATCGCTGCCGGAACACAACAATTGCTGTTGGAATTTTCTGATTTGAACTTTGACAGGCCGGGCCCTTCTAACGCAGATCAAATTAACGATAGTTTCGAAATTGCCCTGCTTGACGATGCTGGCTTATCCGTTGTTCCAACGATCGGGGTCGGGCGCGATTCATTCTTCAATCTCTCCGAAGAATCCAATCAGGCGGTGTTGGCACCCGGTGCAACTTACCTCAACGGGGTTGTCTCGGTTGACGTGTCGATGCTGGCAGATGCCAGCACGGCCGATGTCAATGTCAATGTGGTCTTTCGCCTGGTCAACAACGACAGCGATACGCAAACCAGCGTGCGGATCAGAACCGTTGATAGTGCCTACGCGCTGTGGGGAACGGACGACGATAGCGGGAGTCTGGTCAGGTTCAATAACTACAGCAACGCGCCGGATTCTCTCCCCGTTGCATCTGAAGATGTTGGCTACAAAGATTTCGGTCCGATTTATTATCAAAATGCCGCTGATGAACGAGTCAAATTACCAAAGTACGAGGATGGTACAGAAATTGAGTCCTTCACGATCACCGGCGGTGGCAAGGCATTCTTTGTCGTCAATGTCAAAGCAAATAAGATCGCCCCGGGTGAGACTAATATCGAATACTTCCCCGGAACAATTCTGGCCAGTAAACCAACTTTGTTCACCATTGATCTTAACGAAGTGGAGAGTGATCCTGACGGTTGGACTGCAAAGCCGCTTGGTCAATTTAATATCGATGGGGCGATCACCGGTTTGGCGCTTGACCCTTCGGTTGATGGGAAAATATTTGCAATCAACCAGCGTGGCGGCACAGATCACCTGTACCGCATCGATGTCCTGCCGGAAACGCCCGGCGTTTCCAACCTTTCTGTGACGAACGTGTCGGGCACCGATGGAGTTCGTGGCCAGATTGATGGTGTTAATTACGCGCTGCAAACTGGCGAAGATCTTGTGTTTCACAGTTCAGGGAAACTATTCATCTCCGAAGATAAGGGCACCGAAAACATCCCCGCGGGTAGCGGCAGCGACAAGCTCTTCGAAGTCAGCCCCGATACCGGACAGATCATCAGTATCGCCGATAGTGACCTTGGTTCAATTTTCACAGATTCTGTCAAGATTGAAGGACTTGCTTTCGATCCGCTCAGTGGAGACCTGATTGCCAGTGAAACAAGCAGAACAAGTTCCGCGTCGCTGTTTCGAATCAAATTTGACGCAAACGGTAATCCTATTTCATCCGGTGACGATGGCATCGCTGACAAAGAGAAATTATTCGATGTCTTTGGTGGAGTCTTCAATCTGACTGATATTGAGGGATTATCATTTCTGACGGTTCAGGCCGGCGGACAGCCACTGGGTGAGATTGATCTCAATGATCAACCCGCTGACTTTAGCGGATTGGTCGATGTGACCGACGGTTTCTCAATTGAATACGGTAATACCTCATTTGCGGAGCAACCCGACAAGCTTTACTCTCGCTTAACGGCCACCAATCTTGGCGTCTATGACGACCTGCAAGACAGCCTCGTTCTGGTGGTCAGCAACATCAGTATTTCATCGGTACAACTTTTGAACTCGGGGCTGGTGACGCCAGCAGGATTTACCGTCGCCGGCGAACCCTATTTTAATCTTTCTGATTTGGCGATTGGCCCCGATGGAAAATACCTGAGCGGCAGTTCGAAAGACATTCAGCTTGTTTTTGACAATCCGGACGGATTCCAGTTCGACTACGACGTGCGCTTGTTCTCCCAACGCGCCGTCCAGGCCCGGGCCTCCATTTCCGGACAAACAGTCCCGGAATCGGCCGGGCAAACGACAGCCTTCACCATCGCCCTTGATGCTCCGGCAGACCACGACGTGGTGGTTGAGTACCGAATTGACAGCGCGGCCTCCACCTCAACGGCGATCATTGGTAACGACTACAGCGCGGCACTGACCGGCACCGTGACGATTCCTGCGGGCGAGCTTTCGGCACCCGTTTTAATTACGGTTGTCGATGACAACTTGGTCGAACTTGACGAAGATCTATCGGCGTCCATTACCGGCGTTACGTCGGCTTCGAACGTGATTGTTGACAGTGCTGGTGATACCGCCCTGGCGACCATCATTGACGATGATTCTTCAGAGATAACTCTATCCGCAGTTCCAACCGTTGAAGAGAGCGCAGGGGCCGCAGGGTTTACCGTGTCACTTTCCCGTCCCGTGGACACCGACGTATCGATCGTGGTCTTGACGGTCGCTGGTACCGCAACCGATGGAGAGGACTACGTCGGTGCGACTGGAGGGCAGTCATTCAGTGTCAGTATTCCTGCCGGACAGCTATCGTCTTCCGGGACCGTCACCATCATTGACGACATCATCGACGAAATAGACGAAACCTATCGACTACAGATATCATCCTTTGCTGCGACAGGTCGCGCGGTCAGCGTCGCCAACAATCAATCCGAAACGACCATCCTGGACGACGACCTTCCGCCGGCCAAACCGATCCTGGATGAAAATCAACGTCTGGTCACCACAGATGACCATCCGGCCGCCAACGGGCAGGTCACCGAATTTATCGTCCCCCAAAATCCGGGCGCTATCCGAATCGGTTTTTCCGACCTGATCTTTGACCGCACGTCCAACCAGACCGATGCTCGAAGCGCGCCCGATATCAACGACGCTTTCGAAATCGCACTGCTGGATGCCAGCGGCGCTCCGGTCACCTCCACGATTCCGCTTTCCAACGCTGTCTTCAACCTGACCGGAGGGCAATCCGGCATCTGGGCAACAGGAGTTGAGGTGCTGGATGTCGATCTTAATCCGGTTGGACCGGGAGCGATCCCGCCGGCAGGATTTGTCCAGATCGACATTGGCAATTTGGCCGCCGGCACCACAATTCAGCTGGTTGCGCGTCTGGTCAACAACGACGCGGACGACACCACCACCGTTACCGTAGACTTTGCAACGGCTGATGTGAATCAGGGATTGCATGTGATGCAAACGGGTGGCCAAGCTGTCATCGAACCGTTTTCGACTAACCGGATCAACCGAACCATTGATTTCGAAAAATTATCCGATGTGTCAGCGACATTTGACTGGAACTACGCGCACACGCTCTCCAGCGACAACCGGCTTTCGGTCGGGATTGACATCACTAAAACCGGGCAAATCCAAGTGCGCGAGCAACTGATACTTGTCCTTTCCAACTTCCGGCAGCAAGACCCAGCCAATGGTCCCGCCGCCGCAAACGTTTCCGCGACGCGCTTCGACGGAACGCTACCGTGGCAGATCGAAGGCATCCCTGCCGGATCCCCCTACATTCGCCTCAGCTCGCTTCTAGCCAAGGATTTCAAACACTTCTTCGTCAACCAGGCCCAGATTGAAGACTTGCTGCTGGAATTCCTCGCCGACACCAACAATCAGCGTTTTGACTTTGACCTTCACTTCTTGGGACAATCCAATCAGTCACCCTCCTTTACCAGCGATCCGTATGCGGCAAACCAGGGCCACGCGTACCCGGTCGAACACGTTGCTGTGACCAGTCAGCCAGAGCAGTACCTTGAACTGGTCGCCGACGGCACCAACCAACTGCGTTATCCGGTGACGACGGCCGATCCGGAACGCGATGCAGTCGTCGTTTCGATTCTTTCCGGGCCGACGGGGCCGACAGGGCTGGCACTGGATGAGGACGGCAACCTCGTATGGACGCCGCAATCGGGAACCAGTGACGTGGGCATTCACTCGATTCGTTTACGTGCCACCGATGAATTTGGGGCATTTGATCCCGCCAACGATCAAGTTTTCACATTGCGAGTGACCGATTCTGCCATCAATGGACCACCGGCGTTTGACACGTCACCCGTTCGCACCGCGCAGCCCGGCACGCTCTACCAATACGATTCCAACGCCTTTGATCCTGACGGGGATGATGTTGAATACTCGGGAACACTGGGAGCAAAACCACGTACCTATCGGGTCCCGGTTGGTGGCAATCCGGCGTTACTCGGTCCGATGACCTACCTGACGCTGATCAACGATCATGATCAGTTCGTTGGCGATGCCTACGGCAATTCAACTTTCTCCGCGATCCGGATCTACGAATCCGGTCAGCGCGAATCCTCGACAGTCATTGATTTTGATCCTAGTCGCTTCACCGACTATACCGGCCTGCAAGACGGTGCTGGAGAAAGCTTTTCCTCGGTGAGAGTGGTCGGCGATGGAACGGTGGTGCAACTGCGTGGCAATGTCTGGCAGGCCTACTTGTTGGAATCCCCCTACACAGTCACGGCGAACACGATTTTGGAGTTTACATTTGCCGCCAACAAAGAAGCTGAAATTCATGGAATTGGGCTGGATGACAACGATGGCAGCGTGACCATGCCGGACCAAAAATGGTACCAATTGTTTGGCACCCAAGCCGCTCAAACCAACGCGGTGCAAGATTACAACGTGAACGAGCGTTACTCACCTTCGTGGTCATCGCCCAGCGACTTCTTCGTGGATCCTGAAACCGGAGAAGTCACCTGGACCCCTCCCAATGAGGCGGCCGGCAAATGGGTTGACGTGCAACTTCAGGCGACGGATCCTGCCGGGCTGTTCGATACGCAAGAATATCAGATACGTGTCTCTCAAGACTTGGCACCTGAAATCGGCGATGTCGATCTGACCCCGTCCAACATTGATGTCTCGGGCCTTTATGTGCACGAACAGGAGTTATCGATCAATGGAGTTGTCTCGGTCGATGTGACCAATTTGGGTTCCGACATCGCCACCGAACCCTTCGACGTTCTGTTTTTCGAAGACCGGGATTTTGACGGACTGTACAACCCCGTCCACGATGTGATTCTGGGGTCTGCCGAAGTCGATCAGGCGGTGGCCGCCAACGATACGATTAATGTTAGGGCTGAATTGAACGGGAGTGTTCAATTTGCCGGAGCGTTTATCTGGGCCTTCGTTGACAGTCGACGGGTCGTGGATGAAATCCGCGAAGACAACAACTATGTACGTAGTGAACATGAATGCCGCGTGGTGTCCGGAGGAATAAATCAATTCGAACCGGTGCTAAAATATTTTGCGGCGGGCGAAAATCCTGATATCGCTGCGCTGAATACACCTATCGTCATCGACCTAGACTACGACGGGTTGCCCGAGATTCTCTTCGACGATGGCACAGGTATCCCCCTTGTTCACGTGATCAACGGGGAGGACGGTTCACCTCACTACGATTCCGGATATACGATTGACATCTTGGCTGAAGAAGGCTTCGCTGTCGCGGACATTGATAATGACAACACATTGGAATTGGTATCCATGTGGAGGGACAGTGAATCATACAAACTATACGTCTACCACTTCGATTCCGACGGGCAAATTTACACAGCGCCAAACTCTGCCATTCCCCCCGCCATATACTCAACACAGGACCAGCTGATCGGCAATGTTTCATTCGCCAATGTTGATGGTGATCCGCAAACAGAGATCGTGATTGGTAACGCCGTCTTTGATTTCGAATCAGAGACGAATCAAATCACCAGAAAAGAAATTCAATTTCGGAATACCAACGGGGAGCAGATCGTTCCTCAATATGGCGAATCGGTAACTATCGCGAATTTTGACGGAGACCTTGCCGGAACCCAGGAAATACTCTCCGGCAACACACTCTACACAACTGCAAACAACGGGGTTGACGGCAGTAACTTCCTCTGGAGGGCCAACATCCCGACGACAAGCAGAGTCACCAATGCGGTCGCAGATTTCAATAATGACGGAATCCCTGAAATTATCATTAATGATACGACCCACGTTTATATTCTGGATGCGGCGACCGGATCTGAAATAAAAAGGATCGCAACCGGGTTGAGTGTCAATGTGGATACTACCGGGACTGGTGGAGACTCACCAGTTACGATCGCAGACTTTGATAATGACGGTTTGCCCGAAATTTCCGTCACATCGAATACGCTTTTCGAGATCATCGACATCGACTTGCTGGCCACTGATCAGAAAAGTTGGCACTATCCAATCGTTGAAAACACCTCAGGTTACACAGGTTCAACAGCGTTCGATTTTGACGGTGATGGTACTGTGGAAATCATCTACGCCGACGAAGAAACGGTTTATGCTTTTTCAATTCTGGACTCGACACAATCCGGACTGCTAACCGTTCGTGGCACACCCAGTATTATACGGGAGAGCGGCACCGGTACCGAGCTACCCGTTGTGGCAGATGTCGATGGGGATGGAAAAGCCGAATTTATTACAGTCGCCAATCCCAATCTGGCAGTTGACAGGCCTGAAACCTACGGAATTGTTGTCTACGAAGACCGTCAGGACGATTGGGTCTACGCGCCACCAGTCTGGAATCAAGAGTCCTACCACATCAATAATATTGACGTTGATCCCGACAGCCCGACCTACCTGCAAGTCCCCGCCGTCGAAACTCCCAGTTGGCTTGACCACAATAGTTACCGCACCCAAGGCAGTTTCGAGGGAGTCGCATCGCGCCCCGCACCGGATTTGATCCCGTCCTACGCCCGCACCGTCGAAGCGGCCGATGGCTCCAGCACCACCTACACGATCCGTGTCGGCAATGGCGGTGAGGTCGCGGCACTGCTGGATTTTGACAACCAAACCGGCAGACCAATCCCCGATCGATTCGTCGTTGAACTTTTCGATGGAGAACCATCGGCAACTAACCCGTCAGTGGGTAGTGCGACAGTCTATCGATCCTCAGATAACGAAGGAGACATCGTTGCAGGGGAACTACAGCCGGGCCAATTTATCGACGTACAAATCACCGTCGCCGGGCCAGCCATCGCGCTGGAAGATCAATACTTTTTCATTGACTCCCATGACGATCCTGAGGATGACATTGACGGGCAAATCGAGGAGTGCCACGAAAACAACAATATCTACAATCCGGTTGTCGGGATTGATCCCAACAATGATCCTTTCTTTGTAAGCGACCCGCCGCAGGTGTCCGTGACGGATCCAACAGGTCAACCGTTACTTGATCGCAATGCCATTCCTGTCACCCGTATCACTGCCATCGAAGGCCAACAGTGGTCCTATGATGTTGATGCGGTCGATCCGGACAATGCCCCCGTGCTCGATCCGGCAACGAACGAGCTTGTCGCTCCCGAAGAACTGGACGTTCTGGTTTATGAACTGGCCGTCGCTCCCAATGGCATGAAGATCGACAGTACCACAGGCGTGATCACGTGGACACCTGGCGCAGACGACCCCGGTGACTTTGTACCCGTTAGGGTGCGGGTTTCGGACGGCAAGGGAGGAACCGCCAGCCAAGCATTCACCATCACCGTGCTGGGTATACCCGCGCCACCGCAGATCGTCTCCACCCCGCCATCGGATGACTTAACCGTCAATTCAGTCGCTCACACCGATCGACCATGGATCTACCGCGTCCGCGCAACCGACCCCAATGGTGATCGTGTCACCTTCTCCCTCCAAGGAGACATCGCAGGATTAACGCTTGACCAACCCGAAGACCAAGATTGGGCAACCCTGCGCTGGGACAACCCGTCCCCACAAGGTGGAACCAAATCCTTCACCATTATCGCTTCCGATCCCGGTCACCTGACCGATCGTCAAGATGTCACGATCGAGGTTCGTGGCGATCTGGGTGACGGTGATGGCTTGGGCGATACCCTCCCGGACTTTGTTTCTCAACCTGTCCGGGCAGTCCCGTTGGGCAGCGCATATCGCTACGATGCGTTTGCAATCGACCCTGACGGTGATCCGACCTACAGCCTGAACACGCTCGGACGCGCGGAGCTTTCCGGTATGATGATTGATGCCGATACCGGAACAATCCTGTGGGATACCGGTGCATCCACCGCACAGGTTGGCGATACCTTCACCATTGCGGTAACCGCCACACAAGGCCCCGGAAGTGTCACCCAAACTTATAATCTGGCCGTTGGCAATCCGCTGGACGACAGTAACTTTGCCCCCGATATCTTGCCCGCGACGCTGCGCGCCCCCGCCAACCAACTGTTTACCTTCAATGTCACAGCGCGCGACCTGGACAATGATTACCCGCTATCCTTCTCCCTGATTGATGAACAGGGACGCGAACGTAGCGCCATCGCCGACCTGACGATCACCCCCGCCGGGTTACTGACCTATTCAGCTGGAGCGGCAGGCACCTCCTCCAGCTTCATGATCCGCGTTCGGGACAACGACGGAGCAATCGATACAGAAGACTTCACCATCAACGTCGTCGCCGATGCTCCCCCGACCATCGACCTACAGTTCGTCGGTGAAACGGCCGATTCGCCATCCTATTTTGCGGATGAAATCGTCACCATCGACACGAACGTGTTTGATGATTTCGGAATAGAAAGAGACGGCATCAAAGTTACCTTGCATCACGATACGCTGTTCCGTATTCCCGGCGATCCCGATTTTGCGGATCGCACTTTCATCGACCTGGAAGTCTCCAACGAGGGAATCGCCGATTGGGGTGGATTTTCTCTGGAGACGCTTACGCAAGCGGAAGTGGTGACGGTCAAGGGCTCCGCGACCGACACCGCCGGTCAAACCACAATCGCAGCCGACGTGCACTTTACCGTTGAACCGGTCGATCTGACAAAACCGCGGGTGAGCATCCTTAACCCGGCACCAGGGCAAAAGGCCACAGAGAACCTCGAAGTCAAGGCCACGATTTTTGATGGAGATGACAACCTCACCAGCTACACGCTCGTGCTAATCACTCCCGGTGGAGACGAACTCACGCTTGTCACGCAGCTGCCCGCAGACGGTCAAACGACACTTGTCGGATACGATATTACCGAAGGCGTCAACAATGTTCGCACCTTGGCTCAATTGGATCCCGGCCAGTACGAAAATGGACTCTACACGCTTCGTTTGACTGCGATCGATGCCGATGGACAAATGGACGAATCCACATCCCAGTTCATCATGGACGGGAAATTCGACCTTGCCGACTTTGAGATCAGTTTTGAAGATCTACGGATTCCCGTGCGTGGATTCCCCATCGTCGTCACGCGCACCTATGATTCGGGAGACGCCGAAGACGTTGGCGATTTTGGAAACGGCTGGAATCTTGATTTCTCCGATGTCAAGATCGACATCACATATCCAAAGGATACGCACTACGAATTTGGATTGCCAATTTTTCAGGACGGCGTGCGAATCGAAGTGACCTACGGAGATGACCGTACCGAAGGCTTCACGTTCTACGGACAGGCCGTCAATTCCTCTCGTCCATTTGGGCTGCCGATTGACAATTACTTCTATCCGCGTTTCCAGCCCGACGCAGGGGTGCGGACCAACCTGATCGTCAACGATATTGTTTTACAGAAAAGCTTCAACGGACGATCCTACTTTGCCATCGACGCCCAACGCAGCGCACGATCACAAAGTGGCTACTACAATCCGACCGACCCGACCTTCGCAGAACAATTCCAGTTAAAACGGCGCGATGGAACGTCAATGTTCTTCAATGCCAACAGCGGTCAACTTTCCCGGATCGAAACAAGTACCGGTGAAGCATTAACCTTCAGTGCATCAGGTATCCGGTCAAGCGAAGGACGAAATGTTGATTTCATCCGCGACGAAGAAGACCGAATCATCAACATTATTGACCCCGATGGACGTGTTCTCAGCTACGGCTACGAAAATGGCAACTTAACTTCGTTTACCAATCGTAACGGTACCGCGACAGGCAACAGCGCCGAGGAAATCGAAAAACATACCACCCGGTTTGAATATAACGCCCCACGTGCACACTACTTGACCGATATTATCGATCCCCTAGGCCGTAAAAGTGTCAGGACGTTCTATGACGACAGTGGACGCGTTGACTATATCATCGATGCCGACAATAAGGTTCTGGATTACCTGTACGAATTGCCCGACGGGGATCTGGTGCCCGATTTGGCCGATGATGCGGCGGCGATTGTGGCGACACTGGAACAACTGGACGGCGGTCAAGCGATCTACTCGGTCGTCCACAGCGATCGCAGCCGCAACATCGTCCGCAGTGAAACGACACTTGTCGATGACGTGACCTTCACACTTGACGACAATGGAGTTCTAACCGGCGAACCTGGTTTGAATTTGTCCAACATCAATCCGGCCGAAGATACCGAAATCACCATCACTCAGTACAACGAAGACGATCAGCCCATTCGCTCAGTCACCGTGGTTGGACTGGTCGATGGTGAAACCGACAGCGCTGGCGTCACCAACACCGAAACGGATGATCTGGTAACGACCAACCAGTACGATCCCAACCACGGTCAAATTAAAGTTGCCACGGATATTCGTGGGAATCAGACACGATACGAGTATGGCGTGGCGACCTCAGCGCTTGACCGCAGTGCCGACCGGTTGCATTCCACCTTCGACCAATTCAATAATTATACCTACACACCCTATTCATCGCTCACGGGGCATCAGTTGGCCGTTGTCACCCGGGATTCGGCCGCGCGATTTAATTACAACAAATCCCCCGATGTCCAGTGGATTGACCTCAACGGTGTCGAACGGGCCATCCGAAACCGATACAACGAATATGGCGACGTGATCGCGACGAGTGATCAATTTAACAACTTGACCCGTTTCGAGTATGACGCCAACGGCAACCCGTCAGCAGTGACCCGCGATGTGCGCGTCTATCCGGAACACGACAACAGTGCGGCTGTTGTGCTCCACCAATTCCGCACCGAAACGGACTACGACCTCGAAGATCGGGTCATCGCTACCCGACAACTCAAACGAGAGGGCACCGGCGACTGGATTCTGCTCTCCTCGTCAGACTCCGGCAATCAAAACGGGCTGGGGCAAATAATCAGCGGAACCTCAACGGGCATTTACTCCGCTGGCCAAAACCCGACAAGCGCTTCGGTTTACGACCTGCGCGGCCAGACGATCGAAACGACACGCACCGCCTTTGGCTCCGATGGCGTCGAACGTGTCTTCTCCAGCCGGTCAACTTACGACGCCAAAGGCCGCGTGGTTTATTCGACCGATGAATTTCTCTTGCCGAGGTTCGACAACGATGGAACTGAACTTGCACCGGGCACCGCTGATGCCGATATCTATGGATCACGCAGTTTCTATGATGCCCAGGGACGCGTTGTCAAATCACAACGGCTCAAAGGGGTCGTGATCGACATCAATATTGATACCGAACGGTCAAGCTTGAGTACCACCGCACCGACACCAACCGTGATCTCATGGTCGCAGACCAATTACGATAACGCCGGCCGGGTGACCTCTTCGACATCTTGGAACACCGCTTCAACAGATCCCGAAACCGGTCTGACGACCACCTATTTCTATAATGCATTTGGCGAAACGACCAAAACAGTTGCCGAAAGCTGGAATGCGGCAGGAAACGGTAAGGTCACGATGACGACGCTGAGCGTCTACAACGATAATGGACAGGTCACATTCTCCCAGGATGCGTATCTGGATGGCAGTGGTCGACCAACCTTCGGAACAGAAACGAAGTATGACGGGCGCGGTCGGTCTCAACAGAGTATTCGTTTTGAGAATCCGGTCGTCGAATTTAATGAATCCACCGGCCAAACGGCACTCGTGCGGCGCGGTGACCAACTGTTCGCCACGAAAACGATCTATGGAGAATTTGGATTGGTCTATCAGTCAGTCGCCGCTGACGGACAAATCACCACTTACGAATACGATGAATACCAACGGCGTACCGCCACCATTGGCCACGCAACCGAAGTACGGGTCGAAACCGCAACAGAGGGCGTCTATGAAGTGCGCACCGTCCAACACCGCACCGAGACGATCTATGATCAAACCGGACGCGTGGCTGCCGAACGCTCGAACATTATTCATAATGGCTTCGGACACAACATGCACGACGACAGTAACGTTCAGGAAACGCGTTTCCACTACGATGAAAATGGCAACGTCGTGCGCACCGAATTCGAAGATGGATCATATGCAGAAGTGCGCTATGACCAGTTGGGACGCAAGGTCGCCGAAAGTCAACAAACCGCCCCAGGACGTGAACTGGATTGGGATGATTCACGCCAGACCTTCTACCATCCAGCCATTCCCGGTCAGTTTGGCGGCCCAGGCACACCCGAGAAAGTCGTGCCAACGCGCCTCAGTTCCTACGATTCGCAAGGCCGACTGGCAACCGTAACCTTGCCTGACCCCGATCCAACCGATGGTGACGATCAGCGCCCCGTTTACCGGTACGGATACGATTTCCGGGGCCAGCAAGTTTCCATTATCGATCCGCTGGACCGCGAGACAAATCTGGTCTACGACGAACTGGGACGGCAAATCGCCCGGCAATTGCCACTGCACTCCGCAACAACTCCCTTCGAAGAGATTTCGCAATATGATTTCCGGGGCCGCCAGAACCTGAGTATTTCCTTCGAAGGCGTCCACATGGTGCCGGTCTACGATGAAATCACCGGCCGGATGATCGAAACATACTACTATCAAAACGCTGCCAATTACGGCACTGGCGGTAATCTACCGGATGAGTTGATCGATTATACATACGATGACTATGGCCGCCAAATCCGAACCGCGAGAAACATTGTCAATGGTCCTCGCGCTGGAACGTCACGCGTCGAAGCGATGACCTATGACGATCGCCAACAACTCGAATCGGTCACCAACAGCGAAGGTACGATTCGTTACTCGTATGACAACCTCGGTCGCCAAACGGAAGTCGCCTTCAGTGGCAACGGCAGCGTTGATAACGAGCCCGCCTACAATGCCGCGACCTTCGACCCCGACAATACAACCATCTACGCCTACGACGAACTGGGGCGGCTCAAATCAGTCACGGCAGTCGAACGCAATAATGAACCGGTTGTCGATGTCAACACCGCTACCACCGCTAACGGCACCGGCGACCAATCCGACCAAACACGCTACATCTACGATCTCAACGGAAGCATGGCGGCGACCATCTACGCCAATGGTATCACGCACAGCTACCAATATGATGACCTGAATCGCTTGGAAAAACTGATTCACTTCCGCGATACGAATATGGACGGCGTTCAGGATAGCAACGAAATATCCATGGCCGAGTTCGACTACGAACTTCGTGCCGACGGCAAACGCATCGCCGCCAATGAAAAGTACTACGAAGATGGAGGAGGACAGTTTGCTCCGGCTTCCCAGATTGTTTCATACACGTGGGAGTATGACGATGCCAATCGACTGATCAGCGAAACGGCAAGCGCCTCCGCACTGTCGTTTGACCCGACGCAGACCGTCGATCCGTTTACTGACTATACGATCCAGTGGACTTACGATCTCAATGGCAACCGTACGCAGCAACACAAGACGTACGCCGAAGGCAATCAATCCGGTGAAACGACAGTGTATGTCTACGATGCCAACGATCGCCTCGAAGTCGAGACATTGACTGTTGACAGTACCGTGACCGAAACCCGGTATGGCTACACCCGGTATGGCTACGACCAGACTCAACAGACATCCAAAACCGTGCGCGTCGCGGGAGACGTAACAAGGTCACAGAGCTTCACTTACGATCTACAAGGCCGCATGGCATCGGTAACGACAACCAATCTCACGGCGGACGGCGTCACCGAACCAGTCGTCACGGTGACCGAATACGAATACGATCGGTCAGGTAACCGGGTAAAAACAATAGTGCGCGTAGATGCCGATGCCGATGGTACCTACGAATCGACGACAACCACCGAATATCTGACCGACAGTCGCAATCACACCGGATATTCGCAAGTCCTTCAGGAAACCACGACCGACGAAACTGGCAACGTCAAAATGATCGTCTACACGATTGGCCATGACCAAATCAATCAAACGGTCTACGAGGGCGTCGATACCAACGGCGATGGTGACAAGGACGGTTGGGCAGCAAGAGAAACGCACTTCTTCGGCACTGATGGGCACGGAAGTGTCCGGGTGCTTTACGATTTGGCCGCGAAAATTGCAAATTTGGCCGAGAAAATTGAAAACGATGCTGAAAACGATGTTGAAAACAACATCCTGCAAGTCTTCCACTTCGACGCCTACGGGAACTTACTGAACTTCGCAGAAGGTGCCACACCATTAACCAGCTACCTGTACTCTGGCGAAGCATTTGATTTTAATATCAATCAGCAATATCTTCGCGCCAGATGGTACGATGCCCAAAACGGAAGATTCAATCGACTCGACCCCTTCTTTGGAAATCTGAGCGATCCGCAGAGCTTGCACAAGTATGCATACGTGCATGGCGATCCGGTTAACGGAATTGATCCAAGCGGTAGAGTTACTCTTGTTGGAATTGCGAAGGTCAGCGCAGGAATCGGTGGGCTTGCCGGATTCTCCCATGGCGCTATCTTGGGTTACAGAGATGGAGGTTTCTCCGGTGCCTTACAGCGCGGTCTTTTTGAGGGGGCGGTGGGCGCATTCTTGGGTTTCGGTGGCGGTTACCTGCTTGGACTTGGCGGAATCAGCCTTGCTGGTTTTCTTACAATTGCTCCGTCGACTGGCATTTTGCTGCTTGGGACTATGGCTGGTGGACTTGGAGCTGGCTTTTCGATCAGAGAATTTCAGGGGGCTAACGATGGATATGAACGCGCTGCTGCAGTGTCCAACTTTTTCTTTTCTCTAGTAATCTTCGGAGCAGGTATCCGTGGGCTTTACGGACGTGCAAATTTTGGGACGCGGGCAAGGTCACCAATTGAGCCACCAGCACCTGGAGAAGCGGAAATTCATGATCCAACGTTTATTGACGCGTTCGCAGATGCAATTCGAACAAATCTCCGAGCTGAAGCGTTACCCGGAGATGAGTCACCGCATACATTGGCTCAAGTTGTAAATCGCGACGGGCTCACGGGTTGGGGAACATCTACAGCTGGGCGAGTGTATCCGCGACAATTGCATCCAGCAGTGGAAGCATCTTTGAATGGGGTGCCGCAAAATAGATGTTCACCTTTTCACCGAGAATGCGCTGAACCTGAAGCACTGAGTGAACTGCTTTACAATATAGAAACGGCTTACAGAGTGCGATTGACAAGTCCCGCTCAGGCAAAACCGTACACTCAAGGCGCAAAGATACAAATTAGAGCAATAGAATCTGGAGACTCTCAGAGTCCATGTGGAAGTTCCTGCAGAATAATGCTCCGAGATTTTGGGGTGACTCACCGTAGTCCGAGGTAATCGTGAATCAAAAAAACAACTACGATCTATTTGATTTGACGTTCGCTCTAGAACGTCTAAACATTTTGGGCTGGCATTCGAAGAATGAAAGAATCGAAAGAGAAGATTGGATGCGCCAAACAGTGGCTTTGTTAAAACAAATGTTTCCAGAATTTACGCACAGCCAAAGACGAAGGATTGTGGATGCGATGACGCTAAGGACTGTTGCTTCACTTGCGTATAGGGTAAAACCTTTAACGTCGAATGAAGTAATACTACTTTTCCATCTAATAGGACACGTCTTAGTACTAATTGACTGGAATGGCCAGGGCACGTTGGAGAATGTCGATTACTTGAAAAATTCAGAGCACGCAAGCGTTCGAAGCGGTATCCTGAATACGCTCTTGAACGTCTCTCGCATTGGCGGGACTGCACTATCAGAAGCAATTTCTATGGTGCATCAAGCTGAGGCCCAAGTTGCCAACGCGGCGTTACTTACCGCTCGGTCTTGGATCGCGAATCAAAACGATGTTGTGGCAATAGAGACGCCAGTATTGAAACTTACACATCACGTGGATGGGTCGGTAAGGCTTCATGCACGCAAGACAATTGAGTTCCTACAGTGCATTCTGGACGAGGATCTGTAGAAAGGCTACTTTGTAAAAGCTTCGATGGATTCAAATCTGGGTTTCGGTGCTTTAGCCGATAAGCCAACCGCCGCGATTCCGTCTCAACCGAATCAAATAATCTCAGTCGCGGCGGAACTCGTTTGATCGTTCCAATGTTGATTCTGTTTGCAGCACGTTGCCGCGTTGCCTTGCCGAATGATTGATTACCCGGGCGCAGCCCCGGCGGTCCACGGACGGCCGTCGTAAGACAAAAGCGGGAAAGTCATCTTAAGTTCGTGACAAACTTCTAAATCGCACAGTCAATCCGAATGGCAAGCCTGTTACAGTCTACGCTCCCAACTTCAAGAGGTTTGCTATCTAGGCTGTCGAAGGATTGCTTCGCTGGGGTCAAACTTGGTTTTCGGTTTTCAACGGTAATCAACCGCCGCGATTCCGTCTCCACCGAAGCAGACAATCTCAGTCGCGGCGGAATCCGTTTGTTCTTTCCAATGTTGATTCTGTTTGCAGCACCTTGCCGCGATGTATTCACGAAGGATTGAATCATTGGGCGTAGCCCCGGCGGTCCACGGATGGCCGCCGTAAGACTAGGCCCGGCGCCCGGATGGCGTCGGTCGCGCAGGCCAACCAACCAACCAACCAACCACTGTAAATCAATCAATTCAATGAACCAACCAACCAACCAACCAACCACTGTCAATCAATCAATTCAATGAACCAATGCACCAACGAAGGTACGAGTCCTACCGGAGGAAGTTTCCTACGTGTCCCCTGAGGTTCTCGAGGGCGGTGGTGTTCAAGGCCTTCGGGCAGCTCGTGGTGCAGGGGCTTGCAAGAGCGGCAGAGAGCGGGACGTGAGTGAGGCTGCTATGTTTGGTTTCGGGTTGTTTTTGGTTTTGTTTTGTTTTGCTTGGTGTCGAGTCAATTCGTTTGTTTAGTTTTGGATTT
The DNA here is from genome assembly GCA_937967505.1 of uncultured Pirellulaceae bacterium. GTDB lineage: Bacteria > Planctomycetota > Planctomycetia > Pirellulales > Pirellulaceae > Mariniblastus. The sequence continues at coordinate 252 of CALCJM010000085.1, read as the reverse complement.
GTTGTTTGATGTCGTGGCAATTCGTTGCTGCTGTTCGTGTCGTCTCCTTCGGCCTTCATAAAAGACAACACCGTTGACACATGCTACTGATAGTACTAATAGTACACACGGTGAAAGTGCACCACTTTTGACCTGCAATGTTCCTCGCTTACCCAAAATCTCAGTTCAGTTAGAGAAAACTGCAAGTCCAACCCGATGAAATAAGCAAAGTCCCATTGCCTAGGCATAAAATCTTGGACTGATTCTACGATA
>CALCJM010000084.1 GCA_937967505.1 uncultured Pirellulaceae bacterium | reverse complement strand
GGCCGAAGGCGAACAGTGCCTCGCCTGACTGCAAAAAGTGTTCAGCTTGCTGATTTGTCATTTGTGCTTTCCGGATTTTGTCACTTAGATGAACCTTGTTTATATGGGGGGTTGTAACATGTTGATAGCCATAACCGGTCTGGCGCTTGCAGTTTTTGGCCAATCGGCCCGGAGTACTGGGTCGCCACGATCCGGCCTGGGACAATTCTTTATGAGTTGTCCGGTGTCAACGAGCAGCAAGCAAAAGTTTGTTTTGCCCGTTTGGCTCACAAGATGCCATTCAAGGTACGAATGGTAAAGCGAAAAAAGATGTAGTTTGAAAGTTGACGGGCGTTGGCGGGTTGCTGACTTGAGTCAGGCCTGCTGCCAGTCACAAGCGTTTTTAAAGTTTTAGAATCCGGGAATTCACGGCGATGGCCACGATAAGCGAAATGCGGGATATGGGTGATGAGCAGTTGGCTGCAACACTCAAAGAGGCATGCAAGACCCTGTTTGATATGCGGGTTAAGGCTCAGACGGATCGTTTAGAGGTGCCGTCGGAACTGCGACGCAATCGTAAGTTGATCGCCCAGATCAAAACGCTGCAAAATCAGCGGAAACAGGCCAAGGCTGCAGACGAAGCGAAGGCAGCCGAAGCAGTCCCGGCACCGCCTGCGGAATAAGTTAACAGCAAAATTAAGCACAACAGAACGATCGCCCTTTCGCCCTTCGGTCAACTGTTTTCGAAACGAAACCGGCGATCCTTTTAAGTAGAGATACTGACATGCCCAAACGAATGATGACTGGCCGCGTGAAAAGCGACAAAATGTCAAAGACACGCGTCGTCGAGATTGCTCGATTGGTGAAGCACCCCAAATACAAAAAGTTTTACCGCGACCGTACGACCTGTTATGTCCACGACGAGAACAATGAATCCGGCGAAGGTGATACGGTTCAAATCATCGAATCGCGGCCGATGTCCAAGAAAAAGCGTTGGACATTGGTTAAGGTAATCGAGAAGAGCAGCGCCGTTGACGTGGCTGCCATGCGTGCCGCCCGTCGATTGGAAGACGCGCGAAAGGCCGAAGTAGCTGCCAGCAGTGGCAGTGATAAGGTTGAGGCCAAGGCGGCAGAAGAGCAGACCGCCGAGACTCCGGCCGCCGAGTAGTTGCGGGTTACCACCAAAGACAAAAATTGCAAACAGCGTAATAAGCGTTCAAGACAATGATTCAACAAGAGACAAGACTGGAAGTGGCTGACAACACCGGTGCACGTGAGATTATGTGCATTAAGGTTCTCGGCGGATCCCGTCGACGCACTGCGGGGTTGGGCGACGTGATCGTGTGTTCGGTCAAGAGCGTAATCCCGGGCAGCGACGTGAAAAAGAAATCCGTCGTGCAGGCCGTGGTCGTGCGGGTGAAGAAGGAAACCCGTCGCGAGGACGGTAGCTATATCAAGTTTGACAACAACGCGGCGGTTTTGATCGACAAGGATCGCAACCCGCGTGGAACGCGTATCTTTGGTGCGGTTGCCCGCGAGCTTCGCGAGAAGAAGTTCATGAAGATTGTTTCGTTGGCCAACGAGGTGATCTAGTTTGAGAGGCTGTTCTGGCTGGAAATGCTTCCGGGGCGGCGTAATCAAAGAGAGCTTTAGAAACAGAACAATGCCGATTCGTCGGTACCACAAAGACCGGTTGCTGGAATCATCAGCTACCACATTTACCCGGATTCCGGGAGAAGAAACGGCACAATGGCTGCTCGACTGAGACAAAAATACATTAGCGAGATTCGCGAATCGATTGGCAAGAAGCTGGGGTGCACCAACATCCACGCGACACCAAAGTTGGAAAAGATCGTGATCAACATGGGCGTCGGTGAGGCGACCCAAGACAAGAAAGAACTGGCTGATGCCAACGACGCGATGGGGTGGATTGCGGGCCAGAAGCCTGTAATTACCAAGGCGCGTAAATCGGTTGCGAACTTCCGTTTACGTGAAGGTCAGGCGATTGGCTGCAAGGTTACCCTGCGAGGTGACCGGATGTACGAATTCATGGACCGACTGTTTACGCTGGTTTTGCCGCGTGTACGCGACTTTCGCGGGGTCAGTTCCAAAGCGTTTGATGGCAACGGCAACTATAGCTTGGGCCTGAACGAGTACCTGGTTTTCCCGGAACTCAACCCTGACAAATTCACCCGGACTCAGGGCATGAACATCGTGTTCGTGACCACGGCTCGGGATAACGAAGGCGGTCGGGAATTGCTGCGAATGTTTGGCATGCCCTTCAAAGAAGATGCGGCCAAGCAGTCGGCGTAAGTATTGAACAAATTATTGCCGTGGTCGGTTGACCTCGGCGCAGTGACTCATTTTTTAAACAACAGGCTTCTGCTGTGGCACGAAAATCAAAAATCGCCAAAGCGAATCGGCAGCCGAAATATTCGGTGCGTCGCGAACGTCGATGCAAATTGTGTGGCCGTCCCCGTGGCGTCTACCGTAAATTTGGAATCTGCCGAATTTGCTTTCGCAACCTTGCAGACAAAGGGTTGATTCCCGGCGTCCGCAAGGCAAGTTGGTAAAGGCAAGGTAAGGGAAACTATACGACTATGATGACTGACCCGATTGCCGACATGCTTACCCGCATCCGCAACGCTGTGAGCGTGGAACGGCCCAATGTTGATATGCCAATTTCCAAGATGAAATCTGGTGTTGCTGACGTGCTCAAGCGCGAAGGTTTCATCTGGGACTGGAAGGCTGAAGAGGCTGCTCCGGTTGGCCAGCTGCACATTGATTTAAAATATGGACCCAGTGGCGAGACGGTAATTCGGCACGTAAAACGCATTAGCAAACCTGGCTGTCGTGTTTACCGAAGTGCCAAAGACTTGCGTCCGGTACTTAATGGTTTGGGAATCTCGATTCTCAGCACCAGCCGGGGCGTGATGAGCGATCGCGAAGCCCGCCAGCAGAAGGTTGGTGGCGAAGTGTTGTGCGAGATTTGGTAGATCTGGTCGTGCTGGTAAACCCTAAGGTTTGCCTGTCCGACAGCAGATTTGATAATTTAATCAGGGCCATCGCGCAGTCGATGGCGAGATGAAAACAAGACAACGTAGTAGTTCGCGGCCGCTTCGGTCGCAGCGATTGGAAAGAAACCATGTCACGTATTGGCAACAAAATTATCAACATCGTCGATGGCGTGAAAGTCAATGTCAGCGGTGATGCGGTCAATGTCGAAGGTCCCAAGGGAAAACTCAGTTTTCCTGTGGCCCCCAATTTGGCGGTGAAGGTCGATGAGGGCGAGAAAACCGTTTCCGTTACTCGTTCCGCAGACATTCGTACCGCCCGCGCGATGCACGGTCTGACACGGGCGGTGATTCAGAATATGATCATCGGTGTCAAGGACGGCTATGAAAAGAAACTGGAACTGCAGGGGGTTGGTTACGTTTGCAAGCTGGCCGGTAAGACATTGCAGTTGCGTGTTGGTTTGGCCAACGAGCTGAAGAAAGAGATTCCGGCCGGACTGGAAGTGACCTGCCCTGACCAGACGCACATTGATGTCAAGGGTTGTGACAAGCAACAGGTCGGTCAGTTTGCTGCGGAAGTACGGGCGCTGCGAAAGCCTGAGCCCTACAAGGGTAAAGGAATCCGGTATGTTGGTGAGCAAGTCAAGATCAAGCCGGGTAAATCGGCCAAGGCTTAGTGGTAAAGTGCTAGGGCTCCGGAAAACTTCAAGACAGCCCGCCCGGTCGTCTGTCAGACAGAACAAAGATACAAAAGCGAGATTACGGTGAGACAACAAAAACTTCTTAACAAACAGCGCTGGCGCCGCACCAACCGGGTTCGCAAGGGGATTCGCGGTGATTCGTCTCGCCCTCGTTTGAGCGTACATCGAAGTAACAAGCATATTTATTGCCAGCTGATCGATGATGAGGCAGGCAAGACGCTGGCGTCGGCCAGCACCCGCGACAAGGATCTGGTGGGTAAAGTAAAGTACGGCGGAAACTGTGAAGCGGCCAAGATAGTCGGTGAAGCAATCGCTGAAAGAGCGAAGGCTGCTGGCGTAACGCAGATCAAGTTTGATCGCGGCAGTTTTAAGTTTCACGGACGCCTGGCAGAATTGGCCAATGCGGCTCGTGCCGGCGGACTGGAATTCTAGGAACAGACTTTTAAATACTATTGCAGGCCATCGGTTAACAGGTCGGCATTCATAGCAACGAGGTTATTGTGGCACAAGACAATCAATCAGGAACGATCGAGCGAACGGTCAAGATCAAACGCTGTGCGGCGGTTGTAAAAGGTGGACGTCGTTTCAGCTTTGCCGCCATGGTCGTTTGCGGAGACGGTGAAGGCAAAGTCGGTTGGGGCTATGGGAAAGCCAACGAGGTTCAGCCCAGCGTCGAAAAAGCAACCAAACAAGCCATGCGGACCATGGTGAAGGTGCCGATCGTTGAGGATTCATTGCCTCATCGTGTGGATGGCCGTTTCGGTGCTGCCCGCGTGGTGCTGCTTCCCGCCGGTCCTGGTACCGGTATTATTGCCGGTTCGGCCGTTCGTGCAGTTTGCGAAGCCGCCGGCATCAAAAACATCCTGACCAAAAGCTTTGGCAGCAACAATCCTGTGACATTGGTCAAGGCAACGATCGAGGCGTTGACTCGACTGCGCACCAAAGAGGATGTTGAAAACTTGAGAGGAGTCCAGCTGTGATTTTAAACGATGTCCACGAAGGCATTCACAAATATAAAAAACGGAAGCGTCTCGGACGTGGAACGGGTTCCGGTCTGGGTAAGACTGCCGGACGAGGCCACAAGGGGCAGCGTTCACGGGCCGGTCACTCCCAGCACCCCACCTTTCAGGGGGGGGCGATGCCGATGATTCGTCGAGTCGCCAAACGCGGATTCTTCAATAAATTTGCCCCAATTGTGGGTGAGGTGAATGTCTCCGATCTGGAAAAACGATTCGACGCAGGCGCGGAAGTCACGCCAGCGACGCTCAAAGAGCAGTCGTTGGCGAACTATCGCTACGACGTATTGAAAATTCTGGGTGATGGTGAGATCACCAAAGCCCTGACGGTTTCGGCTCACAAGTTCAGCAAATCGGCCAAAGAGAAAATCGAAAAGGCTGGTGGCAATTGCGTTGTTCTGGCAACGGCCAAGCCGGTTGTGAAGAACAAGATGGGCTCTAAAAAGGTTGGCAAATAAGTCACCCGTTTACCCAATAAATAGAAGGCGAATTTCGGCCATCGATGGCTTTGGAATTCGCCTTTTTTAGGTTATAGAAGACCTTCTCCCGCCCAGCCGGTATTGCCGGGGGACACTTTTTTAACGACAATCCTGAGGGGCTTTCCAAGACAGGTTTGTCCGGCACGAAGAAACGTCAATCATGGGGTTTCCCGGCCCCACTCATTATTGAAAATTACCGTAAATTCGAAGTCGCGGAATCGTGGCAGTCGATTGCAGGAAACAGACGATGCTAGAAAAACTACGGATCATCTTCACCATTCCCGAACTTCGTCAGAAGATTTTATTGACGGTGTTTTTGTTGGCGATCTACCGGGTAGGTTGGCAGATTCCTCTGCCGATTATCAACCAGGAAGCGGTTGCAAGTTTCGCGTCGAATATGGATTCGACGGTTGCCAATTTTCTTCAGAAAGTAGCGATCTTTAGCGCCAGTTCCCTGACCAGCGCCACGATCTTTGGTTTGGGGATCATGCCCTATATTTCGGCATCGATTATTCTTCAGTTGCTGGGAACGGTTTATAAGCCGCTTGAGGAACTGAAAAAGGAAGGTGAAGCGGGCCAGAAGCGTTTGACCGAATACACACGCTATCTGACGGTGGTGTTGTGCTTGATTCAATCGACGGGCTATCTATGGTTTATTATGGGGAATTCTGATGGTGGCCAGAGCATGGTCGCGCCGGAGTTTCAGAATGCGAATGGGAATCTGACTTTCTTCTGGGGACTGACATCGGTTCTGATCATGACCTGCGGTAGCGTGTTTTTGATGTGGCTGGGTGAGCAGATTGACGAATACGGTATCGGCAACGGGATTAGCCTGTTGATTATGGCCGGCATCGTGGCTCAGATGCCGCCTGCCCTCAATGGGTTTTTGGGTAACGCATCACTTAGTCTACAGGGAACCTCTGGCGGCAACGTAGGGCTTGAGAAAATCATTATGCTGGCCGCGATGTTTATTGCGGTAGTGGTTGGAGTCGTGTTTATCACGTTGGCTCAACGTCGGATTCCGACGCAAAGCGCGAAACACGTACGAGGCCGCAAGATGTATGGTGGGACCCGGCAGTACATGCCGCTGAAGATTAATCAGGCAGGTGTGATGCCGATCATTTTCGCTCAAAGTTTGCTGATGATTCCACCGTTGTTATTCTCGTTCTTTGGGCGGTGGAGCGGTGGCATAAGTGGGCCGGTCTCAAATCTGTTTTCCAATCTGGGCACGGCATTTCAGAATCCTGCCTCGATGGTTTATAACTTGACGTACATCGGAATGATCTATTTCTTCTGTTACTTCTGGACGGCGATCATTTTCAATCCGAAAGAGATCAGCGACAACATGAAGGATTCGGGGACTTTCATTCCCGGCCACCGCCCTGGTCGTCGTACCGAGGAGTACATCAATGCGGTGATGGAGCGTATCACGTATGTGGGGGCAGGCTTTCTGGCGTTGATTGCGATCGTGCCGATGCTGATTTCGACCACGATGGAAGTCGATTTTATGGTGGCCAGTTTCTACGGTGGTACCGGACTGCTAATTGCGGTCAGCGTGGCGTTTGATCTGGTCCAGAAGATTGACAGTCACCTTGTGATGCGAAACTACAAGGGCTTGCTGGACTGATTCTGCGGCGGATCTTGCAGAGCGGACGAACTGGCAGTTAGGAATTTACCATCCGTTGGCGATGCTGCCAGCGTCGCCAACGGTAAGCTATCAACTGCCAATCGCCGAAAAAGGCATCGTTAGCAAACTCATTGTACCATCAACGCTCACAAGGTGCTTTTTCTGATCATCGTATTTGATTTGAAAAGAGGCTTCGTCGCTCTGTCATCCGTCGGGGCTCACCCCGGGCGAAGCGAATGGGCCCCGGCGGATGACAGAGTGATGAAGCCGGTGCCAAGCCATTAAAGCTTCCAAATCCAAAACTCGCACCAAAAACATTCGTCGATCAGAGTCCCGAGGGGCTCGCGCGGCGACTAGAAAAGCGCCTAAATTACCCACAAATTCTTCCGAAGCACCTCTTTTGTTGGGCTTTGCTCTCCAGGTATCTGCCAGCCAGCATCTGCACGCCAGAGTGTGGATTAACGAGGGGAAAGAGTTTGCCGAAGTGAGGGCTTTTCTTTTGGCTCCACAGTTTGGTGGTGGCAGCGTAAGCGTACAGCAGCACGGTTGTTGACGTGCGGGGTATTTTAAGTGATTTCCTTCAGGAGATCCCGATGCCAAGAATTTCCCAATCGCAACGAATCCAACTCTGGCGCGACCGTCTGCAGCGTTTCAGTCGGGCAAATC